>CAYZVO010000040.1:0-4659 GCA_964481655.1 uncultured Enterobacterales bacterium | reverse complement strand
GCCCGGCGCGCCCCCAGCCCGATGCGCCGGCCCTGCCCCCCCCCCCCGGGGGGCACCACCCCCCCCCCCCCGGGGGGGGGCGCGGCCCGGGCCGCGCGGCCCACGCCGGGGCCGCCGTTGGACAGGCCGGAGAGGATCAGGCGCTCACCGTCCAGCTCGGGCTGGGCGTCGATCCAGGCCAGCGCGCGCTCGATGGTCGGCATCGCCGCGTCCTGGCGCCACCAGCCCATGCCGAAGCTGGGGGAGACCACGGCGTAGCCCTGGGCGTCGGCGAGGTGCTTCAGCGCCCACTGGTAGCCCTGGAAGGGCCCGCCCCAGCCGTGCAGGAAGACCAGCACCGGCAGGCGCTCCCCGGGCTCGTGGGCCGGGGTGTAGACGTAGACGTGGCCGACGTCCCAGGAGCGGCCGAACAGCTCGCGGTAGCTGTGGCCCATGGCCGAGCCCATGGTGGCGAAGGCGGGATCGTCGTCCATCTGCCCGTAGATCTCCTGGAACAGGCTCCGCACCCGCAGGGTCTGTTCGCCATCCAGGAACGGGTCGACCCAGGGCACCAGGTAGGAGCCCAGGGTGAACTGGTCGACCTCGGGCACCAGGTTGGCGAGCCCGTGCTGCAGGTGGGCGCCCTCGCCCAGGTAGACCGAGCGCAGGGCCGCGTCGGGGTCGGCCGTGGCTTCCAGAGCCATGTGCCGCGCCCCGCCCCAGGCCAGGCCGCCCAGGGCGAGCAGCACGCCGAGCACGGCCAGCGCGGGCTCCCGGCCCCGGCGGGCCCCCCAGGCGAAGGGGGCGCCGCAGATGGCGGGCACGCCCAGGATGAACGCGATGGCGGTGAGCTTGGCCGCGCGGGTCAAGGCCACGGCCAGCAGCAGGCTGGCGGAGCACCAGAGGCAGGCTCCCACGAAGAGCAGGGTGGCCAGGGCCGACAGCGCGATGAGGCGAGGGAGGGGGCGGCGTGGTGTGTCCATGGCTCCAGGCTAGCCGTCAACCCGCCCACCCACCGGCCGCTCGCGTCGGGCTCCCGACCGCTCAGGGGCTTTCGGGTTCGTCCCCCTGCAGCAGCCCCTCGAGGTGGCGCCGCAGCTGCTTGGGCCTGAGGACGGCCGACTGGGCGGCGTTGGCCTTGGCCGCCGCGCGCTGCTCTTCGTTCAGGGGTTGGGCGTCGATGGCCTGCTCCATGGCCACCAGCAAGGCGTCGGCCACCCCCCGCCAGTCGGTGCAGGCCGCGGCCTGGGGTGAGGCCAGTTCAGCGGCCCGCTGGCAGCTGTCGAAGGCCTGGCGCGGTCCGCTGCGGTCCACCACCGCCTCGCCTTCGCGCTGGGGTCGACCCGGGGTCAGACGGCGCGGATCCGCTGGTGCGCTGTGCCGAGCCCTATAGTTTCCAGTTGAAACATCAGCGGAGCCCGCCATGAACCTGCCCCGATTCGCGCCCCTCCTCGCCCTCGCTCCCTCGCTCGCCGCCGGCTGCTTCGTGGACAGGCCGGACTGCCCTTCCGGGGCGTTCGACGCGGACAACCAGTGTGTGTCCCTCGAGCCGGTGGGCGACATCGACACCGGCCTGTTCGATGAGGACACCGGCTTGGAGGACCCCGGCGACCCGCCCCCGATCGTCACCTGCGCTCAGGTCCAGCAGGGCGAGGTCAGCGGTACGGTGACCCTCGAGGGCGTGGTGGCCACCAGCGACAGCGCGGACTGGAGCTACGGCGTGTTCGTGCAGGACATCGGCGGCGGCCCCTGGTCTGGGCTGTTCGTCTACCTCGAGGGCCTGTCCGCGGACGTGCAGCGGGGGGATCAGCTGACCCTCACCGGGGAGATCAGCGAGTACTACGATCTCACCGAGATCACGGTGGGCAGCCCTTCGGAGATCGCCGTCACCGGGACCCGCCACCCCGTGGAGACGGCGCTCACGGCCGCCGAGGCGGACTGGGAGCCCTACGAGGGCGTGCTGGTGGAGCTGGTCGACCTGAGCGTGACCAGCGTCGCGGACGCCTACGGCGAAGGCCAGACCAGCTTCGGGCTCCCCCTCGACGACATGTTTTTCGGCTGGCACGAGCATGTGATCTCCGGCGATCGCTTCGCCGGAGTCACCGGCGTGGTGAACTACAGCTACGGAGCCTTCAAGCTCGAGCCTCGTGATCTGGACGACTTCCGGGAGTAGCGGTGGCGTCGATGGGTGGCGCCCCGTGGCTGGCCGAATAGGATTCGCTCGGCCCCACCCCTGGAGAGACCATGGACCCCCGCATCCTCCCCGCCCTCGCCCTGCTGCTCCCCCTGGCCCTGGTCTCCGCCTGCGGCGATCCCGAGGGCACCTTCCCCGGTGAGTGCAGCGACGGCGACGACAACGACCGCGACGGCGCGGTGGACTGCGACGACTCGGACTGCAGCGGCACCCCCGACTGCCCCGAGGGCGACACGGACACGGACACCGACGCCGACAGCGACACGGACGCCGACGCCGACGCGGACGCGGATGCCGACGCCGACAGCGACGCCGACGCCGACGCCGACAGCGACGCCGACGCCGACGCCGACAGCGACGCGGATGCCGACGCCGACAGCGACGCCGACACCGACGTGGTCACCTGCGAGGACGTGCAGCGCGGGGTCTACGCCGAGGGCGACATCGTCACGCTCACCGACGTCATCGCGACCTCGCCGGTCGCCACCAGCTCCGGCGGCTTCTTCATCCAGGATCAGGGCGGCGGCAGCTACTCGGGCCTGTACGTCTACGTCGGCTCCGAGGTGGTCTCGGTGGCCGAAGGCGACAAGCTCGACGTCACGGGCGAGGTCAAGGAGTACTACGACCTCACCGAGATCTCGGTGAGCGCCGCGGCGGACGTGCAGGTCCTGGGGTACGGCTCGCCCACCGCCACGACCCTGAGCAGCGTGCCCAGCGACTGGGAGCCCTATGAGGGCGTGCTGCTGGAGCTGCGCAACCCGACCATCAACAGCGAAGCCGACAGCTACGGCGAGTCCCTGCTGGACTACGGCATCTCGCTGGACGACATGTTCTTCGACTACCACAGCTACTACGGCGTCCACGAGAGCTTCACCTCGATCACCGGGCCGCTGACCTACAGCTACAGCGCCTACAAGCTCGAGCCGCGGGACACCGCCGACTTCGTGCGCTAGCGCGATGCCTTCACTGGACGCCCTCGGCTGGACGGCGACGCTCGCGGCCGAGCTCGATGCCCTCGACCGCCCTGAGCTGCTGCCGGCCCGGGTGGCCACGGTGCACCGGCGCAGCGCGGTGCTGGTGGCACCCAGCGGGAGCTGGACCGTGGACACCACCCGCAACCACCAGCTGGCGGTGGGGGACTGGGTGGCCGTGACCCCTGAGCCCGTGACCATCCAGGCCCGGCTGGGGCGGGCCACCACCCTGGTGCGCCAGGCCGCGGGCCGGGCCACCGTGGCCCAGGTGCTCGCCGCCAACGTCGACGTGGCCCTGTTGGTCACAGCCATGGGCGGAGACCTGGCCCCCCGTCGCCTGGAGCGCTTCCTGGCCCTGTGCCACGCCGGCGGGGTGAAGCCGGTGGTGGTCATCAACAAGATCGACCTGGACCCGGGCGGTCTGGGCCGGGCCGTCGGCACCGCCGAGTCCGCCGCGCCGGGCATCCCGGTGGTCACCACGACGATCATGTGGGACGGCGGCTTGGACGATCTCGAGCCCTGGCTCGAGCCCGGGCGCACCATCGTGATGCTGGGCAGCTCCGGGGTGGGCAAGTCCTCGCTGCTCAACGTGCTGCAGGGAGAAGAGGTCGAGGCCACCCGCGAGGTGCGGGAACGGGACGGCCGCGGTCAGCACACCACCACCGCCCGCCACCTGCACCAGCTGGCCCAGGATCGGGGCCTGATCATCGACACCCCGGGCATCCGCGAGGTCGCCCTGTGGAGCGATCAGGGTCTGGACGCCACCTTCCCGGAGATCTCCGAGCTGACCGGCGACTGCGCCTTCCGGGACTGCCGCCACGTCGACGAGCCAGGCTGCGCGGTGCTGGCTGCGGTGGAGGACGGCCGCCTCGATCCCGAGCGGCTCGACAGCTGGCACACCCTGCAGGGCGAGGTCGCCGCCCGCCAGGCCATGCGCGATCCCCGCGCCCGCAAGCGGGCCGGCCGGCGCATGGCCAAGATGGTGAAAGAGGCCAAGGCGGAGAAGCGCAAGCGGGGGCGCTGAGTTGGAATTGGTATGCTGAACGAGCGTTCCATTCGGTCCTTTTCGACATACCAACCCCTCGCTATCCTCTGGGTGTCATCCCTGGAGGTGCCCTGTGACCATCGTCAACTGCTACGAAGATCCCAGCTACGCCGCGGCGTATGCCCAGCTGGCGTTCCCCGGGACCTACCTGCTGGCCTTCCGTGATCTTCCCGCGCTGGTGGCCCGCCACGTGTCGGGCCGTCGGGCCATCGACTTCGGCTGCGGTGCCGGGCGCTCCACCCGTGTGCTGCGGGATCTGGGCTTCGACGTGGTGGGCGTGGACGTCTCCCCGGCGATGATCGAATTGGCCCGTCGGGCCGACCCCGCCGGCGAGTACCGCCTGTTGGATGCCGCCGCGCCGGGCGCGCGCCTGCCCGGGCCGGTGGATCTGGTGCTCTGCGCCTTCCCCTTCGACAACATCCCAGGCTGGGGTCCCCGGCAGCGGAACCTCGAGGTCCTGCGGGCCTCCC
>CAYZVO010000039.1:46759-47087 GCA_964481655.1 uncultured Enterobacterales bacterium | reverse complement strand
GATCACGCGGTGGACGAGGTCCTCAACCTCGATGCGTTGAGCGAGGACGCGCTGCTCGAGGCGCTGGACTGGCTGGACGAGCATCAGCACGCCATCGAGGACAAGCTGTACAAGGCGTACGTCAAGAAGGCCGGAGCTCCGCCGGTGCTGGTGCTGTACGACGTGACGTCCTCGTACTTCGAGGGCGAGTGCAACGAGCTGGCGGCCTACGGGTACAACCGCGATGGCAAGCGGGGCAAGAAGCAGATCGTCGGGGGGGTGTTTTCCCCCGCCCCCCGCCCAACCCCCCCCCACCCCCGGGTACCCGGGGACACCGCCGCCCCCCCCC
>CAYZVO010000039.1:0-46749 GCA_964481655.1 uncultured Enterobacterales bacterium | reverse complement strand
GGGGCACCACCGGGTTCGCCATGGGGCAAAACACCCTTTGCGGGGGGTGGCTTTTGGCCGCCGATGATGGCCATCCCCTCGCCATCCGCGTCTTCCGAGGGAACACGTCGGACCCGACGACGGTCCCCGAGCAGATTGAAACACTGAAACAGCGATTCAAGATCGACGAGGTCGTCTTCGTGGGCGACCGGGGCATGGTCAAGGCCAAGGGGAAGTGGGCGTTGATGGAGCAGGGCTACCACTACATCTCGGCCCTGACCAATGCCCAAGTACGGACGCTGCTCAAGGACAAGGTCCTCCAGTTTGGCCTGTTCGACGAGCAGGTCCACGAGGTGGAGCACGACGGATTTCGACTGATGCTTCGTCGCAACGACGCGGTCCGGCGCAAGGAGCATCACCGGCGGGAGAACAAGCTGCGGGCCCTGCAATCCAAGGTCAACGAGCGAAACGCCTTCGTCGCCCAGTCGCGCCGAGCGAGTCCCGAGGCAGGTCTCAAGGGCCTGGAGGAATGGGCCTGGCACCACAAGCTCAGTCGCTTTGTAACCCTCACGCTCGACGGACGCGTGATCCGCTGCGACATCGACGAGGCCGCCAAAGACGACGCGGGCCTGCTGGACGGCTGCTACGTCATCGAGACCGACGTGCCCGCCGAGCTCGTCGATCCCGAGACCGTCAACGACCTGTATTCGAGCTTGCAACGCGTCGAACGGGACTTCCGTACGCTCAAGACCGGCGGTCTCGAGGTCCGTCCCATCTGCGTCCGCAAGGCGAGTCGAACGCGGGGCCACGTCTTCGCCTCGATGCTGGCACTGATCGTCACCCGTGAGATCCAGGCTCGTCTGGCCAAGGCCTTTGGCACCACGGACGATGATCCGGGGGCCGTGACCTGGCAAGACGCCATGGCGAGCCTCTCGCGCCTGACCTTCCTGGTCTACAACCCCGGCGACAAGCCGTTTCAGCGTTTGATGCGGCCGGACGCCCAGCAGCAAGCCATCCTCGACGCCCTCGACGTCCCGTGGCCCGCCAAGACCCCCAAGAAGAAGTCGGCCTGAACCGCAGCCGATCCCGCTCCGCAGCAACGTAGGCAGTAGCCATTTCGGCTCTGCGGCCCGATTCCTGTGTGATTTCTACTGTTTATGCGCAGAATTCAGCAGTCAGCCAACGAAAGATCCGCCCGATTTCGCCGTCGAAGTATTCGTGGAGGAGCCGTCGGACGACCCCGAGGACGGCACACAGCCCCACGCCCAGACCGTGTCCGATCAACGCGGTTTCTACGAGCTGGAACTCGAGACCGGGGACTACTGGGTCTGCACGTCGTTCCGCCGCTGCGTGGACGTCACGATCGAGGAGCAGACCTTGCTGCAGCTGGACTACGAGTTCGGCGCTGGGCCGGGATGGGAATAGCCCCCCACCACTGGTATCGCTCCTGAGATCCGTCCTTTTCATGGTTTTGAGGCAGGTCCCGCAGTTTGATAGGCTGCGAATGCCCGCAGAGGAACTCGGACGGCGGATGCCGTCGGAGTACGGGAGGGAGCCGATGAACCCCAGAACCCCTGTCGCCTTGCCGTTATGGTTGCTGCTCCTGGTGATCGGGTCGCTGTTTGGCTGCCCGGGTTCGTTGATCCGTGACACGGACACGGACGGAACCCAGGACGACGACGATGACGCCTGCTGCGACGATGATGACGACACGGCGGACGACGACACGGCGTCCGGGTGCCTGCAATACGGCCTATCCGTGGACGGATCTGCGAACCTGGAGCCCGGTTCCTCCCTGGAGCTCTACGTCGATGGCGTCCTCGACGTCATCTGGTCGGCCCAGGTCAACGTCGTCTCCGGCGATCCGTCCAGACTCACCATCTACATGCTGGGTACCGACGGCATGGAGCTGGGCACCGCCTCGGCATTGTATGGATCGATTCAACACCCACACACCACGCTGACCATCAGCTCCAGTGAGCTGTTCGGTACGGCCATCGGCGACAGCCTGCAGGTCATCTGGAGCAGCGCGGTGCACGTGGACAACGCATTGGTATGCCCATGATGAAACGGTTGCACTGGCTCTGGATATTGGGAATCACACTGGCCCTGGCGGGCTGCCCGACGGCCGATGACGACGACGCGGCCGGCGGCGGCGACGACGACGACGCCAGCGACGACGACGACGACGACGACACGGCCGACGATGACGACGATGACGACGACACGGAGCTCCCGCCGGACAGCGAGCTGTGGGTCGACAACGAAGCCGGCGACGACATGAATCCGGGCACGGAGGACGAGCCCTTCGCCACCATCGCCGCCGCCTTCGATCACCTGGACGGGCTGACCCACATCCACGTCGTGGCCACCGGCACCAGCTACGAGGGGGTCTGCGTCTGGGACGACGATCTGGCCATCATCGGTGAGGGCGGCGTGCCGGTGCTCGACGCCATCGTGAGCTGCGACGGCCGCAACGCGCTGTTGTTTTCACGTGGGAACGATGTGCGCTTCCAGAACCTCCGGCTGGACGCCACCGCCTATGCGGGCCAGAGCGTACGGGCGGTGATCTTCTCGGGCCTACCCGACGAGCCGATCTACCGCAACGTCGCCCGGGAGATCGACGCTGAAGGGCCCGGCTTCGGTCAGGCCGGCCGATCGCTGATCAGCAGCTCGCTGTGCTACGACTGCGTGCTGGAGGACTCCTCCTCCGTCGGCGCTGAAGAGCACGGCATCTACTGGACCAACCACCAGGACGGCTCGATCATCCGCAACAACTACGTCGAGGCGGCGGACGGCGCCTGCTTGCAGCTCAACGCCGACCCCGAGACCAATGACCCCGAGCACCCGTTCACCGACGGGATCATGTCCGACGGGATCGTGGAGGGGAACATCCTGTACGACTGCGGCGACACCGGCGGCTCGGCCCTCAACCTCGCCGGCGTCGAGGACACGGTCTTCGTCAACAACATCATCTACGGCAACGCCCTCACCGGCGGCATCGCCAACTGGGACGACGGCTGGAGCGACTGGGGGGACGAGGGCAACTTCGACTTCGGCTGCAAACGCAACCTCTTCGCCCACAACACCATCGACTGCCGCAACTGCGATCGCCACGGGGTCAGCTTCCGCAACGGCAGCGTGGACAACACCTTCGTCAACAACATCGTCATCACGGACACCTACGACGCCGCTGCCGTGGACGCCGAGTCCGACTCGGGGCTGGTCATCGACTACAACGTCTACGTCCCCGGAACGATCTTCGAGGACACGGACGAGGACTGGATCGACCTGGGCGAGTGGCAGGCGCTGGGATTCGACACCCACGCCATCACGGCGACCGTCGAGGAGCTCTTCGAAGCCGGCGCAGGGAATTACCACCTACTGCCGGGCTGCCCGGCCGTCGACGCGGGGACCGACGCGGGCGTCATCTCGGATATGGACGGCGATTCGCGGCCGCAGGGGGCGGGGCCGGATATCGGGGCGGACGAGGCCCAGTAGCCGGCGAATCTACGGATCGTTCGGCGTGGCGTACCACAGCTCCCCGTTGCTGGCGGCGAGGTCGTTGACGAACCACGTGATGTGGGGCGCGCCGCTCGGGTCCACGACCATGGCGGCGTAGCCCCCCGCGTAGTACCCGTCGTCTTCCGAGTTCTCCGCCAGTGTCTCCCACTCCCATGTGCCCGACGAGTCATTACCGTAGGCCAGGCCGTTGTCGGAACGGGTGAGATGAACCACCCCGGAATCATCGACCGCGACGGACGAGTCGTCGACCACCTCGGTCACCCATTCACCCGAAGCGTCGGTGGCGTAATGCAGGATCTCCGTGGCAATCAGGAAGTAAGAGACGTGCAGGTCGCCCCTCGGCACAAGGCAACCTGTCACGGCCCCTCCCACTGGCGCCTTTTTTGCATAACTCCCTCGAGGGACCTCACAATCAATACGGGCACAGGAAGCGATTCAGGCATGCGCAGGTGTTTTGGATTCATCTATGGGGCCGGACTACTGGTGTTACTCGGGGCGTGCGCCGACGAAATTTCGGTGCAAGGAGCGGATGATTTCGGGGTGGTGAAGAGCGCCGTATGGCTCGAGACACACATCGATTCACAGACCGATGGGAAGGACCGCACGGCCCACCTGCTGTTCGCCAGCAACCAGCCCAACCTGTGCTCCAAGCTACAAGACGCCTCCAGCGTGGCGGCAACCTACAGCGATCGCTGGTTTTCCCAATACCAGGAGGGGAGCGCAGAGTCCCAATGTGATTTTATGGCCGAGTACGCGTACGCCATGGATGGGGCGCTGGACGGCATCCTCGACGACGGCGGTAAACTCCTCACCCTGGAGTTCTTCGAAGAAGGGGGATGGGAACCGGTGCAGCCTCAGGAGGGCACCTTCGGCACGACGGGTGAGCAAGGGGGTGGATTCAACGCGACGTTGTTGTACAGCAGCGGCAACTACTATGACGACTACGCGGCAAACCTGTCTCCGACGTGCTCCAACCTGGATCCCACCCCGTTCTGTTGCAGGCCCTGGCCCGATGAGCTGCCGACCGTCGGGCTGTACCAGATGGCCAGCAAAGGCACCTATGTGGTGGAATCCAAGGGCTCGGATCGGTTGCAGATCGGCCTGGACATCAACACACGATCTTCAGACTACGAAACGAGTGTCGATCTCGAAGGTGAGATCACCTTCGAACATTGCCCGGTAGACCTGACCGTCGAGTATATGTTCCTCAATACCGTAGAGCCGTTCCAGAGCACGAGCTTCTGACAACCGGCCAACGTCCCCCCCTGGCAAGGCCTATCTCTGGCCCTTCATGTCCGGCTGGACAAGCGTTTGATCGGGGGTTCCTGTCCGCGCTTTACAGCTAGATCCGCCCCACGAAGTGAGTCCCCGCGATGCCGTCCATCGCCTCTTCGAGCTTGTCCGGTGTGGTGATCAGGCCGCGCTTGCCGCCGGCTTTGAGGAACGTGAGGATCGACTGGACCTTGGGGCCCATGCTGCCTGGCGGGAAGTGGCCGTCACCCATCAGCCGTTCGATCTGATTCAGTGTGACGGCCGTCAATGCCCGCTGGTCCGGCTTGCCGTAGTTGAGATAGACCTCGGGGACGTCCGACAGGATCAGCAACAGCTCGGCGCCGATCTGGGTGGCCAGCACCGCCGCGGTGGAGTCCTTGTCGACCACCGCCTCGATGCCCTCGTACTCGCCGTCGGCCTTCTTGGCCACAGGGATGCCGCCGCCGCCGCAGGCGATGACCACGTTGCCCTTGCTGGCGGTGTTGCGGATGGTGTCCCACTGGACCACCTTCAGCGGCTGGGGTGAGGGAACGACCCGCCGCCAGCCCCGGTTGATCTGGTGGACCACCTGCCAGCCCATCTCCGCCTCGCGGCGCTTGGCCTCCTCCTCGTCGAAGAAGGGGCCCACCGGCTTGGTGGGATTCTCGAAGGCCGGGTCGTCGGCGTGGACCAGCACCTGGGTGACGAAGGTGACCACGTACCGGTGCAGCTGCCGCTTGCGCATCATGTTCAGCAGCGCCTGCTGGAGGATGTAGCCCAGGCTGCCCTGCGTGCGGGCCACCAGCACATCCAGGGGATCGACGGGGAAGTGGTCCCGGGCGTACTCCTGGCGCATCAGCAGGTTGCCGACCTGGGGCCCGTTGCCGTGGGCGATGACGATGTTGTAGTTGCGCCCAATGAGGGTCATCAGGTGTTCACAGACCTGCATCGCGCGGCGTTCATAGACCTCGATGCAGGCCTTCTCACCCTTCTCCATGAAGGCATGGCCGCCGAGTGCTACGACGACGATGGGACGCTCTTGGCTTGGTTCGCTCATGGCGGTCCTCCGCCCCGACGGGCAAAAACGGGCTCATTACAATGCCACAGGCCCGATGACTAAATCCAGATTATGACTATGATGGCCGCATGCAGACTCCACACCCAACTGTTCCGGCCGCTCTTCGCCCCGCGCTGGCGGCCTCCCTGCTGCTCCTGTTCCTGGTGCCCGGCTGCCCCAAGCAGTCGTCGGTAGCCCCCGACCTGGCGGTGGAAGATGACCTGCCCTCCTCGGCCGAGGCGATGCTCACCATCACCCGCCACGAGGAGGCCCGAGACGCGGGCAGCGAGGTGGTGCCATTCCTGCGCCACGAGGACCCCGCCGTACGCATCGCAGCCCTGCGTGCCCTGGGCCGCATGGGCCAGTCCGAGGCCCTCGGCCCCATCGGCTTCCGGCTCCAGGACCGCGATCCGGTCGTGCGCCAGGAGGCGGCCTTCGCCCTGGCCCTCAGCTGGGGATGGCTGGTGGACGACGAGGCGGCCAAGCTGTTGCTGGAAGACCAGGTAGGCGAGGCGCTGGCCGGGGCCATGGAGACGGAGGCCGACCCCCAGGTGCGTGGCGCCATCGCCCGCGCCATGGGGAACGGTGCCGGGGCCGACTCGTGGCGAGCGCTGCAGCGGTTGCTCGACGAGGGCAACGAGGACGAAAAGGTGGCCGCCCTGGAGGGCATGGCGATGCTCGGCCGGCGGGGGATCGCCACGCCCATCACCGGGGAGATCCTCGACCCCCTGCTGCCCGCGCTGATCGTGGAAGACACCCGCATCCAGTGGTGGGCAGCCTACCTGCTGGTGCGCTGCCCGCTGGCCGACGATCCGGAGGTCCGCGACCGGGCCCACGCCTCGCTGGTACTGGCCTCGACGACGGTCACCGACCCGGACCGCCTGGCCATCGTGGCCCGGGCCATCGGGGCCGTCGGCCACGATGACGCGGTCACCGCGCTGGCCGATATGCTGGCGGCCCAACCGGCGGTGGCCGTGCGGATCGCCGCCGCCCGCGCCCTGACCAAGATCGCCGCCACCAAGCCGGAGGCTCCAGCCGAGGCAGCCACCGACGAGGACGCTCCAGCAGAGGACGCACCAGCCGAGGAAGCCACCGACGGGGACGCTCCAGCCGAAGATGCTCCAGCGGAGGAGGCATCCGCGGAACCGCCAGCCGTCCCCGATTCAACCGCGGGACAAACCACCGCCGCCGCCGAGCAGCTCTGCCGGCTCGCCGCGGATCCGGACGAGCGGGTCCGCGAGGTCGTCGCCGGCGGGTTGTGCGGCACCCCCCAGCAGCCGGCCGCCGACGCCCTGCTCCCGCTGCTCTCCGACCCGGCCGGGACCGTGCGTGAGGCGGCCACGCGCTGCCTGGCCACGCTGGGCATGGAGGACAGCTACGACCGGCTGGAAGCCGTGCGCGAAGATCCGGATCCCTGGGTCCAGGCGGCCCGCATCCAGGCCCTGGCCACCCTCGGGGACGAACGGGCCGACGCCGAATTGGCCCAGCTGCTCGAGGCGGACCTGGAGCCCCTGTACCGCCTCGCTCTGCTGGACGCCCTCGCAAGCGCCGAGCACCCCCTGGCCCGGTCCGCTCTGCTGGCGGCCCTGAGTGGTTCGTCGGCCCACGAGGCCGAGCTCGCCGCGGTGAGCCTGGCCCCCGCCGATGACCAGGCCGTCGCCGCCACGCTCATCGAATCCTACGGCCGCTGGTCCGACCCGTCCGGGGCCGCCGTCCGCCGGGGCATCATCCACGCCGTGGAGGGTTCGCCGGCCATCCCCGAGGGCTGGCTGGACAAGGCCCTGGAGGATCCGGACCTGTCCGTCCGCCGCGCGGCTGCCCGCCTCATCCGTGGCACCGGCCGCCACGTGGTGGCCCACGCCGATCCCATGCCCGAGCTCACCGATCCGCTGCGGGGGGTGGGCGACGTCACCGGGGCCCGCATCCTCACCAGCCAGGGTGCCATCGACGTGCTGCTTTACCCCCGTGAGGCGCCCGCCACGGTAGCCAGCTTCGTCGCCCTGGCCGACGCCGGCACCTTCGACGGGCTGACCTTCCACCGGGTGGTACCCAACTTCGTCATCCAGGGTGGAGATCCGGAGGGTACGGGCTGGGGTGGCCCGGGGTACCACATCCGCTCCGAGTTCAGCCCCCTCCCCTACGTCGCCGGCACGCTGGGTATGGCCCGCGACCGCATCGACTCCGAGGGCTGCCAGTGGTTCATTTCCCACAACAACCAACCCCACCTCACCGCCCACTACACGGTCTTCGGGCAGGTCACCCAAGGGATGGACGCGGTCCACGCCGTCCGCCGGGGCGACGTGATCCAGGGCATCGAGATCCTCCGCACCGGCACACCGCCGGCTCCCACGGAAGAGGAAGAGGAGGATCTGGACGAGATCTTCGACGATCCCGAGATCGATGATCCGCCGCCGCCGCCGCCGGCCGCCTAGCCGCTACCAATCCACGTCAGCCCGCCACGGTCACGGTCACGGTCACGGTCACGGAAGACGGTACACGGCTCACGATCTCACGGTCACGATCCCTAGTTTCTCGAGATCCGCTTGGACTCCAGATTCTCGTACTCGCCCCACCGGATATCGCCGTGGTCACCATCCATGCCATCGAAAGCACGAGCCACTCTGCTCAGGGTTGATGCGAGGACCTAGATAGGTGTTCGCAACTCTAGATCACTCTGGCGTAGCCCAACTCCCAACCAAGCAACACGATCCACATGCTCATGCTCGTGCTCGTGCTCGTGCTCGTGCTCGTGCTCGATCCCCCTTGGCACCGTCATGATCCCCACCCGTGTGGTCGAAGACCCGCGTACCACACACTGCGGCGGGGATTGGGTTTGGGGTCGGAAATCTGGTGTGGATCAAGGCGTTTGGCTTAGGGACTAAGTTTACGAGGGATAGGCCTTCATGGAAGCACGAGCACGAGTAGGAACCGAATGGTTCGAGCACAGTCGTGGGATCGGTGAGTCGAGAGGGATCGTGAACCGTGAACCGTGAACCGTGAACCGTGAACCGTGAAGATCGTGACCGTGGCAGGAACGGAACGAACCGGACCAAGGTATCAAGCGGACGTGAGGGCACACATCGAGCGGAACACCTATCTGATCAACCGACTCAACCCATCGAGTGACAGATTGTCACCACCCCGGGACCCCCCCAAGCCGGTTTGCCAATTTGTCCCTACGCGCGCCACGCACACGGAGCGCCGGCCCCCGCTAAACCGCTGATTCGCCTTGAATCGCTGCCTTCATAGAACCTGGCCCAATTCTTGCTCCGGCCCCATCCCGGAGCAAAAGGCTCGAGATGAACAAACGGAACCTGATCATCCTATTCGCAATCGTCACGGTGCTTGGCGCCATCGTGCCGATTGCCATCAACCGCCTGCTGGCCGCCAAGATCCGCCCTCCCGAGGGCACCCAGCTGGTGGAATTTGCCGATCCCGACGGGGACAAGAGCCCAGATGGAGAGCCAGCGGCCGAGGCGGGCGACGCCGATGCCAGGGCCTCCGGGCCGGCCAGCAAGCCCCAACGGGCCCGCAAGCCGACCCTGGACTCGTACATGCGGCCCATCATGGACCGCTCCCTGTTCGACAGCTCCAAGGTGGGCAGTACGGGTGAGGCCATCGCCGGCGGCGGCGAGGGAATGGAGCAGGAGGCCACCGACCTGGGTGCCACCCTGATCCTCACCTCGGTGGCCGTGGATCCCCAATGGTCCACGGCCCTGATCCTCGCCGAGGCCGACGCGGATTTCCCCGATGTGTTCGCCATCGGCGACGCCTTGGCCGACGCCAAGGTGGAGACCATCGAGCGCAAGCGGGTCTACCTGCGCCGCCAGTCCGGGGCCCTGGAGTACCTGGAGATCGGTGGCGAAAAGGCCAAGAAGAAAAAGAAGCGCTCCGCCACGGAAGACGACGGCAAGAAGAAGCGGCGCGGGCGCACCGACTGGAGCGAGGGCATCACCAAGATCGACGACACCCACTACCAGGTCGATCGGACCGCCATCGACAACGCCCTGGGCCAGCTGGACCGGCTCAGCCGCGACGCCCGCGTGGTGCCCAACTACCAGGACGGCAAGACCAACGGCTTCAAGATCTTCAGCATCAAGCGCAACAGCGCTTACAAGCACCTGGGACTCAAGAACAACGACGTCCTCTCCGGGGTCAACGGCATGGAAATCCGGGACCCCAAGAGCGCGATGGACGTCTACAACAAGCTGCAGAGTGAATCCAGTGTATCCCTCGAGATCATCCGCAAGGGCGAGACGATGACCATCGAGTATGACATTCAGTGAGGTGAGCGAAGTGCGACCGCAGATACTGGCAATCATGCTTCTAGCCCTGGGGCTGGCCCTCGTACCGCCGCCCGCCCAGGCAGCGGATCCCGAGACCGAAGAGGACGAGGAGTCGGAGGATGGTGACGAGACGTCCAAACAGGACGCCTCGACCCAGGCCGGCCCGCCCAAGGTCCGGCTGGACAACGCTAAGAGCCCCATGCTCGACCGCCGGATGAGCCCCAAGTTCGCCGCCGACGCCAAATCCAAGGCGTCCGGGGACAGTGGTGGCAACGACAAGGACGGCGACGACGACGACGACGACGATGACGAGGCCGACAAGGGCCTCGCAGGCCAGGATGGCAAAGTGCCCGGTGGCGGCGACGGCCAGTGGTCCACGGCGGGTTCGGTGAGCCGCAAGCCCGTCGATCGCGCCCCGCGGGACACGCTGGTCAACATCGACTTTGTCGAGTCCGACCTCAAGGACGTCATCAAGTACTTCGCCGAGATCACCGGCCGCAACTTCATCATCGCCGAAAAGCTCAGCGGCAAGATCACCATCATCTCCCCCACCCCGGTGACCATCGCCGAGGCCTACGAGGCCTTCATCTCGGCCCTGGACTCCTCCGGCTTCACCACCGTCACCGAGGGCAAGGTCACCCGCATCGTCAGCAACCGGACCTCCATCAAGGAACCCATCCGCCTCTACAAGGATGACTACCTGCCCTACACCGCCAACATGGTCACGCGCATCATGCGCCTGGAGAACGTGTCGGCCGAGGACCTGTCCAAGATCGCCTCGAAGATGGTGGGGGAAGGCGGAGATGTCACCACCTACTCCTCGACCAACTCCCTGATCATCACCGACTCGGCCAACAACATCCGCCGCATCGAAGAACTGCTCAGCGAGCTGGACGTCAGCGCCCCCACCACCAAGCTCGAGGTCATCGAGCTGGAGTGGGCCGACGCCACCGAGATCGTCAGCAAGATCACCGAAGTGTTTGATGTGGACGCATCCGCCAATGCCGCTGCGGCACCCCCGGCCAACGAGCGGAACAACCGCCGTAGCTCCCGCCGCAGCAACCGCAAAGACAAGGTGGACAAGGCGCCCGCCGCCGGCTCCGGATCCACCAGCGATCAGGTGGGCACCCAGAGCTACATCAAGAAGGTGCTCTCCGACGAGCGCACCAACGCCGTGATCATCATGGCCACCGAACAGGGCCTGGACGACGTCAAGGAGTTCATCGCCCGGCTGGACTACGAGATCGACGTACGCAGCGACATCCACGTGATCTACCTGGAACACGCCGACGCCGAGGAGCTGTCCCAGGTGCTGTCGGCCCTGACCCAGGAGAGCAACTCCCGCGCCCAGCAGAACACCCGCAGCGGCGGCCGCACGGGCGGTAAGGCCAAGGGCGGCGCCGACAAGGGGGGCGGCAAAGCCTCGTCCAAGGGGGGCGGCCTGGCCGTCGCCGAGTTCGAGAACAACGTCAAGGTCACCGCCGACACCTCCACCAACTCCCTGGTCATCACCGCCAGCCGGGACGATTTCTACCGGCTGCGGCGGGTCATCGACCTGCTGGACATCCGCCGCAAGCAGGTGTTCGTCGAGGCCGTGATCATGGAAGTCTCCGACAACAAGGAGAAGGACACGGGCATCAGCTACCACACCGGCATGTCCAAGGACGAGCTCGGCGAAAGCGGCATGGGCATGGGCGCCATCGGCAGCATTGGCGGCAGCACCCTGTCCAGCGCCTTCGCCACGGACGCCAGCAGCCTGGCGATGGACCTCTCGGGCATGGCCCTGGGCGTCTTCGGCAGCGCCATCCCCGTGAACTTCATGGGCATGGACATGGACATCCCGGCCTTCGGCATCATCCTCACGGCCATGGAGACCGACACCTCCACCGAGGTGCTCTCCGCGCCCAACCTGCTCACCTTGGACAACGAGGAAGCGGAGATCATCGTCGGCCAGACGATCCCGTTTTCTTCGGGCTTCACCACAACCACCCAGGGCATGCCCATCTCCAACTTCTCCCGCGAGGACGTGGCCCTGACCCTGCGCATCACGCCGCAGATCAACGAAAGCGACATCGTCACGCTGGAGATCTTCCAGGAGATCACCGAGGTGGTGCCCGGCTCCGAGAGCGGGGACCTGATGTCCTCCGGTGGCGTCACCACCACCAAGCGCTCCGTCGAAACCGTCATCTCGGTGCGCAACAACCAGACCATCGTGCTGGGCGGCCTGATGCAGACCAGCGAGACCCTGGGCGAGAGCAAGGTGCCGTTCCTCGGTGACCTCCCGCTGCTGGGCGCGCTGTTCAAGAACAAGAAGAAGACGGACAAGAAGACCAACCTGCTGCTGTTCCTCACCCCCCACGTCATCGACGAGCCGGAGGACCTGCAGGAGGTCTACCTGATCAAGATGCTGCAGCGGCAGGAGTTCCTGCGCCGCTTCTACGGCAAGTCCCTCGAGGACAAGCAGCGGGAACTCAACGACCTGCTGATGTACTCGATGAACCTCCCCGACATCCCACCGGCCTATGAGAATCGTCCCCCCAACCCGCGGCTAGACTCCTCCGTGTTCGAAGAGGAGCTCGAGGATGGCGACCATCCCACCGGTGCCATGGATGTGAGTTCCGTCCACAACGGCGGATCCGAGCCGCCCCCCGAGCCGGACGACTACGAGGACGACTACGAGGACGACTACGAAGAGGGTGACGAGGACGAGGAGACTGAAGAGGAAGCGGCCGAGGAGAGCACGGATGGTGGCACGGGCACTGGCGGTGGCGGCACCGCCCCCTACCCCCTCCCTGGCGAGATATTGATCGGCCCGGGCGGCGGCGAGTTCACCTACCAGGACACCACGGACGAAGGCAACTAACGATGGCCATCGCACGCCGCCGCCTCAAGGACATCCTCACCGACAAGTACGGTGTGACCCGCGAGCAGGTGTCCAAGGGCCTGGAGCTGGCCCGGCGCTCCGACGCCCGGTTGGGTGATGCGCTGGTGGCCCAGTCCGTCATCACCGAGCTGGACCTGGCCCACGCCCTATCCGAGCAGCTGGGGCTGCCGGTGATGGAGGAGATCCCCGTCGACGAGCTGGACCTGGACCTGTTCAAGGACCTGCCCATCACCTTCGCCAAGGCCCACGGGCTGCTGCCGGTACGCCGCGGCGACGACGGGATCGTCGATGTGGTGCTGGCCGATCCCCTGACCCTGTCGCCGGTGGACGACCTGCGGGCCTTCATCGGCGCGCCGGTGCGCACCTTCATCGGCGGCAAGGAGTCGGTCATCGCCGCCATCAACAGTGGTTATGACCGCGTCGCGCGTAGCGCGGGCGAGGTCATCGACGAGCTGGAGGAGGCGGAGACCGGCCACGAGGACAACGTCCAGGAGATCGTGGACATCCTCGACGCCACGGACGACGAAGCCCCCATCATCCGGTTCGTCAACACGCTGTTCACCGAAGCGCTCAAGGAGCGCGCCAGCGACATCCACATCGAGCCCTTCGAGCGGGAGCTGGTGGTGCGGTTCCGCATCGACGGCGTGCTGTACGACAAGTTCCACCCGCCCAAGCGGGCCCAGTCCTCCATCATCAGCCGCGTCAAGGTGATGGCCAACCTGGACATCGCGGAGAAGCGCCTGCCCCAGGACGGCCGCATCCGCATCAAGGTCGCCGGCCGCGACGTGGACATCCGCACCTCCACGGTGCCCGTGGCCCACGGCGAGCGGGTGGTCATGCGCCTGCAGGACCGCTCCGCCGGGCTGCTGGGCCTAGGCGAGGTGGGCATCGTCGGCACCCAGCACGAACGCTGGAACAAGCTCATCGAGCGCCCCCACGGCATCCTGCTGGTCACCGGCCCCACCGGGTCCGGTAAGACCACCACGCTGTACGCATCCATCACGGTCATCAACCGCCCGGACATCAACATCCTGACGGTCGAGGACCCCATCGAGTACCAGATTCAGGGCATCGGCCAGATGGCCGTCAACCCCAAGATCAAGCTCACCTTCGCCAGCGGGCTGCGCAGCTTCCTGCGCCAGGACCCGGACGTCATCCTCGTCGGTGAGATCCGCGACCAGGAGACCGCCGAGATCGCCATCCAGGCCTCCCTCACCGGCCACCTGGTGCTGTCCACGCTGCACACCAATGATGCGGCGGGCGCGGTCACCCGCCTGGTGGACATGGGGGTGGAGCCGTTTTTGGTGGGCTCCTCGCTCATCGGCATCATGGCCCAGCGCCTGGTACGCCGCGTGTGCCCATTTTGCCGCGACCCCTTCACCCCCACCGTGGAGCAGATGGCCGAGCTGGGGATCACGCCGGACGTGGGCGCCAGCGGGTCCTTTTTCCGCCAGCACACCGGGGGCTGCGAGGAGTGCCTGGGCACCGGCTACAAGGGCCGCACCGGCATCTACGAGCTGCTCACCGTGGACGACGCCATGCGCCAGCTGATCGTCACCAACCCCACGGCCGGGGCGGTGAAGCGGGCGGCGCTCAAGCAAGGGATGATCACGCTGCGCGACGACGGCGCGGCCAAGGTGATGCAGGGCATCACGACCATGGAAGAGGTCCTGCGGGTCACGCAGGAAGAAGCGTTGGATCTGGAGTAACCAAGGGATGCCGGTCTTCGAATACAAGGGCCTGACCAGCGCGGGCAAGAACGTGGGCGGCGTCATCGACGCCGACAGCGCCCGTTCGGCCCGCGCCAAGCTGCGCCGGGACGGCATCTTCCCCACGGACCTGTCCGAGCAGAGCGTCCGGCAGGGGGGTGGGAGCAACGGCAAGGCCAGCGCGGCGAAGGGCAAGGGCAAGGGCAAGGGCAAGGGCAAGGGCAAGGGCAAGGGGGAAGAGGACAAGAAGGTCTCGCTGAACATGGAGGTGGACTTCGGCCGCTATTTCCAGCGGGTCAAGGTCGCCGACGTGGCCATCGTCACCCGCCAGCTGTCCACCCTCATCGGCGCTGGCATCCCCATCGTCGAGTCCCTGGCGGCCGTCGCCGACCAGACGGACAACGACAAGTTCCGCGTGGTACTCGCCGAGATCAAAGAGAAAGTCAACGAGGGTTCGTCCCTGGCCGACGCCATGGCCGGCTACCCTAAGATCTTCAGCGAGCTGTACCGCAACATGGTGGGGGCCGGCGAGCAGTCCGGAACCCTGGAAGTGGTGCTGGTCAAGCTCGCGGACTACACCGAGGGCCAGGTGGCCCTTCGCAGCAAGGTCACCGGCGCCCTCATCTACCCGCTGATCATGGCCTGTGTGGCAGGCGGCCTGGTGACCTTCCTGATGATCGGCGTGGTGCCCAAGATCGCCAAGATCTTCGAGGACATGAACGCCACGCTGCCGCTGCTGACCCGCATGCTGATCGGCATGTCGAGCTTGGTCACCAGCTATTGGTACCTGGTCATCATGTTGGGTGCGGGGGCCTTCTTCCTGGGCCGCTGGTGGGTACGCACCGAGGCCGGGCGGCTGATGGTCGACACCTACTCCCTCAAGATCCCCATCTTCGGCCGGCTGATGCTGCTGGTGGCCGTGGCCCGCTTCGCCTCCACCCTGTCCACCCTGCTGTCCTCCGGCGTGCCGATCCTCACGGCGATGAACATCGTGCGCTCGGTGGTGGACAACGTGGTGATCAAAGAGGTGCTGGAGAACGTGCGCGAGTCGGTGGCCGAAGGCCAATCCATCGCCACGCCACTCAAACGATCCGAACAGTTCCCGCCGCTGGTGACGCACATGGTCGCCATCGGCGAACGCACCGGCGAGCTAGAAATGATGCTCGCCAAGGTGGCCGAGAGTTACGAAGCGCAGGTGGATCGCACGGTCAGCACGCTGACCACCATGCTCGAACCGATCATCATCCTGATCATGGGCGGCGGCGTGGGCTTCATTGCCCTGTCGGTGCTGCTGCCCATGTTGAAGCTCAACCAGGTCGTGGGGTGAGGCCCGCGGCCGCGAGGAGAATGGCAATGAGGTTTTTCAAGAACATCGCGAAGGCACTCGCCAGCGAGAAGGCCGGCGCCGCCGCCCGCCAGCTGCACCGGGAGCAGGCCGGTATGACGCTCATCGAGATCATGGTGGTGATCACGATCCTGGGCATCATCATGACCATCGTCGGCATCAACGTCGTGGGGCAGCTGGACAAGGCCAAGGTGGGCGCCACCGAGATCCAGATCAAGGAGCTGGAGCAGGCGCTGGTCATGTTCAAGGTCGATCACGGCAAGTTCCCCACCTCCGGTGAGGGGCTGGAGTCGCTGATCAACCCGCCGGCCACCAAGAGCGGCAAGACCTTCCCCAGCTACCTGGCCACGGACACCGTGCCGACGGACAAGTGGGGCAACCCGTTCCTGTACGCCTCGCCGGGCAACAACGGCGACCACGACTACGAGATCGTGTCCCTGGGTGCCGACGGCGCCGAGGGCGGCGACAAGACCAAGGCGGACATCAAGAGCTGGGAGATCCAGTGATCCGGAGGCCCGCCAGCCGTACTCGATTGATCGAAATCGGAATGCAACCGAAGGGGCACGCATGACGAGGGGGAAGCTCGTAGTGGCCGTGGCCACGTTGATCCTCGCCTCCGCGGGGATCGGGACCGCCATCGCAGCCAGCGCCCGGGATCAGGGCCAGCGGCGCTCGACCCAGGTGATCATCAAGGAGACGGAGCGGGATCTGATCCAGACCCGGATCCAGACGGGGGGCTACCCCATGCACCTGCACCCCATCCCGCTGGACAGCTGGGGGCACCCGATCCTGGTGGAGATCCCCAGCTCCACGGGGCAGCCCTACCGGCTGATCAGCTTCGGGGCCGACGGGGAACCCGGCGGTCGGGGACGCAACGCCGACATCGACAACTGGGAATTCTAGGAAAGATGAGACCGTGATCCGCAACGCGCAACGCCTGGGAGTGACGCTCATCGAGATGATGGTGGCGTTGTTCATCGTGCTGCTCGTCGCGGTGGTGGCCATCCCCGCCGTCGCCAACTGGCTGGGGGGCGACGTGCGGTCCGCATCCCGGGATCTGGCGTCGGTATTGCAGATGGCCTACGACGAGTGCGCCATCCAAAACGTGCCGGTGCGCCTGGCCTACAACGTCGATCAGCGCAGCTACTGGGTGGAGGCCGCCACCGGCGAGGTGCGGCTGTTCCTCAACCAGGCCCAGCGGGAGGAAAACGCCGAGGACGAGCTGGACCGCGAGGAGGAGCAGGAGCGCTGGAAGGCGGAGGACGAGCGGGCCAAGGAGGAGATGCGCCAGAAGCAGGACCAGATGATGGGCGACACGGACAGCCCCATGTCCGGCCTGCTGGGCATGATGGGCCTCAACATGGGCACCGGCACCCTGGAGCCCATGCCCAAGCTCAACGAGTTCCAGGTGCTCGAAGACCAGGTCTTCAAGATCCGCCAGCTGCCCCACGGCTGCGCCTTCATGGGCATCTGGACGCCCCAGTACGATGATCGGGTCGAGCCCCAGGATCCCCCGCCCGAAGAACCAGAAGAGGAGCTCATCGCCTACACCCACATCTTCCCCCAGGGCTACATGGAGGACACGGTCATCTACCTCATCGACCGCCACGAGACGGTGATGAGCATCACCCTCGAACCCCTCACCGGCCGCGTCAAAACCGAGCTGGGCGAGGCCGACCCTCCGGACCGCGAGGACCGCAATGTCGACTGGTAGGGGCCCCAACAATCCCCGCCAGGGATTCACCCTGCTGGAGGTGCTCGTCGCGTTGGCGATCCTGGCCATCTCCGTGCTGGTGCTCATCGATAGCCAGTCCACGGCGGTGTACATGCGCCAGCAGGGGGAGGAGATGGTGGTGGGCACCATGCTGGCGCGGGACATCATGACCCTCGTCGAGCTGCGCATGGAAAAAGAGGGCTTCGGCGAGATGACCATCACGGAGAAGGGGGAGTTCCGTGAAGAGGAATACCAGGACGCCTTCGAGGACCACCGCTGGGAGTACGACGTCAGCCGGGTGGAGCTGGACCTGGACAAGATCCTCAACATGGCCAGCGACCTGATGGGCTTCGCCGAGGACGAGGGGGCCGTGGAGGACTCGTCCATGCTCACCGGCGGGCTGGACCTCAGCTCCCTGGGCATCGACCCGACCATGTTCACCGAGGAGCTGTCCAAGTTCATCCGCGAGATCCGCGTGCGGGTTTACTGGTGTGGCGAGGAGGGGGCCCGCGAAGAGGGGGCCTGCGGCCCGGACGAGGTCATCCTGGTGACCCACATCGTCAACCCCAGCGGCCGGGTGGTGGGGGCTGAGGATCAGGAGATCGGCGGGCTCGGCGGCATCGGCGGCATCGGCAGCGGCACCACGGACACGGGCGAGGGTACGACCAGCACGACACCCGCCAGTTCCCCCACCAGCTCTCCCAGCCCCCGCACCGGCGGGCTCGCCGGCATCGGCGGTTCCAAAAAATGACCACCCCGATCTCAGCGCCGATCCGCACACGGCCCCGCCGGGGCCAGGAGGGCTTCACCCTGCTGGAGGCCATCGTCGCCATCAGCATCCTCGTGGGCATCACCGCGGCGCTGTTCATCATCTTCAACAACTCGGCCCGGCTCCAGGAAGCGGTCAAGAAGGAGTCGGAGTACACGGCCATGGGCCGCATCGCCATGGGCCGCATCGAGCGGGAGGTCTCCCTGGCCTTCCTGTCCTCCGCCCGGGCCGCCCGGCCAGGGGGGTCGGGGGACAACGCCGACGAGACCTTCACCACCATCTTCGTGGGGGAGGACGCCGACCCCATGGACAAGCTCAACTTCACCACCAAGAGCCACCACAAGCTCTACAAGGACGCCAAGGAGTGCTCGCTGACCGAGATCGGCTACTACGAGGAGTCGGACGAGGAGAGCCGCTACTACGCGCTGATGCACCGCGAGGAGGACCGCATCGACGGCGAGGCCACCGAAGGGGGCGAGGTGATGATCCTCGCCCGCTCGGTCAAGGAGCTCAACTTCCGCTACTTCGACGCCGAGAAGAACGAGTGGCTCGATGAGTGGGACACGGCGGGCCAGGACCAGCTCAACCGGCTGCCCCGGGCGGTGGAGGTCACCCTGATCATCGCCGACGAAGAGGGGGACGAACGCACCTGGATCAGCAAGGTGCTGCTCAAGGGGCAACACGCATGATCCGCGCCCTACGAGCCATGCTGACGGACCAGGGCGGCGCCGGCCTGGGAGCCCCCCGCGAGGCGGGCTGGCGTGCCACCGAGGGCGGGGCCAATGTGGGCGGCCCAGACCGCCCCGAGGACCTCTCCACCCGCCGCTTCCGCGCCCGCCGGGGCCAGCGTGGCGTGGCCCTGGTGATGGTGCTGGCGATGGTGGTCTTCCTGTCCGCCTTCGTCGTGGAGTTCGCCTACACCTCGCGGGTGGACTACCTGCAGGCGGCCCACTACCGCGACGGGGTCAAGGCCCACTACCTGGCCAAGAGCGGGGTGCGCATCTACACCCTGTTCATGGCCTTCCTCCAGCAGATGGCCAACAACCCCATGATCCAGCAGTACTCCCAGATGGTCGGCATGAACATCGACGAGAAGCTGTGGCAGCAGGTGCCGTTCATCGACACGGCGTTCATCCGCTTCGGCCTGGCGGGGGACATGTCCGATCTTGACGAAGACGAGTTCGACATGGCGGCCCTGCAACAGGGTCGCGTCGAATTCGAGATCGATACCGAGACCCAGGAGAAGATCGACCGGGAGATCGAGCGGGACGAGACCGCCCTGACCCGCTCGTTTTTGGACTTCGAGGGGGACTTCCGCGCCGAGATCAACGACGAGGACGGCAAGATCAATATCAACTCCCTCAAGGAGGGCAGCGCCACCACCATCCAGACCAGCCCCATCGGCATGGCCATGTACTCGCTGATGCAGGACCAGCGCTACGACGAGATGTTCGAGGAGCGCAACGACTACGACCGCTGGGAGGTGCTGGCCAACATCAAGGACTTCATCGACACGGACAACATGCAGTCCAGCGCCATGGGGGGCTACGAGGACAGCCTGTACGACGACGACGAGAAGTGGGGCCGCAACTACAAGCCCAAGAACCTGGAGTTCGACGCCCTCGACGAGGTGCAGCTGGTAGCCGGGGTCACCGACGAGGTCTACCTGACGTTCGGGCCCCAGTGGACGATCTACGGCAACAACAAGATCAACATCACGACATGCAGTTCGCCTCTACGGTATGCCCTGATCCGCGCCTATGCCGATCCCTCGGTATCTGATCAGATCGTCAGTGAGGCACATCTGGAAATCGAAGTTTTGAAGGCTCTCGGTGCCCTAACCGTGGACAATTTCGTATCTACCCCAAAGGATCACGGCATCACGCTCACCGACGAGGCCGGGCTCAAGAGCCTGATCAAGACCAATTCTAGAGTATTCACCATCCTCTCCACCGGCTACGTGGGCGACGTGGAGAGCACCATCGAGGTGGTGATGGAGTTCAACGGCGGGCGCTACAAGATGCTGTCGTGGAAAGAACAGTGAGGAGACCATGGCGAGCAAGGTAATCGGACTCGACCTGGGGCATTCAGCCATCAAGGCGACCATGCTCAACGGCACCTATCGCGGCTACGAGGTGGTGGACTTCCGCTCCCGTGCGCTGCCGCTCGAAGAGCTGATCGAAGCCGAGCTGGAAGACGAGGTCGAGGAGGACGACGCCAGCACCACCCTCGACGGCGAGCCGGCGGAGGCCGAGGAGGCCGAGCCGGAGCCGCGGATGACGCTGCTGGACCTGCAGCTGCGCGAAGCCCGCAAGCTGCTCGCCGGCATCGACACGGACGACGCGACGGTGGTGGTGCCCGTGCGGGCGTCCCAGGTCAGCTCCTGGGTCGTGGAGGTCCCCTTCACCCAGCCCAAGCAGATCAACGCCATCCTGCCCGGCGTGCTCGAGGAGCGCATCCCCTTCGACCTGGACGAGGTGGCCCTGTACACCCAGACCCTCAAGGCGGGCCCGGACCTGCTCGACGGCGAGCCGGGCAGCCGGATCCAGTGCTCGATGGCGCGGCGGGAGGAGCTGCGCGGCTTCCTCCACGAGCTGTCCGGCATCGGCGTGGACCCCCGCTTCTTGCCCGTGGACGCCGGCGTGCTGTCCAACCTGGGGCGCTTCCTACCCGAAGACGCAGACAACGTCGTGCTGCTGGACATCGGCCGCCACAGCACCAAGCTGTGTGCCCTGGTGGACGGCGTGCCGCTGCTGCAGCGCACGTTGGACTGGGGCGGCCGGGACATCGACGCGGCGCTGGAGAGCCAGTACCAGTTCGACCCCGGTGATCTGGAGGACTACAAGCAGCGGGTCGCCACCTTGCGCGGGTACCAGGACGATCCGGAGGTGGGCAAGATGGTCCAGGCGGTCCAGGAGGCCACCCGGCCCCTCGTCGCCCTGCTGCGCACCACCTTGGTGGCCTTCGAGGAGGAGCGGGACCTGGAGGTCGAGGCCGTCTACCTGTGCGGCGGCGGCGCCAAGCTACGCGGGCTCGAGGACCACCTGCACGAAGAGCTGGGGCTGGCCTTCACGGCCCTGCCGCTGCCCCCGGCGCCGGGGGACGTGCCCGAGCCCGGGCCGGAGCACGCCATGGCCTACGCCCTGGCCCTGCGCGGGCTCAACGCCGGCAAGAGCACCCAGGTGGATTTCCGCATCGGCGAGTTCGCCTACCGCCGCAACATCCAGCGCATGCAGCGCGCCGGCGCCGTCGCGGTGGCGCTGGTGGCCGTGCTGGTGGTCATCGGCATGGGCGTCGCGGTGTTCAACGCCATCCGGCTGCAGGCCCAGGACGCCATGCTGATGGCCGACGTGCGCGGCGCCGTCAAGGAGTCCTTCCCGGAGGTGGCCGACTCGGCGCTGGTCACCACCAGCGGCGCGGTGAACATCATGCAAAGCGAGATGGACATCATGCGCGAGATGATCGAGACCATCGATCCGGCCAACCAGACCACGGCCTTCGACACCCTGCGGGACCTGTCCAACGCCGTGCCCAAGGACACCAAGATCGACGTCAACTACCTGGACATCGGCGAGGAAAGCATCCAGGTCAAGGCGGTCACGGACAAGTTCGAGACGGTGGACAACATCGAAGCGGCGCTCAAGCGCAGCCCCAAGTTCGCGGAAGCCTATGCCCACAACAAGGACAAGGCCCGCGACGGTACGACCAAGTTCGAGCTCACGATCCCCATGGGCGTGACGGAAGAAGAATGAGGAGGGTAGAGCGATGAGTGCTTTGCTCGAAAAATTCGGCGCCTACTGGAACACACTGTCGCGGCGGGACCGCCGCCTGATGGTGGTGATGGTCACGGCCATCGTCCTGTTCGTGGGCTACTTTGCCGTCACCGGCGTGCGGTCGCGGGTGAACAAGCTGGAGGCCTCGGTGGCCTCCAAGCAGCGTGACCTGGAGCTGATCCAGCACATGACCGGCTCCATCGCGGAGAACCGGGCCACCTTGGACCAGATGCAAGCCGACATGGAGAAGTACAAGGGCTTCTCCGTCTCCGGGTTCCTGGAGAGCACCGGCGACGAGCTGAAGATCGCCGAGAACATCACCAACATCAACGATCAGGGGCTGCAGGAAGGGACCTATTTCGACGAGCACCGTTATGAAGTGGTGATGAAGAAGGTGAGCCTCGAGCAGTTGGTGAACTACCTGTACAAGATCCAGTCGGCGGACCAGCCGTTGCGCGTCGACAAGCTCAAGGTGCGCACCAACACCCGCAACCGCGAGGAGATCAGCTCCGTCAACATCGACGTGGTCTTCTCCAAGATCAAGCTGGAGGCCTGACCGATGAAGATCGCGCTACAGATCGGCGGCGTGCTGGCCTGGGGCCTGTTCACCTTCCTGGCGGTGTTCTACCTGAGCTTCCCGTCGGACGCGGTGGCAGACCGGCTGGCCTTCGAAGCCCAGGAGCGCATGGGCATGGCCCTCGACGTCGAGAAGCCCAAGCCCAAGGGGCTCACCGGGGTGCGCTTCAAATCCCTCGAGCTGGGGCAGATCCAGGATGGCCAGCCCCCAAAAGCGTTGCTCTCGATGGGCAAGACGTGGGTCAAGGTCAAGCCGCTGGCCGCCATGGCCGGCAACTACGACGTGCGCTTCGACGGCGTCATCTACGAGGGCCACGCCAAGGGGAACGTCCAGTACAACGAGGAGAAGATCGTCGCGGACGTGAACCTGGAAGAACTCAAGGTCAACGCCTTCCCGCTCCAGGGCGAGATGTGGACGGTGGTGGGCGGCGGCACCTTCGACGGTGAGATCGACCTGGAGCTGGACCAGGAGGACATAACCCAGAGCGAGGGGGAAGTCTCGTTTTCCTTCGACGGGCTCTCCTTCCGCGAGGGCACCAGCTTCTACGGCATGGGGTTCGAGACCGCCTTCGAGGAGGCCGGGGGCTTCCTGGAGATCAAGAACGGCCGCGCCAACGTCCAGCGTACGCGGTTCCGCAGCGACAAGCTGGAGGGGGACATCACCGGCTACATCTCCCTCAAGGACGACCTGATGAAGAGCCGCCTGGCCCTCAAGGTCAGCTTCAAGCTGCTGGACGACACCCTCAACCAGCTGCTGGCGTTCAAGTTTGGCGACGACCCGGCCCACAAGGACGACAAGGGCGTCTACCACTACCTGCTCAGCGGCTCGCTGGAGTCCCCCCGCTTCCGCGAGGACAAGACCGGCGCGCGGCGTGCCGGGGTGCGGGGCAAGGGCGGCCGAGCCGGCCGCAACCGCGATCCGGAGGACCGCCAGAACCGGCGGAGCCGGCGCCTGGACGACATGACCGAGGAGGAGCGGGCCGAGTGGGAATCCGAACGCGAGAAGCGCCGCGAAGAGCTGCGCCAGAAGCGGGAGGAGCGGCGCCAAAAGCTGGACGAGGAACGGCAGGACGGCCGCTCGGGGCGCGTCGACCGCAAGGACCAGGAGTTCAGCGGGGACGTCCGCACGGGTGGGGTCACGGCCCGCGGCCGGGATATGCTACCGCCCCCGAGGGACGGGGATTTTGTCGAAGGGGACATGGAGGGCGGCGATTTTGTCGAAGGGGAGATCATCGAGGACGACTTCCACGAGGATGAGTTCCGGGAAGAGGGCCCCGTCCACCCCAACCCCGACGACATGCCCGGATATCGCGACGACCAGGGCCCGGACGGCGATTTCAACGACGAAGAGGGTGGTGAGTACTAGCCCCACCCCGGTTTGAAGATGGTACCCTGCTCGCCATGGATCCTGGAGCAAGAAACAGCCTGATCGTCGGAGCGGTGGGCGGCCTTGCCGTGCTGGCCGCCGCTATCCTGCTACCCCCACTGGCCCCCCTGCTGGCCCTGGCGGCCGGCCTGTTCGCCGGCCCCGTGTACGTGCACACCACCCGCCGCGACCTCACCGGGCGGGCGGGCCAGGGAGGCTTCATCTGCGCACCGCCCGTCGTCCTGGCCCAGGGGCTGGGTACGGTGCTGAACCTGTTCGTGCTGGGCGGCGGTGTCCGGCTGGGTGGCCGGCTGTCCATGCTGGGGGCGACGTCCGAGGCCGACCTGCCCATCCCCATGCTGGCCGCCCTGATCGTCCTGATGGTCCTGCTGGATCTGGCGCTGGTGGTCGTGGGGGCCGAGTTTGCCGCCCGGCGCGCCGTGGCCGCGTCCGGCCGGGCCGCGTCCAGCGGAGCCGCGGGCGACCCCGGATGAGCCGCCTCCACACCGTCCTCGACACCCCGATCCACATAGGCCCGTTCCTCGTCAGCGAACTCGTCGGCCGGGGCGGCATGGGGGTGGTGTGGAAAGGGGTGCACGAAGAGCAGGGAACGGCCGTCGCCATCAAGGTGCTGTCCGGGCACCTGTCCGGCCGTGAGACCCACATGGCCAACTTCCGCGAGGAGGTGCGCAAGGTCGCCCAGTTCACCCACCCGGGCATCGTCATCGTCTTCGACAGCGGCGAGATACCGCTGGAGGCCGCCCGCGAATGCCGTGAGCAGCTGGGCCGGTCCCCCGCCGCAGAGAACCGGCCGGAGCCGGGCAGCCCCTATCTGGTGATGGAGTACTGCGGGGGCGGATCCCTGGGGGATCGGGGACGGGTCTTCGACTGGTCGGACATCCGCCGGCTGTTGCTGTCCCTGCTGGACGCCCTGGCTCACGCACACGCCCGCGGCGTGATCCACCGGGATCTCAAGCCGGACAACGTCCTGTTTGCCACGGGCCCCGACGGCATGCCCGTGGTCAAGCTGTCGGATTTTGGCGTCTCGCTGTCGGCGGACATGGGCTCCACCACCATGGACAACAAGATCGTCGGCACGCTGCCGTTCATGGCACCCGAGCAGTTCGAGGACTGGCGCGATCACGGGCCCTGGACCGACCTCTACGCCCTGGGCTGCATGGCCTACCAGCTGACCGCCGGAACACCGCCGTTCACCGGGAGGGCCGCCGCTGAGTTTGCCGGGCAGCACATGTTCAGCGAGCCCCCTCCCCTGACCCTGCCCTCGTCGTACCCGCCCGAGTACGCGGGCTGGGTGCTCCGCCTGCTCGAAAAGAAGCCCCGGGACCGCTTCCGCTGTGCCGCCGATGCGGCGTATGCGCTGGCGGCGATGGTCGGCCAGGAGCGGTTCAGCACCTCGAAGTTCACCTCGGAGATGACCACCCTGGCGCTCAACGAGCCCACCGAGCGCCTGTCGGACGAGGACTGGAAGGAGCGGGGAAGGCGCCCGCTGCCCGATGACGAGCCCCAGGCCAACGCCGCCCAGACCGTCGAGGTGGTCCCCCCCAGGCCAGCACCGATCCCCGAGACCTGGCACAGCAAGGCCCAGCCCCAGGCCAATATGTCCCTCATCGGCACCGGCATGGGCCTGTACCAGTGGCGGACGGTCCCGATGGTGGACCGCGTGGACGAGCGGAACCACATCTGGGACCGCCTCATCGATGTGCACCGGAACAGCCGCGCCCAGGCGGTGCTCCTGCGTGGGGAGGCCGGCGTGGGCAAATCGCGGCTGGCCCGCTGGATGGGGGAGCGCTCGATGGAGGTGGGTGCCGTCACCACGTTGCTGCGCGCCGAACACAATCCCATCCCGGGGCCGCGCCATGGCATACCGCCGATGGTGGCCCGCCACCTGCGTTGCTTCGGCCTGGGCCAGGAGAGCGTGCAGCGCCGCGTGGACAAGGTCCTCGCCCTCCACGGCATCACGGACCGCTACGACCGTATGGCGCTGACCGATTTCATCGTCGGGGAGACCCAGGACGCCGCCGCGACCCCGGCCGAACGCCACATCGTCTTCCGTCGCTTCCTCGAACTGCTGTGCAAGGAACGCACGGTGGTGCTCGTGCTCGAAGACGTGCAATGGGGCAGCGATACCCTGGGCTTCGTCCAGCACATCCTCAGCACCCAGGACGAACAGCCCCTGCCGCTGCTGATCCTGCTGACAGCACGGGAAGAGATCCTCCAGCGCCGGCCGCTGGAGCTGGAGCTGGTGCGCGAGCTGACCCGGCACGACGTGACCGATGAGCGGGAGATCGGCCCCCTGGCCGGCACCGACCAGGAGGAGCTGGTGAGCCAGCTGCTGCGGCTGGAGGGCCCGCTGGCCGAGCAGGTGCGGGATCGCACCGGCGGCAACCCGTTGTTCGCGGTGCAGCTGGTGGGGGACTGGGTCAGCCGCGGCGTGCTGCAGGTCGGCCGCACCGGATTCGTGCTGACCAGAGGCGAGCTGGCCGCCGTCCCGCCGACCATCTACGCCATGTGGCAGGCGCGCCTCTCCCGGGTGCTGGCCAGCCAGCCCGGGGAGACCGAACGGGCGCTGCAGGTCGCCGCTGCGTTGGGCCTGGAGGTGGACCGGGCCGAATGGCAGTCCGCCTGCCGGACCCTGGGCATCGAGTTCTCGATGGGGGTGGTGGAGACGCTGCTGGCCGACCACCTGGCCGAGCCCCGGGACAACGGCTGGGCCTTCAGCCACGGCATGCTGCGCGAGTCCATCCAGCAAGACGCGATGGAGGATGGCTTCTGGACCCGGGTCAACCGCGCCTGCGCCGAGATGCTGGGCGACTCGCCGGAGGTCCGGGGGCGCATGGAGCGCATCGGCCAGCACCTGGTGGAGGCCCAGGAGCTGGAACAGAGCCTGGAGCCGCTGATGCTCGGCGCCCGCGAGCGGCTGGACACCAGCGACTACCGCAAGGCCCTGGAGCTGCTGGACCGGCGGGACGAGATCATGCGGTCGCTGGACGTACGCCCCAGGGACGAACGGTGGGGCCTGGGTTGGATCGGCCGCATCCGCGCCCAGCTGGGGCTGGGGCAGTTCAAGGACGCGGGGCACCTGGCCGCCCAGACGGCGGAAAAGGCGCGACGCAACCGGTGGAAGACGATCTATCCCAGCGCGCTGCGCTACCAGGCCATGACCCTGTGGAAACAGGGGGATCTGGGGCTCGCCGAGACGGTCCTGGTGCGAGCCCAGATGGAAGCCTTGCGGGCGGGGGACCGGCTGGAAGAGGCCCGCTCCATCCTGCACCTGAGCATCGTCAATCGCATGCTCGGGGATCCGGAACGGGCGCTCGAGAACTCCCAGGAGGCCTACGAGATCTTCGACGAGCTGCAAAACCGCCAGGGCATGACGGACGGCCTCACCGAGATCGGCAATAACCACACGGCCATGGGTGAGTTGGAGCAAGGGGGCGACTATCTGAGGCGTGCTCTGGAGCTGTTCCAGGAGATGGGCAACAGGTTCGGCATCGCCCACACGCACAACTCTCTGGCCGAGATCCTCCGGCAACAAGACAGGTTGCCCGAAGCCGAGCAGGAGTACGAAAACGCCGAGGAGATGCTGGAGAGGGTGGGATCACCCGAGCGCACCGTGCCGCTGCTCAACCGGGGCCTGCTCAACCTCAAGCGTAAGACGTACTTGGAGGCGCAGTCGATCCTCGAAGAGGGCATTGTCACCGTCCGCGCCCTGGGTCAACGGCACCTGCTGGGGTACTTCCACGTGGCGCTGCTGCCCTGTTCGGCGCACGCCGGGAACTGGCGCGAGTGGGACGATCACATGACCGAGGCCATCACCCTGCTCGACGAGACAGGGGCGGTGGATCAGGACATCGCCTGGCCGGCCGAGCTGGCGAGCGAACTGGCCTCGGGCCTCGGCGAGACCGAGCGTTCCCTGCAGGCCTTGCAGCTGGCCGGCGACCAGTGGACCGCACTCCGGCAAGCCGACAAGGCCGAGGCGGTGGAGGATCGTATCCGCCTGTCGAAGGAAATCTGACCGATCCTCCACGCATCTGGTAGCCTGGTCCCTCACTTCCCAGGGGAACGACCATGAGGAATACCCTCGCGCTGAGCTGGCTGCTACTCGCCGTGCTCACCTTCGGATGTAGCGGTAACGACGACGACGACGCCGCAGACGACGACACCATGGACGACGACGATTCCGCCCCCCCCGTCGAGCCGCCCTGCGGGGACGGCGGCTGGGGCTTCATCACCGACGGCCAGGACGCCATCCACGTGCGGGCCGACGGAGACGACGCCGGCGACGGCTCGGGGGACGCTCCGCTGGCCACGCTGGGCGCGGCGGTGACCCTGTCCCGAGAAGCGGGCCAGCCCCGGCGCATCGCCGTGGGGCCGGGTACCTTCGCCGCCTCACTGAACCTGTCCGGCCAGGAGCTGGGCGATCCCACCGACAGCGGCCTATCCATCGAAGGCTGCTCCCCCACCGAGACCATCGTGGAGGCGGCGGACAGCACCGAATGGGTGATCAAGGTCACCGAGTCCACGGGCGTCAGGCTGGCCGGGCTCGGCCTCGAAGGGGGCCGGCGTGCCCTGTGGGTCTGGGGCGGCGCCGAAGCGGAGATCGAGTCGGTGCACGTCACCGGCAGCGGCCGCCTGGGGGTCATCATCGGCGGTACCGACACCATCGCCACCCTGACCAACGTCGAGGTCCACGACCCCGTGGTGGAGACCGACAACGACGGCACCGAATACGGCTACGGCATCAGCTTCCAGGATTCCACCGCCACCATGACCGGCGGCGGCGTCTGGGGTGCCCACCGTGTGGGCATCCTGTGCCACTTCGCCAATGTCATCTTCGAGGACGTCTCCGTGGAGGACACGGCCCCGGACTCGGACGGCTATTACGGCCGTGGGATCCAGCTGCAGGAACTGTCCACCGCTACCATCACCGGCGGCTCGCTGGCGGGCAACAGCGACGCCGGCGTCTATTCGCTTTGCAGCCTGTACCTGGAACTGGACGGCCTGTCCGTGGATGCCACTGCCGCCAGCGGCGTGCCGGAACAGGCCGCCGACACCGGCGACGGGATCGTCATCTCCCAGGGAACCAACGACAACCTCCCATCCAGCTACCAGTCCCTGCTCACCGGCAACACCATCACCGGCTCGGCCCGCGCTGGCATCCTCATCGAAAGCGTCACCGCCGAGATCAGCGGCAACACCGCCGGCGCCGACAACGGCCTCTCCGAAGGGGGCTCGTCGATCTACGCCCAGGGTGACTTCGTCATGAGCGGTACCGACAGCTACACGGAGCCCGGCGAGGCCCTGCAGACCAACCCCGCTGATCTGGAGACCGACGACCTCGTCGAATAGGCCCCCAGATCCTTTCCCCTAGAGGACCGACCCATGCTCGACATCCTGCTGACCGAATCCCAGCGCGCGTTGCGCGACGAAGCCCGTGCCTTCGTGCGCGACCAGGTGGACCCCGAACTGTTGCGCCAGATGGACCGGGACGAGGTGCGCTATCCCCACCAGTACGTGGAGGCCGTCGCTTCCGCCGGCTTGTTGGGCCTACGCTTCCCCGTCGAATGGGGCGGCAAGGGGCTGGGCTGGGTCGAGGAGACCGCCGTGCTCCAGGAGATCGGCGTGCTGGGTAGCTCGTTGGGCTGCCTGTACTCGCTCCCCAGCATCGTGGGGGAGGCGCTGAACCGGTTCGGAACCGACGATCAGAAGGAACGCTACCTGCGGCCCACGCTGGAGGGGCGCAAGTTCTGCGCCGAGGCCCTCACCGAGCCCCGCGGCGGCAGCGATTTCTTTGGGGCCACCTGCCGGGCTACCCAGCAAGGCGATCACTTCGTGCTGGAGGGCGCCAAGCGTTTCATCGTCGGCGGCGAGGGGGCGGACTACTTCCTGGTCTACGCCCGCACCGGCGATGACGACGCCAAGGCCCACCGGGCCATCAGCGCCTTTTTGGTGGACCGGGAGATGGGCGTCGAAGTGGACTATCTGTTCGGGCTGATGGGCACCCGCGGCGGGGGCACGGCCCGCATCTCCTTCCCGCGCATCGAGGTCCCGGCCGAAAACCTGGTGGGCGAGCTCCACGGCGGGGCGGCCATCTTCAACCGCATGATGGTCCCCGAACGCATGACCTCGGCGGCCGGCTCCATCGGCCCCGCTGGCGCGGCCCTGGAGATCGCCGTGCGCTACGCCGACCGCCGCAAGGCGTTTGGCAAACCGATCCGTCGCTTCCAGGGGGTCAGCTTCCAGCTGGCCGAGGCCGTCACCCAGCTGGACGCTGCCCGCTCCCTCGTGCATACCGCTGCAGTCGCTGCCGACTCCGGTGCCGACGCCCGCCGGCTGGTCAGCCAGGCCAAGAAATTCGCCACCCGCACAGCCTGGGATGTCATCAACACGGCCATGCAGGTGCTCGGCGGCATCGGCTACACCACCGTCTACCCCATCGAACGTATGCTGCGTGACGCCCGGCTGCCCATGATCTGGACCGGTTCCAACGAGATCATGGACCTGTTGATCCAGCACGAGCTGTTCGACGAGATCCTGAGCAGCGAGCCCGCGGGCCGAGACCTGGAAGCAGACGCGATGGCCATCGATGGCGCGGAAGAGAAGGTCTACGAGTAGGGCCGCTTGGCCTCAGAATTGCAAACTGTTGAACGGACTCATCGAAAGACCGTCTCCAGTGCGATAAACTGAGGCGCTTGATGGAGTCTCACGACCCGGAAGCCAACGTGGTCGACCCAGGGAATTCCGATTCCCGCCCGCTCATGTTCGGCAATTATCGCCTGGAGCGCGTCATCGGACGCGGCACCTTCGCCACGGTGTATTCGGCGGAGCTGGAGGGCCAGTTCGGCTTCCGCAAGCAAGTCGCGCTGAAGATCCTCAAGCGGCGTGTCACCCGCCCGGACGAGCCCAACACGGTGAGCTTCCTCAACGAAGCCCGCCTGGGCGCCCAGATCCGCCATCCCAATCTGGTGGAATTCTACGAGTGCGGCCGGATCGGCAATCGCCTGTACATTGCCATGGAGCTGATCAACGGGCCCAACCTGGCCGAGGTGTTGGAAACGGTCCGGGACCTCTCGACCCCCATCAACGACCAGATGATCGTCGAGATCGCCATGCAGACGGCGCGGGGCCTGGACGCCCTGCACTCCGCCACCCACGAAGGCCAGCAGATCAACGCCGTGCACCAGGACATGAAGCCGGGCAACATCCTGCTGTCCGAGGCCGGCCAGGCCAAGCTCACCGACTACGGCATCACCCGCTTTGCCACCGATCTGTACACCACGCTTGGCGTCGATGGCCCCCGTGGATCGCCCCTGTACATGTCCCCGGAGCAAGCCAGCGGCGTGGAGATCAGCCAGGCGTCCGATGTCTTCTCCTTCGGCTCGACGATCCTCCAGCTGATCGTGGGACGGCCCGTCTTCGAGGCCAGCACGTTCCAGGGGATCATGAAGCGCGTGAAGGAAGCGGACGTGGGGGACGCCCTGCTGGCCGCCCGTTCTCGCTTCCCCCATCTGGTGCCCGTGCTGGAAAACTGCCTGATGCCGGATCCGGCCCAGCGGTTCCAAAACGGTGGCGAGCTGGTCAAGGGGTTGCGGGAGATCAAGCCACCGCCCTTCGGCGAGGAGCTGGTCGCCAAGCTCGTGGACGAGGCCAACGAAATCCTGATCCTGCAGTCCGGCGAGTTCGAGGCCGCTCCGATCACCAAGTTCTGGGACGACGACGAGGAATCCGGCGAAGAGGCCAAGGCCGAATCCGTGGCCGAGGCCGAGGCCCCCGAGGAGAGCACCCTCGCCAACCAGAAGGCGGCCGAGCCCGAAGAGGCGAGTGCCTCGGCCTCGTTGCCCAGCGGGGATCCGGACCCCGCCGAGTGGCAGACCAAGAGCATCGTCGGCCCCAACCCCTCCCGGGACCGCGCCGCCCTCGACGATGGGCGCCGCGGTGCTGTGCGGCCGTGGATGGTGATCATCGCCGTGCTGGTGATCGCCGTGGGTGTCGTCATGGTGGTCCCTGGCCTACGGCACCCGTTGTTCCACGCGGTGGGGATTGAGAGCTGGGAGACGTTGCCGGACGTTCCAGACGACGAGTCGGACGGTGCGACAGCGGACGGGGCCGACCCCACACCCGCAGAGGTGGAGCCGACCACGGCGGGGGACGCCACACCGGCCGAACCGGTGGAGCCCCCCCCCGATCCCACACCCGCGGAGGCGGTGCCCCCCCCCGATCCCACACCCGCAGAGGCGGCGACCCCACCCCCCGATCCGCCGGATGAGGAGACCACGGAACCGCAAGACGTGGTGCTGCAGCTGAGCCACCGGCCCGTCACCAGCCACGCGCGGGGCAGCGACATCGTCGTGGCCTTCACCATCGAACCGGACGTGCGCACCATGTGCACGCTGTCCTACCGTGCGGTGCCCGGCGGCGACTGGGTCGAGAAGCTCTATGTCGGGGCCCACGGCACGGTGACGGCCACCATCGCTGCAGGGGACTGGCAGGGGCCTGACGCCACCCGCGTGGAGTACTTCATCCAGCTCTCGGGCCGCTACGGCGAGGCCTCCAGCGGCACCAAGGCCCAGCCCCACATCGTCTTGCTGAAGTGATGGATCGGGATCCGGGAGGGACCTTCGCGACGACCGCAGCGGGATGGGCGTGGCCCCGCACGCAGCCGTGCTATCTTGAGCGTAGGGTTATCGGGCGCTGATGGGGGTTCAAGTGACAAAAAAGAGTTGCGTGCGTTCCAGTCGTTTCCTGGGTGTCAGCATGTTGTTGTTGGCGTTGTCGAGCGGCACGGCGTGTACCCAAACAGAAGCCACCTGCGATGTGGTCAACGACTGTGGCTTGATCGAGGACGGTGATTCGCTGGAGGCCACCCAGGATTGGATGAGCAGCTGCACGACGTCCTCCGGCTACGCCTTCTCGACCGCCTGCCTCACCGACGGCCAGAACTCGTGCGTCTGTGAGTACCACAACGGCGAGCTACTGAACTGTGAGGTCGAATACGAGTGCTGTGACGATGTCCTGGTGATGGGGTGCCCCTGACCGGGGTTCTCCCATGGCCTAGGCCCCGAATGTTGTGAGAAAGAATATCCGAGCTTCCAGCACGTCCAGTTGGTTGCCAACCTGCGGCGGAATATCCGTCCCGGGGATGGTGCTAACATCGCAACACAAGGCCTGGGAGGGTTCCTGCCATGACACGACCGATTCGCCTGCTCGCCGCGCTGGTGGTCTTCGTCGCCTGTTTCTTCATCAAACCGGCCGTGCTCGTCGAGCCGGCAGCGCCGGACAAGAAGGCCCAGTTTGCCCTGGAGCTGGAGACCTGCCAGCAGGCCTGGGCCGACGGGGTGCCGGACAAGTGCCAGCTGTACGGCAAGATCCAGATGGTGGACAGCTTCCCGGACGTGAAGGTGCAGTCGGTGTCCGCCTTCCCCGACATCCGCGTCCAGCTGGTGGGGGCTTTCCCGGACGCCCCGGGCAAGTGGCAGCTGGTGGGATCCTTCCCCGACTACAAGGTCCAGATGGTCAGCTCGTTCCCCGATTACAAGATCCAGTACGTGGGTTCTTTCCCGGGTTGTGACTGATCGCAGATCCGGAGCCCACACCATGCCCCATTGCCTGCTGGAGTACTCAAACAACGTCATCGACCCGCCGGACCTGCGGGCGCTGCTGGCCGATGTGAACCAGGCCCTGGCCGGCACGGGCCTGTTCGCCCTGGACGCCATCAAGAGCCGGGCCATCGTCCACGAGCAATACGCCGTCGGCGACGGGGCTAGCGACCGGGCGTTCGTGGCGATGAACGTGAGCATCTTCGCCGGGCGGGACGACGAGACCAAGGCCCGGATCGCCGCGTCCGTGTTGCGGGTCATCGAGCCGTACTTTGCGGCCACCACGGCCTCCATGCGGTGCGACATCACCGTGCGCATCACCGACATGCACCGGGCCAGCTACGCCAAGAGCACCGGGCCGCGATGATCCCCCCTCGCCGCGCTGCCCTGACGATCCTGTTGGGTCTGCTCGCGCTGGGTTGTAGCTCCAGACCGGACGTCGGCGCCGACGCGGTGCTGCGGCCCTCCTTCGAAACAGCGGGCGGCACCTACGCCGCCGGGACCGCGTTCCTCATCGAGGACGACTCCCGAGGGACGCTGATGATCACCGCCCAGCACCTCTTCGGGCCACCCGGGGGCTTGCCGGCGGTCATTCCGGCCGCCGAGTTACCGGACCGGATCCTGTCGGCCCAGGCCTACGATGCCCCCTTCGAGGCGCTCGTGATCCAGGGGGGCAGGGCGGTCTACCTGCCCGACGCCCGGCCGGCCGCGGGCTTAGACGCCACGGCGGACTACGCGGCCTTCATGGTGTCCGATGACGGGGCGACGCCGCGGCTCACCCTCGCCGGCACCACACCGCAGGCCGGCGACACCGTGTGGTTGCTGGCCCGAGCGGCCAGCGGCGCGCCGGCGTCCCGCCACCTGCACCGCGGCACGGTCATCGAGGCCGATCCCAGCGGCATCCTCTTCAAATACAAGAACCCCACCATCGGCCTGCGGGCCACCAGCGGGGCCGCCGTGGTCAACGACGCGGGTGAGGTCATCGGCGTCAACGCGGTGGTATCCCGCCGCGCCAACGGCATCCATGGGATCGCCGCACCCATCGACGGGCTGCTCCGGGCACTGGGGGAGGTGTGATAGGTTGCCCGGCGGAATGCAACCTCTGCTGGTCATCCTCGATCTCGACGAGACCCTGATCCACGGGACGGAGACGCCGCTCGATCGCCCGCCGGATTTCTGCTGCGGACCGTATCTCATCTACCGCCGGCCCGGGCTAGCCGATTTCCTCGATGGTCTCAAGGAGGTCTTCTCGGTAGCGGTGTGGACATCCGCCGATCCGACCTACGCGAGCTGCGTGGTGGAAAACATCTTCCCCGAGGACATGGAGCTGGAGTTCCTGTGGTCCCGCAGGCGCTGCACCCATCGCAACATCCCGGAGACCGGCGAGCAGCAGGTGTTCAAGAACCTCAAGAAGGTCAAGCGCTGGGGCTTCGCGCTGGAGCGGGTGCTCGTCGTCGACGACTCCCCCAGCGTGTACGCCCGCAGTTACGGCAACCTGATCCAGGTGCGTGGGTACGAGGGGGAGGCAGAGGACGACGAGCTACAGCTGCTGGGCCGCTACCTGCGCCTGCTCGAAGACGAACCCAACGTGCGGCGCATCGAGAAGCGCGCCTGGCGGCGTGCGGTGTTGAGGTAGGGCACCTCAGGGCGTACAGACATGGCCGGAGGGGATGGGCTTGGCCTGCGGCCCACCGTCCTCCCACACCGCCGGGATCTCCCGCCACACGGCTTGCATCAACTCGCAGTAGTCCTCGTCGAAGATGCCCAGATCCAGCGCCAGATGATCCCCTAACTCCGTCGCGGCGTGCAGCTCACCGTCCACGATCTGCAGGAACGTCACCGGGCCGTGTAGCCGCTCCTCGTACAGGCACATGCCATCGTCCAGGCTCCACAGGCCCAGCAGGCCATTGGCGTACCCGGCGATGACGGTGTTCCCAGGGCCCGGGAGGATGCGCATCACCCGGCTCGACGGCACGTCGTCGAAGCTGAACGAGCGCCGCTGTGGGTCTGGGGACAGCGGGACCGCCTCGATCACCCCTTCGCGGTAGCCCGCCACGATCCACGAGCCCGTGCGCGCCATGGCCGTCACCCCGACATCGGCGGGGTAGCTCACCTGCGAGCCCCCAGACAGGTCGTCGGCCAGGATAAGGCGCTCGGCCGCATAGAGCAGCTCCCCCCGATCCCAGGCGATGGCGGTCACCCCGTCGGCCATGGAGTGGACCGAACCGTCGGAGCGGGCCAGCCTCAGCGCACCTGCTGCGGTGAGGGCCACGCAGCCGTCCGGGACCGCGAGGATCCGGGTCAGGCCTGGCAAGGACAGGGTCTGCAGCTTGGTGTCGGCCGCCGGATCCCAGAGTTCCAGCGCCCCGCCGTGCGTCTGCTGGCACAGCAACCGTCCGTCCTCCGAGAGCGAAGCGGTGCGCGCCTGGGCCTCCAGGGATCGGCGCCAGGCCGCTCCGGCGGATGCCCCGCGTGGATCCGCACCGTCGCCCATCTCTCCCGGCCGCTCCCAGCCCCGGTGGGTCAGCACTTCGGGGGGAGACGGGAGCAGAGCCGAGGTGTGCCAGTAGGGGATGCCGCTATCCGCATGCCACAGGCGCACCGTGCCGTCGTCGGACGAGGTGGCCAGCAGCTCGCCCCGGGGGCTGAACCGGACGCGGTTGAGTTCAGCGTTATGGCCCTCGACGGGGGTGACGGTGCCGTCGTTCAGATCGTGGACGAACGCCTCACCGGACGAGCTCGCCACGCCGATGCGGTGGCCGTCCGGGTGGTAGTCGATGGCGTTGATGCGGGCCTCGTGGTCTCCGATGACCCGGCAGTCGTCTTCCTGCAGATCCCACAGGACCAGAGCGTCGGGGCTGTGGGAGGCCAGGAACCGCCCGCTGGGGCCGTAGCGCACGTGGTAACGGTTGTAAGACGGCCCGCAGCTCAGGACGCGGCGTTCTTCTCCCGTGAGGGCGTCCCACAGGTAGATGTGGCTACCGCTGCGCCCCGTGGCCAGGGTCGTGCCATCGGGGCTGAAGCTGATCCCTCCCCGATGGGCCGAGCCGGCCAGGGATAAAAGCTGGGTGCCCGTCGCCACGTCCCACAGCCGTACGGATGTGGCGATGTCGGCGCTGGCCAGCCGGGAGCCGTCCGGGCTGAACAGGACCGACCACGCCGCCCCCGTGTGCCCCCGCAGCGCGCGCACGATGGAGCCGCTGGCCGCGTCCCACAGCCGGATCGTCTGGTCGTAGCTCGCCGACGCCAGCAGGCTGCCGTCCGGGCTGAAATCCACCCCTTCCACGGTGGAGTCATGCCCCTCGATCACCCGCAGCTGCTCCCCGGAGACCGCGTCCCACAGCCGCACCGTGCCGTCGGCGCTACCCGACGCAAGCGTTGCGCCGTCCGGATGGAAGGCCACGTCGTAGACCGCTGACAGGTGGCCGCGGTTGACCGGCCTGCGTATGTCCGTGTTCAGGTCCCACAGCCGCACCGTGCCGTCCGGCCCGCCGCTGGCGAGGGTGCGCCCGTCCGGGCTGAACACCGCCGCGCGCACGTCCTCGGTGTGCCCCTCGAACCGCCGCAGCTCCTCGCCGGTAACCGCATCGAGCAAGCGCACGCCGTGATCGGCGCTGGTGAGGACCAGCTGGCTGCCATCCGGCGAAAACTGGACCGATCGCAAGAAGCGCCCAGCGCCTTCGCTGCGGAAGCTGCGCAGCCGCTCTCCACCGAGGGCGTCCCAGATGTGGATATCGCCGTCGTAGGAGGCGGTGGCCACGGCCTGTCCGTCCGGGCTGAAATCCAGGCCCAGGGTATCGAGCTTGTGGGCGGCGATGACCCGCAGGGCCTGGCCCGTGTCCGGATCCCAGAGTCGGAGCTTGTGGTCCGTGCCGGTGGAGGCCAGCACCGTCCCCGCCGGGTTGTAGTCCACGGCGCGCACGATGGAGGTGTGGCCCTCCAGCACCCGTAGCTCCCCGTCGCCATCCAGGTCCCAGATGCGCACCCGGTTGTCCTCGCAAGCGGCGGCGACCTGGCGGCCGTCCGGGCTGAAGGTGACATCGCGCACGATGGGCGCCCCGGTATCGCGGAACTGGACGCTCTTGTCGCTCAGGTCCCACAACCCCAGCTGGCCCGAGATGGTGCCCGACACCAGCTGACGGCCGTCGGGTGAGAAGGCCACCGCATAGGCCTGATCCTCGTGGCCACGCAACACGCGCATGGCGCAGGTCCGGCTGTCGATGAGGTGGATCGTGGCATCCTGGCAGGCCGCGGCGATGGTCTCGCCGTCCGGTGAGAAGGCCAGGTTGTACACCACCGAGCCCAGCTGCTTGGTCCACAGCTGGTGGTCATGCTGCAACTGCCACCACAGGGTCCGGGCCAGCGGGGAGTCGGCGGTCTGCATGGCCGAACGCAGCTTGGCACGGGCTTCCAGCTGGTCGTCTTGCAGCAGGGCGGCCCGCGCCCCCTCCAGCTGGACCTCGGCCCGCTGCTGTTCCGCTCGGGCACGCTGGGTGCGGGCCACGCGCACCTGCAGCGCCAGGAACAGCATCGTGGCGACGACCGCCAGCACCACCCCGGCGGCGAGCAGCTGTTTACGGCGCGTCTGGCGTTGCCGCAGGGCCACCCCCGTGGCCAGGAACCGCTGCACCCCATCCGGCAGCGCAGGCACGGACTCGGCGCGCCGCAGGGCGTCCCTCAGCGCGTCCCCCTGCCACACCTCCTCGTCCCGGCAGCCCCGGGCCTCCCACAGAGCCGCCGACTGGCCTGCCTCGGCCAGGAAGGCCATCTCCTCGCGGTCGTGGTCGATCCAGCGGGCCAGCCGCGGCCAGTTGAACATCAACGACTCATGAACCAGCTCCAGCTCCGAGTCCTCGTCGCCGGCGGGTGAACTGGACGGCGCCGCCTAACCGGAGTCCACGCTCGGCGATGCCGTCGACGCCTTGTGGGCCAGCAGCAGCCGCCCGGACACCAGGTGATCCAGCACCGAACGGGCGTCCGGCTCCAGCTCGGCCAACAGCACCGAACGGGCGACGATCGTGCGCTTCTTGTCCGCCGTCACCATGCGCATGAAGATCTGGCGTGCGACGCGCACCCGCTCGGCCGGCAACGCCTCCAGTAACGCCTCGGCGTGATGGGCCAGGGCCCCCTCGACGCCGCCGATCTCGTCGTAGACCGCCTCCAGGAGCAGGCGCTTCTTGGTGTCCCGCCGCTCCCACAGCACCCGCCCGGTGAACTGCAGCAGGGGCAGGGCAGCGGGTTCGTCCTTCACCGCCTCGATCATGGCGGGGACCAGGCCCGGATCGTCGTACCCGTACCCCGCTGCACGCACGGGACGGGTGAGGATCTCGGCGATGCCGGAGGGGGCGGGGCTGCCCAGCACGGACACCTGGCTCAGCGCCTGCCGCGAGGCCCCCAGGGCCATCCGGCCCAGGAAATCGTCCCGCAACGTGAAGATGGCTCGCACCGGCCCCTGGGGATCGTCTGCGGCCTGGCAGATGGCCCCGAGGAATGCGTCGCGCTGCGCCTTGTCCTCCACCAGGGTGTACAGCTCTTCCAGCTGGTCGATGAAGAACAACAGGCGGCTGCTCTCCCGGTCCGCGATCTGCCCCAGCCGCAGGGCCAAGCTCGCCGGCGAGGCGGCCAGCTCCCGCGCCAGCTGTTGCTCCGCCTCGTCCAGATCCGGCGCCAACGAGGCCGCCCTGCCGTCCCCCTCCGGCCCGGCCGTGCTGGCTGCGCTGGCCACCAGGGACTCGGACGGGCGGCCCCGGCTCCCGCCGCCCCATCCCCACAGCAGCCGGGCGGCCAGGGTCCGGAACGGGGCGCTGCCCGGCCTCATCTTGATGACCGTCCAGCGGCCCTGCTCCAGCAGCCGGGGGATGATGCCCGCCTGGACGAAGGAGCTCTTGCCGGCGCCGGAGGGCCCCACGACCGGCAGCAAGGGTTCTTCCCGCAACCGTTCCAGGAAGGTCGCGATCTCCGTCTCGCGCCCGAAGAACTGTTCGGCGTGCTGCTCGTTGAACGGCAGCAACCCCCTGAACGGCGACCGCTCCAGATCCCTCGGCTTGGCGCTACCGGCCAGGAGATCCTGGAGGGTTTCGATGACCTCGGTGATCACGGGCCGGTCTGCTGGGGCCTTGGCCAGGCAGCCGTCCACGAGCCGCGCCAGGGCCGGCGGAGCGTCCACGTCGAGGGAAGGCATGGGCTGGTCGCGGCAGATCTGCAGGAACAGCTGGTAGGCCGACAGGCCCGGGTAGGGGTGGCGCCCGGCGATCATCTCCCACAGCAGCAAGCCCAGGGCCCAGATGTCCGTGGCCGTGGTGCAAGGCTGCTCCTCCCACTGCTCGGGGGCCATGTACGCGGGTGTCCCGCGCACCCCGCCGACCCGCGTCTGGAACACCTCCAGGGTGGCGTCGTCCTCGCTGACGGCCGGCCGCTCCACGGTTACGGCTTCCTCGCCGGCGGGGGCCTCTTCGGCCACGGCCTTGGCCAGCCCGAAGTCCAGCACCCGGATGCGGCCGTCCCGGGGGATCATCACGTTGCCGGGCTTGAGATCCCGGTGGAGGATCAGGTGCTTGTGGGCTTCCTGTAGCGCCTCCGCCACGGCCAGCGCGATGCGGATCGACTCGGTGATGCCTAGCCGCTCCTCCTGCAGGCGCTGGCGCAGGCTCTGGCCCTCCAGGTACTCCAGGGCCACGTACGGCCGGCCCTCGAACTCACTGACGTCGAAGATGGTGACGATGTGGGGGAAGTTGAACCGCGCCGTGGCCCGGGCCTCGAAGATGAACCGCTCGGCGGCGTCCCGCGAGCCGATGGCGCCGGGGCGCAGCACCTTGAGGGCCACCTTGCGCCCCAGGCGGGTGTCCCGGGCCAGGTAGACCTCGCCCATCCCGCCGCGGCCGATGAGGCGCAGCACCTTGTAGTGGCCGACCTGCGTACCGGGCGGAACGGTGCTGGGCTTGATCAGGGAGTCCCCGGCGGCGCCGAGTGTGTGGGGATCGGAGTGGAGCTGCTGGGTGGGCGCACCGGTGAACTCGTCCTCCGCGGATGGAGGCTGATTGCGGCCTTCCCCATCCGGCCATTCATCAGACATACCGTGCGATACCCCTCTTCGAACCTGTCGATCTTATCCCAACGCTCCCGCCGGGGTTTATCGGGATGGGCGCGGCACCTCCCCTTCGTCCTTGGACTCCCCTGGAACCCCTGTTACCTTGGGCGCGTGTAACAGGATGGGGTGAGAACGCCCCGACAAACGGGAAACTGCATGTCGAAGAGCACCGTGCTGAAGATGCTGTTGGATGGCCTCAAATCCGGGCTGGGCTTCGGCCTGGCCGTGGGCATCATCCACCTGGCCCAGGGCATCGGCCTGATCCTGATCATGAAGATGCCGCCGATGACCTGGTTCGCCGCCAAGACCATCTTGATGGAAGCCCCCATCGCCGTGGTGGTGGGGCTGCTGCTGAGCCCCCTGTTCCTGCATAAGCGCGGGGCGCTGCTGCACCCGCTGGCGATGACCGTGGTGTGGATCGGCCTGGAGCGCTGGGTGGCGGTGGACCCCACCAAGGTGGCCATGTGGCTCGCCCCCTCCCTGGTGGGGCTCGCCTTCTACGCGGCGGGGGCGCGCATCGCCCGCAAGCGGCTGTGGATCGTGGCGGCGGCGTGTGCATTGACGCCCGTGATCCTGCTGTCCATCCCGGTGATCAAACACAAGGCCAGCGGCGGGTACGAGATGACGCCGGACCCGGCCAACGCCACCCCGCCCCCCGGCGCACCGGACGTGGTGTTCATCGTGCTGGACACGGTGCGGGCCCAGAATGTGTCGGCCTACGGCTACGAGCGCCAGACCACCCCCGTCTTCGACGCCTTCGCCGCCGAGGGGGTGCTGTTCGAGCAGGCCACGGCGCCGTCGACGTGGTCCCTGCCGTCCCATGCGTCCCTGTTCACCGGGACCCTGCCCTCCACCCACAACGCCCACGGCGAGACCCGCTACCTCGACGACACCCTGCCCACCATCGCCGAGGTGATGGGCCAGGCCGGCTGGGAGACCCGCTGCTTCACCGCCAACACCTTCATCAGCCCCAGCTTCGGGCTGACCCGCGGCTTCGCCTGGTCGGACCAGGCCTGGATCACCGGCGCCGGCGGGCGGGGGTTCTCCTTCATCTACCGGCTGGTGGACACCCTGGGGCTCTCCACCGCCGACGACAAGGGCAGCGGCCAGGTGGTGGACAACATCCACAACTGGATGGACCAGCGGCCCGCCGATGCGCCGCCGGCCTTCGTCTTCGTCAACTTCCTGGAGGCCCACTGGCCCTTCCACCAGCTGCCCCCCGAGTACCGCGATGCCTACACCGATCTGCCGCTGAGCGAGCTGCGCACCGTGGGCCAGATCTCCTTCGGCGTGCAGTTCGGCCGCCAGCTCAGCGACGAGGAGTTCGAACGGGTGCACCAGCCCATCGTCGACATGTACGACGGCGGCGTGCTGTACACCGACGCCCTGCTGGGGGGCGTGCTGGACGCCTGGCGCCAGCGGGGCACGCTGGACAACACCGTCTTCGTGGTGCTGGCCGACCACGGTGAGCTGGTGGGTGAGCACGGCGCCTTCGGGCACGTCTCGCCCATGTACGAGGAAGACCTGCGGGTGCCCATGGCCATCCGCTATCCCCGGCTGATCCCGCCCGGCGCCCGGATCAAGGAGCCCATCTCGACCCTGGGCACCTTCGGCACGATCGTGGACCTGGTGGACGTGCCCGCCCCCGACACCTTGCAGGTGGGCTCGCTGATGCCCGCCCTGGCAGGCAAGCCCGCGGGCATGCCGGTCATCGCCGAGCGCTTCGAAGAGGAGCTACTGTCGGCGCGCTTCAAGCCGGGCACGGCCAACGGGGAGGGCCCGTTGCTGAGCCCCTGGGGCCGTTACCGCACCTACCGGGTGGGCAACCTCAAGCTATCCACCCACTACGAACACGGGGAGTTCAGCTCCAACCTCTACGACCTGGACAAGGACCCCGGCGAGCTCAAGGACCGGGCCAAGATCTCCTCGGACATGGTCGTGCGCCAGGACCTCGAAAACGAGCTGGCGGCTTGGGAGGCCATGTTGGGGCTGCCGCCGCTGGACGCCGAGGTAGGGGCCGTGGGCTCGGCGCCCCCCGAGGTCAGCGCGGCGGCGCGGGAGCAGCTCAAGGCGCTGGGGTACATCGACGAGTAGGGGTCAGCAACCGTCCAGCGGCGTCTCCCTCCTCCAAACAGGGTAGCGCATCAGCGCGTCGGCCCGCCCCTCTGGTATCCTGTTCGCGAGGAGAATCAAGGGGTTTGAGCAGCACACCAAGAGGCCTGGCCCTTCTACTGGCGCTGGTGTACGCCGGCTGCGCGGCCTCTTCCGATGATCACGAGCACCTGTCGATGCAGGACCTGGCCAAGCGAGCGGCCCAGGAAGACGGCACCATCTACACCTACGGCATGGCCGACAACTACGGCGGCTACAAGGGGCTGTTCCAGCTCTTCGACCAGGAGTACGGCATACGCCACGTGGACATCGACATGTCCTCCAGCGCCGTGATGCGGCACCTGGACGCGGAGCGGGGGTTTGCCACGGTGGACATCGCCTCCACCGGCTACCTCTACGGCCCAGCGGCCCAGCAGCAGGATCTGCTGGACTGCGTGCCCTCATCGGCGGCGGCGCACCTACCCGCCTGGGCCAGCGGACCCGCTGACGGGGACTGCCGCGGCTGGTTCGCCATGTTCTCGGGCACGCTGGGCTTCATGGTCAACACCGACGTCATCGAGGAACCGCCCCGCAGCTGGGAGGACCTGCTGCGCGAAGAATTTGCCGGCAAGATCACCTTCAACGACCCGCGGGCTTCGGCCACCGGTGTATCCACCCTGCTGGCGGCCGCGCTGGCCCGGGGCGGGAGCGCTGAGGTTCCGGCGGCCGGGGTGGAGCTGCTGGTGCAGATCGCCCGCAACGGCGGCCTGGAGGACGTGCTCTCGCGCCAGGACTATGCCAGCTTCGTGCGCGGCACCAAGCCGATCCAGATCAACTACGACTACACGCTGCTGCAGCTGCGGGACACCCACGGCATCGGCTGCACCTTCATCTACCCGGCAGAGGGCACCGTGCGGACGCCCTACTCGGCCCTGCTGCCGCGGACCCGCCCCCACCCGTTCACGACCCGGCTGACGATGGAGTTCCTGCTCAGCCCCGAGGGCCAGGCCCGGCTGGCCGAGGGCTACGTGACCCCCATCCTCCCCGGCGTCGATCTGGCCCCGGACATCGTCAAGATGGTGGAGGAGAGCGGCAGCCCCAAGGTCTACGAGGTGGACTGGCTGGCGGTCGGCGCCGCCGTCGAGCCCATGAAGCGGGCCTTCGACGAGGGCATCCAGCCGCTGGAAGCGAGCGTGCCCTAGTGTCCATCCGCATCCGGCTGGCCCTGGTGATGTGGCTGCTGGTGGCGGCCATGGGGGGCTCCATGACCCTGCTGGCGGACGTCACGCTGACGTCCAGTTTGGACGCCGAGCGCCACCGGCGGGCCCAGGAGGAGGCCCACCGGGTGCACACCGTGGTCAACCGCTTCCACAGCCAGCTGGCGGACAAGGTCGATCTGCTGCGGGACCACCCGGACACCGCGGGCGTCCTGGAGGGGGTGCTGGGGGCGACCGAGCTGCAGGGGCTGCGCCAGGCTATGGAGGTGGATCTGCTGGCCACCCTGGACACCGACGGGCTGCTGGTGTCGGCGGCCATGCCGGGCCGTAAGCTGGAGGACCTGCCCAGCGACATGGCCTTCCGGGACGCCCTTGTCGGCCGGCCGTACCAGGACATGGTCGTGCGGGGGAACACCCTGGAGGTGCGGGCCACCCGGCCGGTGGTGCTCGAGGGCGAGGTGCGCGGGGCGATCCTGGCGGGCTACCTGCTGGACCGGCGCTTCCTCGACCAGCTGCACGAGGAGGCCGGCTTCCACGCCGCCTACACCTTCGAGGCGGTGGTGCTAGCGTCCACCCTGCCCGCTTTCGACCGCGTGGACCCCCGCAACATCTTCAAGATCAAGGAGCGGGAGCTCTACGAACGCAGGGGGCGCGGCGCCGCTGCCGAGTACTTCTCGTGGCCCACCACCCTGGACGGCGAGCCCTTCGACGCCGTGTGCTGCCCCCTCTACCTGGACGAGGCCAGCGGCCACCTGGGCACCCTGATCCTGCTGGTCTCGGCGCGCCCCGTCCTCAAGACCCGGGCCGAGGCGCGCAGGAAGATGGTCCTGGCAAGCCTGTGCGGGCTCGTGCTGTCCACCCTGCTGGCCATCGTGCTGGCCACCGGGCTGAGCCGTCCCGTGCGCGCCCTGGCCGAGGCGGCCCAGGCCTGGCACAGCGGCGACCTGGGCCGCCGCACCGGCATCCGCCGCCGCGACGAGCTGGGTGAGCTGGGCCGCACCTTCGACGAGATGGCCGCCAGCCTCGAAAAGCACGTCGAGGAGGTCAAACAGCTCGCCGTCACCGACGGCCTCACCGGCCTGTCCAACCACCGCCGCTTCAAGGAAGAACTGCGCCGCGAGATCACCCGTTCCACCCGCTTCAAATCCCCCCTGGGCCTCATCTTCCTGGACATCGACCACTTCAAGAAGGTCAACGACACCCACGGCCACGCCGTCGGCGACCAGGTCCTGCGCGGCATCGCCGGCATCCTCACCGAAGGTGTACGCACCGTGGACCTCCCCTGCCGCTACGGCGGCGAGGAGTTCGCCGTCATCCTCCCCAACACCGAAAAGGCCGAGGCCTTGATGGTGGCCGAGCGCCTACGCACCGCGACCGAGGCACAGCCGCTGGGTGACGATAAGAAGGTCCCGGTCACCCTGAGCGCCGGCGTAGCCATGTTCCCCGACGATAGCCAGGATCCGGATCAGCTGCTTGAGGTGGCGGATAGCCGTTTGTACCGGGCCAAGCAAACGGGGCGGAATCGGGTGGTTTCGGAGGATGATTTGTAGTGGACTAGCTATCCGATCAGGAGATCCACCAAAAAAAATACAGATCAACGGCGATCCTGCCCCAGATATCATACCGTTCCGGATCATCCGCGAATTCAAACTGTGATGTACTAATTTGAATGATATCCACGCCGATTTCATCTTGCACCGTCGGATCCCAACTGTCGGGAGCGAGGAATTCAAACACTACCGTCGCCCCGAAATGGCACCCTCCGTCATTATCCAGTTCCAGGGTCGTATCGATAAAATGTGGTCCATTATCGACATTGTTGTGGAATTCGATCTCCGCTTCGCCAACCAGAGTCTCGTCCTGTTGTTCCCCGTCGTAGACCTTCATGACCATGGTGGGTGAGTCGTCATTCGCCCGGCCATCAGACATGTAGTCTTCGAGGTCCAGAAAATCTTGCGTAGTAATTTCCAAACTATCCACGCCCGAGTTACAGCAGCCGGGATTTTCCAGACTATTACAATGAGGGGGGAGGCAAGACATCTGGAACAGTCCCAATGATACAAATAGGACGAACATCCCCATCCAGAGGCAATTCCTTGTGATTCTCGCCAATTCCGTACGTCTTCGTCCCGAAACTATGATTCCTCGTTCCGAGGCTCCAGCCTCGGAACGTTCTCTTGGACGCTCCAGCGTCCTTCCCCTCTGACGGATCATCGACTCCCCTCCCCTTCCGGTCCGCCCAGTTCATGCAAAAGCCGCGACCTCTCCCCCGCAAACCACTCCGCAAACCGCTCCGCCGACTGCACGTCTCGGCTCCACACACGCTCGTCCACGTGATGCCCCAACTCATGGAGTAATACATCCAGCAAATAAAACGCCCGCAAACTCTCCTCCGTGAACTCCACACACCACCCCTGCTTGACCCGGTTCACGGTCGCGCCCTTGTCCGTGTACCCCCTGGTTGCATAACCAGTGAGCGGTTTATATAAGGTGCGGCGCCTCT
>CAYZVO010000038.1:0-47182 GCA_964481655.1 uncultured Enterobacterales bacterium | reverse complement strand
CCATGCGCGTGGTGATGTGGTCGTTCTCGGGGGTGAAGAAGACCTGGGTCTTGCGCCGCAGCCGCCGGAAGGGCTTGGCGTGCAGGATGCGGTGCCCGTCGCGCTCGAAGGGCGTGCGGATGTCGTCGTCGCCTTCCGTGTGCTGGCGCCCGCGGGTGCTGTGCCCGTGGCAGGCGAGGGGGTGGGAGAAGAGCTCCTTCTCGTCCTCGAGCCGCTGGTTTGCGATGGTCATGCTGCTCCCCACTCGGCCGGCAGGGCCGGGAACGCGGTGTGGATAACGCGGAGATCCTCCAAGAGCGGCGATCTCGGTCCCCCCAACCCGCGCCCTACCCCTCACCCTCCAGCAACGCCGCCACCGGCTCGAAGCTCACATCCCGCCGTGCTGGGATCAGGATGGGCTGCTGGTTCTGCGGGTGCCGCATGATCGACGCGGGCTGCAGCTCGCGCCAGAACTGGCCGAAGCCGGGGATCTCCACGGCGCCGCAGCCCAGGCTCAGGTGCTGCACGGCGGTGCCGATGACGGCCTGCAGGGTGGTGGGGTCCAGGGCCGGGAGCTTGGGGGCGGGGGGGAGCGGGGTGCGGATCACCGGGTTGGACACCCGCTCGCGCAGGGGGCGGGCGGCGCGGAAGCGCAGGTGCACGGCGCCCATGGGGCCGACCCGGAGCTGGAAGCTGCCGAAGCTGCCCAGCTGCAACATCCGGTACTTGCGCAGGTGGATGCAGAGCAGCCGACCGGCTCGCTCGAGGGCCGCAGCGGCGCTGTCCGGGCCGACGCCGAGGGCCTGCCCGAGATCGCGCGCGAAGGCGTCGCGCTCCGGTGAGGGGCGGGTCGAGAAGCGGACGATGTCCCCCTCGGACCTCGGATGCAGGGGCGGCGTGCTGCCGATGAAGCCCAGGCCGCCGCGGCGCAGCTCGCGCAGCTCGTCGCGGGAGCTGACCACCACCGGGACCCGCCAGTTGGCCAGCCTGGGCGCCGCGATGCGCTCGTCGCAGCCGCGGGCCTCGAGGGCCCGGTTGAGGAAGGTCCAGAAGGCCTCGTCCAGGAAGCCGTCCCGGCGCTGCAGGGCCACCACCCACGGGCGCCCGTCCACCCGCAGGGTGACCTCGGGGGGCTCGCAGGGGGTGAGCCCCAGGATGTCCTCGCCGAAGACCTCGGGCAGCAGGTCCTGCACCTGGGCGAACAGCTCGAGGTACTCCTCCGGACCCTCGTCACCGCGGGCGTCCCGCCAGAAACCGCGCCCGTCTGCCTCGGCGGCATCGGCCCAGGCCACCGCCTTGTCCATGGCGAGGGCCAGGTCGAGGCTGGCGAGGGTGGGGCGCTCGAGCTGCGGCGGTGCCGGTGGGGGCGCGGGGGGATCGCTGGCGGCCTGCTCCTGCACCGCGGCCCAGCGGCGGCGGCGGCTACGGGCCCGCAACAGCCAGGCCCCGGCCCCACCCAGGACCAGGACGACGACGACGACGATGGGGAGCACGGTGGTCATGGCGGCCTGCCCCCCTGCTAACGCCGGCGGGGGCCCGCGAGCCCGTGGACAGGTCCATGCCAAGAATTCGACCCGCGGGTCACATTTCCAATGTCGACACGCTACGCTCTGACCATGCTGGAAGTCACCATCCTCGTCCTCGCAGCCCTCCTCTTCCTGCAGCTCGGCCTCGCCCTGCGCTTCGTGCTCGGCTACCCGACGCCAGCCCGGGAGCTGAAGGGCCTCGGCCGCGGCACCTGGGCCTTCGTGGTCGCCGCCGGCGACACGCTCTTCCCCGCCGGAGGGGCCATCCCGCCCTCATCCGAGGACGTGGACGTGCCCGGCTACCTCGACACCTGGATGGCCGATCTCCCGCCACGTCAGCAGATCATGATCACGCTGCTGTTCACCGCCATCGAGCAGGGCACGCTGCTGCTCGGCCCCGGCCTGTCGGGCAAGCTCCACCGCTTCTCCGGGCTGTCCACCGAAGACCGCATCACCTACCTGCGGCGCATCGAGCAGCACCCCCTGTTCCTGGTCCGGGCGCTGCTGGCCGCGCTGCGCACCATCTTCAGCTTCGCCTACCTGGATCGCGAGCCGGTCAAGGACGCGATGGGCATCGCCCCCATGCCCTGCGAGTGGCCCCGGAGCACCCACCTGCGCCCCGAGACCATGGGGAAAGGCAAGCTCATCCAGCCCGGCGATCGCCCCGACGAGGTCGAGGAGAGCTGCGACGTCGTCGTGGTCGGCACCGGCGCCGGTGGGGCCGTGGCCGCCCGGGAGCTGGCCGCGGCCGGGCTCGAGGTCGTGATCATCGAGGAAGGCCCCTTCATCCGCCCCGAAGACGTCTCCAACGACACCGGGACCGCCATGACCCAGGTGCTGGCCGAGGCGGGCCTGCGCACCTTCCTGGCCCCGTCGGCGGTGGCCTCCATCCAAGGCCGCTGCGTCGGGGGTTCCACCTTCCCCAACTCCTCCATCCTGTTCCGCATCCCCGACGACGTGTTGGACGAGTGGCGGGACGAGCGCGGCGTCGAAGGCCTCACCAACGCCGCCCTCGCCGCCAGCTACGAGCGGGTGGAGCGCATGACCCGCAAGGGACCCGCCAGCCCCGAGCAGCTCACGGCCAAGGACCACCTCTTTGCCAAGGGCGCCGCCGCCATGGGCATCGAGGCCCATCCCTTCGACCTGGGCAAGGACGGCTGCGACGGCCACGGCTCCTGCCTGCCCGCCTGCCGCAAGGGTGCGAAGTACAGCACCGACCTCTCCCACATCCCCGACGCCGTGCAGCAGGGCGCGCGGCTGTACACCATGGCCCGCTGCGACAAGGTCACGAGCAGCGCCGGCGAGGCCACCGGCGTGGTGGGCCACTTCGTGGACAGCAAGGGCCGCAAGACCGGCCGCTTCCGGGTCAAGTCCCGGGCCGTCGTGCTCGCCGGCGGCGTGCTGGGCACCCCCCTGATCCTGAAGCGCAGCGGCCTGGCCAACAGCTCGGGCCTGGTCGGCCGCAACCTGCACGGCCAGCCCGGCGCGGCCATCTACGCCGTCTTCGACGACAAGGTCGAGCCCTGGGCCGGCCACACCCAGGGCTACGGCGCGTTCCTGGACCCCCACCGCAAGATCGAGGTGCTGTGGTCGCCCCTGAGCATCATGGCGGTGCGCATGCCGGGCTTCGGCCACGCGCTCAAGGAGAACCTGGCCCTGTTCCCCTACACCGCGGTCTGGGATGTGGTCATCCGCGGCACCTCCACGGGGCGCATCCTCGGCGGGACCGGGTCGGACCCCATGGTGTGGTTCCCCCAGAACCGCGTGGACACCGACCGCATCGCCTCGGGGCTCAAGCTGTTGGGCGAGATGGCCTTCGCCGCCGGCGCTCGTGCGGTCATGCCCGGCGCCTATGGGCTGCCCGACAAGTTCACCGACCCCAGCCAGCTCGAGGCCCTGGGCCCGGGCAAGATCAACCCCAACCAGCTGGTCATGGCCTCCACCCACATCTTCGGCACCTGCGGCATGGGCGGCGATCCCAAGCGCTCGGTGGTGAACTCCATGGGCGAGACCCACGACGTGAAGAACCTCTTCATCTGCGACGGCTCGGTGCTGCCCAACGGCACCCGGGTCAACCCCCACGAGCCCATCATGGCCGTCTCCGACTACTTCGCCCACGGCATCGCGGCGCGCCTGAAGGCCTAGTCGCGCCGCCCGGTGAACTGGGCGATGAAGGGCCGCTTGACCAGCCCGCCGAGGCCCACCAGCGCGGCCGCGCTGCCCAGGTGCAGGTAGCTCCCCAGCCCCGCCGCCAGCAGCCCGGGGCGCAGGTTGCGGACATAGGTGACCTCCCGCGCAAGGGGCGCCACGGCCTGTCGGTACGCGGGGGCCGGATCGTCCAGGTCCCGTGACAGGATCTCCCCCGCCAGCTGCCCGCTCCCCATGGCGTAGCGGATGCCCTCGCCGTTGATCTGGTGCAGCAGCCCGGCGGCGTCGCCGGTCAACAGCACGCGCCCGCGGGCGATGGTCGAGGCCACCGTGGCGGGCGCCAGGCCACCCCAGCTCCGCCCGACACGGTGCTCCCGGGGCAGGATGCCCCGCTCCAGACACCAGGCCACCAGCTCACCCAGCAAGGCCTTGGCCCGCCGCGCGCCGCTGCCCAGGTAGCCGACGCCCACGTAGTACCCATCGGCGGTGCAGAAGATCCAGCCGTAGCCCGGCTCCCCGCCCCACAGGTAGAAGACGAAGCTGGCATCGCCAGGATGGTCACAGAGGATGTGGACCTGGTGGCAGGCCCCGGTGGTGCCCAGGGTCCGCCGCGGGTTGCCCAGCGCCCGGGCCACCATGCTGTGGGCACCGTCGGCGCCGACCACCGCCCGGGCCTCGATGCTCCGCTGACCGTCCGAGAGCCGGATCATCCCGCTGTCGAGCTCCTCGAGGGTGCGGACCCGGAACACCCGGAACTCCACCCCGGGCTTGCGAGTCGCAGCCCGCAGCAGCGCGTGATCGAAGACGTGGCGGGGCACGTGGTCGAACAGGTGCTCCCCCTGCTCGTCCCACCACTCGCTGCGGTCGTGGAAGAAGCGCAGCCGGTGGTTGGGGTGTCCCCCCAGCTCCGACTCGACCTCGGCGTAGTTGGGGAAGCGAGCCGGCCAGGCGCGGCAGTGGGTGAGCGCGCCGCCGCAGGCCTTGTGCCGGGGAAAGGGCTTGGCGTCGACGATCAGTACCCGCCGCTCGCCGGCGAGGTGGTAGGCGGCGGTGCTGCCCGCCGGGCCGGCACCGACCACCACCACATCGAAGCGCTCATCGCTGTGCCCAGAAGCCATGGCGCCATGGTACGACCTGGCCTCCAGGATGGACAAGCGGGCACCAGCCGGGAACCGCAGGCCCCCGGTGGGCTACAGGACCCAGGTCCTTCCCCGGGAAGCTCGGATGTCGCGCCTGATCCCCTGCCTCGGCCTCGCCGTCGCCTGCGCCCACACGCCGTCCCCCAGCGAGAACAGCGAGGTCCGGGTGCACACCCCCACCTCGGCGGCCAGCGCGCCCGCGGTCACCCCCTCCCTGCGCGTGCTCGCCATCGACCAGGGCTGCGAGGCCCACGGCGGCGACGGCGACCACGTGCCCCTGACCCGTGCCGTGACCCTCGGCCTCCAGCTCGGGCTCTCGGACCCGGGTGAGATCGAGATCCACGACGCCCGCTGGACCACGGAGCTCGCGGGGCGCCCGCTGGTGTTGGAGCTCGGGCCCACCCCCGCCACCATCACCCACCCCGAGACCCTGTGGCTCCGGGGCGATCGGACCATCGACCGGGACCAGAGCGACGCCCTCGAGCAGGGGGTCCGCAACCCCCTCCAGCGGACGTACATCTCCCTGCCCATCGAGCTGACCTGGACCCAGGGTGAGCAGGTCGAGACCGCCGTGCGGACCCTGTCAGTGCTGCCCTCCGGCTGCTTCGACCCCCCACCGCGGGAGCTGTTCTCCTTCGAGGACGAGGAGCCGGAGACCCTGGAACCCAGCGAGATCGCGCGGGTGATGGCCACCGCCCACCCCGTCCTCAGGTCCTGCTGGGAGCGGGCCTTGATCCAGGACCCCTTCCTGCGGGCAGCGATGTCCCCGAGCTTCACCATCGCCAGCGACGGCACGGTTCAGGGCCTGGATCTGCACTGCGACAGCTGCGACGACGAGCTCACCGCGTGCATCCACGGGGCCCTCGAGCCCCTGCGCTTTCCGCCACCGCCCCACGGCGGCACGGTGGAGATCCGCTACCCCTGGAGCTCCGACGCCGCGGACTGAGCTTCACTCCCCCAGCAGCCGCTCCGCCAGCCCCTCGAGGGCTTCGTCCACCGCGGCCTGGGTCTGGCCCGCGCTGGCGTCGAGGGCCACCCCCTCGACGGTCTCGAGCCCCAGCTCGTCCAGGTCCTCGAGGAAGCTGTCCACCGCGTATTGACCGGCGGTCTCGTAGGAGTTGAGGGCCGAGCACACCCCGGGCGCCGGGCTCAGGTCTCCGATGGCGGGGACCAGGTCTCGCAGCTGATCGGGGAAGACCCCCATGTAGGTGGGGCCTGCGAACACCGCGATGTCCACCGTGCCGTCCTCCAGCTGCAGGCACTCGAGGACCTTGCAGTCGGTCCACTGCGCGACCGACGCATCCACGCCGCGGCCGTCGAGCTGCTCCACGAGCCCCTCGGCGAACACCTGGCTGTTCCAGGGGGCGGAGGTGGCTTCACTGATGGCGTCGGGATCGTCGGGTGGGCCATCCGCCGCGGTGTAGCCGGCGGCCACGAGCACCACCGCCGTCCCCGGCGCAGAGGGCGTGGTGTCGGCCTCGGAGTCATCGGTCTGTGTCTCGCAGGCGACCGCAGAGAGGACGAGGGTGAACGCGAGCGCGCGCATGGGCACCTCCATGACCACCGTATCTCGGGACTCGATCAGCGTTCGGGGCCGTCGTCACTGTACAATGGCCCAGGAGGTGGAGATGCGTACGTTCGGATCACCAGCCCTGGCGGCCATCCTGCTGGTCATGCTCGCCTGCGACGACATCAAGGAGCCTGACGACACCGCCCCCCCGGAGGAGACGCAGCCGACGGAGGACACCGAGCCTCCCGACGACACCGGGCCCGATGAGGTGAACCCGACCATCGACAGCTGCACCTGGCAGTGCGCGCCCTCCGACTCGGCGCCCAATCAGATCGTGGTGATGGTGCGAGCCGACGATCCGCAGGGTGACGAGACCCTCGACCCCATGGGGGGCACCGTGGCGACCTGGCTGGACGAAGGCCATCAGGCCTACAGCTACACCCTGCTCTGCGATGACGAAGGGGACTGCAGCGCCTCGTTCGCAGCCTCGGAGGCGTCCCAGGAAGACTGCGTCAACTACGCGCCCCCCCTGACCGCGACCGCGGTGGTGGTGGACGAGGACGACAACAGCTCGGAGCCCTGTACGCTCACCTGGATCGAGTAGAACCCCTCACCACCCCGCCCGACGGGATACGCCACGAGCGTGCGAGGACACTGGCTGGCGAAGCGACTCCGATCCAAGCCCCTGCAGGGCATGGACGACGTACAGGCGGTGGTCGACAGGGCTGGGGAGCTGTCCGCGCGGGAGATCACCGATCTCATCCCCCTGATCGAGAAGCGCCCCAAGGATCAGGGGCAGCACCACCTGCGCTGCCTGGTGCTGGTCAAGGTGATCGAGCGCTCCGGGGACCGCTCCCTCTTCGAGCCGCTGCTGGGCCTGCTCGAGCGCGCCGATCCCACCCTGCGCGGCCACGTGGCCCAGGTCTTGCCCAAGGTCAACAACCCCGCGTTCCACCCCAAGCTCTGCCACCTGCTCGAGCACAACAACGCCTCGGTGCGCACCACCGCCTCCCAGGTGCTGGCCCAGGTGGGCGGCAAGACCGCCCTGGGCGAGCTGGGCGAGCTGATGTCCCGGGCGCGCTTCCAGGGCCGCGGCGCCGCCATCGACGCTGTGGTCCGCATCGCCGGGCACCACGCCATCCCGGCCCTGTCCCGGGCCCTGCCCGTCGCCAGCCGCGGCGAGAAGCTCAAGATCGTCCGCTACCTGGGCGAGGAACGCTTCATGTCCGGCAACCGGGTGGCCGCCCTCGAGGCCCTGGCCACCCTGCTCGAGGACCCGGACGAGTCCGTGGCGCTGGGGGTCATCCAGTCCTTCTCGGGCCTGGCCAGCTTCGACGAGTGGATCGACCACGTGGGCCCCTGCCTGGACTCCCCCCGCCAGCCCATCGTGCTGGCCGCGGTCCGGGGCCTGCGGGGCTTCGAGGGCCCCGCGGTGGTGGCCCTGCTGCGGGGCAAGCTCAAGACCTCCCCCAAGGTCGTGCGCATGGCCGTGCTCGACACCCTCGAGGCCATGGCCAGCGACATGGTCCTGCCCGCCGTGGTGGACGCCCTCGAAGATCGCCTGCTCGAGGTGCGCACCCGCGCCGCCGACGTGCTCGCCGCGCTCGGCTCATCGGGCAAGGTCGACATCGCCCGCACCCTGCTGTGGCTGCTGCGCTCCAAAGACGCCGAGGTCCGCCGGCTGGCCGTGGACGTGATCCGCAAGGCCAACATGAGCACGGAAGAGCTCTGGCCCCGGCTCTTCGAGCTGCTGGGCGACCAGGACTGGTGGGTCCGCGAGCGCGTCACCGACGCCCTCATCGAGCTGGCCGGCCAGAAGCTGCTCCCCTACTTCGTCGCCTTCCTCGAGGACCCCAAGCCCCCGGTGCGGCTCTCCGCGGTGGAGGTGCTGCGCCGCCTGGGCTCCCCCAAGGCCCTGGGCGCGCTGGTCAACGCCGCCTCCAAGGACGACGACTGGTGGGTGCGCGAGCGGGCCATGGCCGCCATCGCCGATCTGGGCGATCCCCGCGCGGCCCCCTACCTGGTGCGCATCGCCTTCGAGGAGCCCGAGCTGCGCCTGGCGGCCATCGACGCCATCGCCACCCTGGGCCAGGCCAGCACCGCCCCCCACGTGGCCAAGCTGCTGCGCTCCAAATCCGCCGACGTGCGCCTCGCGGCCCTGCACTGCCTCGAGACGCTCGGCGAACGCTCGGTGGCCGAGCAGGTCGCGCCCCTGGCCGCCGACGACGACACCAAGGTCCGCAAGCTCGCCATGCACCTGGCTGGGCTCTGGGAGCTGCACAACATGATGGACCAGGGCGACGGTCCCCAGCTGTCCCCCCTGGATCGGCTGCTGGTGCACATCGCGGACCAGCGCTTCGACGACCTGCTGCTCTCCCCGGGCAGCCCCCCCATGGCCAAGCGCATGGGCAAGGTCGAGCCCCAGACCGACGAGTCCCTGAGCGCTGCCCAGATCGAGGCCATGCTGGTGCCCCTGCTCACCGCCCAGCAGCTGGGCGAGCTGGCCGCCCGGCGCGACGTGGACTTCTCCTACGAGGTCAAGATCGAGCAGGTCCGCTTCCGGGTGAACGTCTTCCACCAGCTCCAGGGCCTGGCGGCGGTCTTCCGCGTGATCCGCGGCGAGCTGCCGAGCCTCGACGAGCTGGGCCTGCCCGAGGTCGTGCGCCGGCTGGACAAGCTCAAGAACGGCCTGGTGCTGGTGGGCGGTCCCACCGGCTCGGGCAAGTCCACCACCCTGGCCGCCCTGGTGGACGCCATCAACCGCACCTCGGGCCGCCACGTCATCTCCCTCGAAGACCCCATCGAGGTGGTGCACCCCCGCAAGAAGTCCCTGATCAACCAGCGTGAGATCGGCACCCACACCAGCTCCTACGCCCTGGCCCTGCGCGCCACCCTGCGCCAGGACCCCGACGTGCTGCTGGTGGGCGAGCTGCGGGACCTGCCCACCATCTCCTTCGCGGTCACCGCCGCCGAGACCGGCCACCTGGTGCTGGGCACCGTCCACACCGTCTCCGCCGACACCACCCTGGACCGCCTCATCAACGCCTTCCAGGCGGGCCAGCAAGAGCAGGTCCGCGGCATGCTGGCGGGCAGCCTGCGGGCGGTGGTCTGCCAGTACCTGCTGCCCCGGGCCGACGGCCGCGGGCGGGCCCTGGCCTGCGAGGTCATGGTCAACAACGACGCGGTGGCCAACCTCATCCGCCAGGGCAAGTGTTACCAGCTGCCCTCGGTCATCGCGACCTCCAAGGATCAGGGCATGCAGCTGATGGACACCGAGCTGCTGCAGCTCTACCAGCAGGGCGTCATCGCCTCGGAGACCGCCTACCTCAAGGCCCGCAACAAGAAGGACTTCGAGACCCTCATCTCCGACGGCACCGGCGGCGAAGCCGTCGTGGACCTGAAGGAGTAGCGGCATGGCGTGGCTGGACTCCTTCCTCCAAGTGGTCATCGACCAGCGCGGCAGCGATCTGCACCTGCACGCGGGCAAGCCCCCCATCGTCCGCCTCGATGGCGAGCTGGTGCCCCTGCCCTACCGGATCCTCTCGGACGCCGAAGCCCGCCGCTTCCTCTACCAGGTCATCAGCCCGGAACAGAAGGAAGCCCTGGCCAGGGACCAGCAGCTCGACTTCATCCACGTCATCCCCGGGCTGGCCCGCTTCCGGGCCAACGCCTTCGTCCAGCAGCACGGCATGAGCGCCGTCTTCCGGGTGATCCCCAACCGCCTGCCCACCATCAAGGAGCTGATGCTCCCCCGCTCCATCCGGCGCCTGACCGAGATGCAGAACGGGCTGGTGCTGATCACCGGGCCCACCGGCTCGGGCAAGACCACCACCCTGGCGGCCATGATCCATCAGATCAACGCCAGCTCCCAGCGCCACGTCATCACCCTCGAGGACCCCGTCGAGTTCGTGCACCTGCCCCTGAAGTCGGTGGTGACCCAGCGCGAGGTCGGCCGGGACGTGGCCACCTTCTCCGACGGGCTGCGCTCTGCCCTGCGCGAATCCCCGGACGTGCTGATGGTGGGCGAGCTGCGGGACGAGGAGACCGTCAGCCTGGCCCTGCAGGCGGCCGAGACCGGCGTGCTGGTGCTGGGCACCCTGCACACCAACTCGGCGTCCAAGGCCATCGATCGGGTGATCGACGCGGTGCCCACCGAGAACCGCGAACAGGCCCGCTCGGTGCTGTCCGTGCTGCTGCGGGGGGTCGTGGCCCAGTACCTCTGCAAGCGCGCCAGCGGCGAAGGCCGCCTGGCCTCCCTCGAGGTGCTGCTCAACAGCTTCGCGGTGGCCAACATGATCCGCGAGGGCAAGATCCACCAGATCGAGGGCTACCTGCAGTCCAGCAGCAACGAGGTCACGGGGATGCAGAGCATGGACCAGTGCCTCTGGCGCTACGTGCGCGACGGCCTGATCGATCCCACCGAGGCCCTGCGCGCCGACAACAACCCCGAGCAGCTGAAGCAGCGCCTCGAGCAACTGCAGACGGAGGAGTGATGGCGCCTCGCTCCCCGCGCGACGACACCCTCCAGGGCCGCAGCCCCCGTCAGCGCAGCCGCCGGGTCGTGCAGCGGGTCCAGCACGCCGTGGTGATGCTCGACGACGCCGGCGAACCCGAGCTGGCAGGCCGGCTCCTGCTGGCCTTGGTGGAGTCCGAGCTGCGGCGCCCCGGCGCCCTGCACCAGGAAGCCCGCGCCCACGCCCGGGCCGCCGCCAAGCTGTTCGACAAGGCCGGCCAGACCCGCCCGGCGGTGGAGCTGTTCCTGGCCGCCGGCGAGGCCCCCCTGGCCGCCGACATGCTCTGGCGCACCGGCCACGACAACCTGGCGGACCGCCTCTCCCACCAGCGCAGCCGCACCCCCCTGGGGGAGCCCATCCCCGGCCTGTCGCTGCTGGGGCGCTGGCCCTCGGTGGCCGAGCGCCGCGGCAGCCACGAGGCCCTTCACGCGGCCCTGTCCCGGCTCGAGACCCTGGCCAGCCCCGACGCCGTGCTGCCCCTGTACGACGGGCTGGGCCTGCGCCGCGAGGCCGCCGACCGCGCCCTGGCCCTGGGGCTCGAGGCCGCCGCCGCCCCCCGCCTGCTGGCCCTCGGGCGCCCCTACGACGCCGCCCGCAGCTTCGAGCGCGAGGGCATGGACGAGCGAGCCCTCGAGGCCCTGTTCCAGGTGCCCCGGACGAACCCCTCCTACCGGGCCGCCTGCGTGCTGGCCGCCCAGCTCGCCGAGCGGCTGGACGTGCTGAGCTTCGAGCTGGACCACCTGGTGGGCCCCTTCTGCACCAGCCGTCCCCAGAGCTCCCGCGAGATCGACGCCATGCGCGCGCTGGCCCGCCTGTACCAGCGCCACGGGCGGCTGCACTCGGCCCGGGAGATCCTCGAGGCCCTGTTCGCCTCCGAGCCCCACCTCGCCGAGCTGGGGGATCAGCTCGCCGCGGTGACCCGTGTGATCGAGAAGCGCGGGCGGGCGGCTGACCAGACCCGGGCGCAGGACCACGTCGAGGCGCGCCCCGCTCCGGTAGACAGCATGATGCCGGACGCCGAGCTGCCCTCCTTGCCAGAGCTGCCCGAGCTGCCCGAGCTGCCGGACCTGCCGGGCCTGGACCCGGTGGGACTCCAGCCCCCACGCTTCGAGCAGCGGGAGCCACGCGGCCTGTCCCCCGAGGGCGCCACCCTCGCGCCCCTGAGCGAGGACCCGCAGCTCGCCCCGCCCAAGCAGACCCGCAGCCAGCCCACCATGGACTTCGGGGAGCCGGCGGAGCCCAGCCGTGTCCAGAGCGACCGTCCCGTGGGCCCAGGGGTGATCGTGGCTGGCCGCTACAAGGTCGAGAGCCTGCTGGGCCAAGGCGGCATGGGTGCCGTCTACAAGGCCTACGATCAGGAACTCAGCGAGCAGGTGGCCCTCAAGATCCTGACCGGTGCGCCGGGCAACGAGGCCGCCGAAGCCCGCTTCCGGCAAGAGCTGCGCCTGGCCCGCAAGCTCACCCACCGCAACATCGTGCGCGTTCACGACATCGGCGTGCACAGCGGGCGCCGCTTCATCACCATGGAGCTGCTCCAGGGCGCCGACATGCGCTCCCACATGGAGGCCCGCTCCCTGCCCCGCGGGGTGGCCATCGAGCTGCTGGCACAAGCCGCGGATGGCCTGCAGGCCGCCCACGACATGGGCGTGGTCCACCGGGACGTCAAGCCCGAGAACCTCTTCGTGACCCTCGAGACGGTGGTCAAGGTCATGGACTTCGGCATCGCCCGCACGGTCATGGCCCAGGGCCTCACCATGGACGGCGCCATGGGCGGCACCGCCACCTACATGGCGCCGGAACAGGCCACCGACTTCTCCCAGGTCGACGCCCGCGCCGACCAGTACGCCCTGGGGGTGGTCGCCTACGAGCTGCTCTGCGGCCAGCCCCCGTTCCAGCACGAGGCCCTGCTGCCCCTGCTGCACATGCACGCCACCGAGCCCCCGCCCAGCCTCTGCGGCATCGATCCCTCCATCCCCGAGCCGGTGGAAGAGGTCATCATCCGGGCCCTCGAGAAGGACCCGGGCGACCGCTTCGAGGACGTCATCGAGCTGGGCCGCGCCCTGACCGAGGCCTGGGAGACGCCGTACCACGCGCTGGGGCGCTGAGCGGGGCTGGACTTTTCCCCGTAGCAGACGCTATCCTGGGTGCATGGGATGGTCGCTGGCGGTGCTGGGGGTCGTGTGCGCGTGGGTGCTGGTGGGGTGTGCGGAGCCGTGTCTGGATCTGAGCGAGGTGCCGATCGAGGATCCGTTCGATCTGGCGACGGATGAGGACGAGACTCTGATCCGCGAGACCATGGATGAGTTCGTACGCTGGACACTGACCCCCAAGCTCTGCGCCAACAGGGTGACAATCCGCTGGATCCAGAACGAATCCATCGGTGGCTACTACTTCGGAGACGAAGACAGGATCGTGCTCGATCCTTCGGTATCCGACTTCGAATACATCACACGCCACGAGCTCTGCCATGCCTGGGACAGCGTGAACGGAGACATCAGCCTGAAGCGCCCCGACCTGTTCGACTGGCGCACCGTGACGTACAACGAGCACTACCCGACGAAAGATGCCCGAACGACCGAGGCGTTCGCGAGGGCCTGCCACGACGCCCCCGTCAGGACGGGCATCGACCTCGGGCTGGAGCTGGCGTGCGGTCTCGACCTGGTGGAACCGCGGACCCGATGGATGCTCGAACACCTCTGGCGGGGGTACGAGCTCCCCCTGGTCTACCGAGGTGCCATCCAAGCTGAACACCGTAGTGTACCGATCCAATGGAGCCACGGGAGCCTGCACGGCATGGTGGCAGCCGGGGGGCGCGTGTTCGTGCTCGCCCACAGAGACGCCGATCGCCGACAGGCAGGTCGCAGCCCGGCAGGGGAACCGCGCGGGAAGGACTGGTGGGATGAGCCCGGTGAGGCGCTCGAGGCCAGCACATCCCACCTCATCGAGCTCGACGCGGACAGCGGTGAGGTCGTGGCCGAGCTGAACGTCAGCTCGCTGCTCGCCGGCGCCCAGAGAGGAGAGGTGATCTACTCCGGGGACGAGAGGCCACTGCTGGTCGCGGTCGGACCGGACCAGACACGAGGCTGGCTTGTGGACCCCGCCAACGGACAGCAGGACGAACTTCCCCTCCCGGCACTCGAGTCGTTCCCAATGAACGCCTTGGTCCACAGCGACCACGCCTGGCTCATCGCGGTCCCTCGTGGGTCCGAGGACCTGCAGTTGCTCGAGGTCGACCTTCTCACCGGCAAGAGCCAGAAGCTCGACCTGCTGCCGGAGGGCCGAAGCTGGGAGTGGTGGGGCCAGAGCCACATGCTCGTCGCAGGCGACGAACTCATCGTGATCCACAACAAGCAGAGCGGCCGCCCGATGTGGGTCAGCTACGGCATCCACACCGGTGAGACCGAACGGTTCAAGCTCCAGAAGGCCACCGACTCCACCGCGTACGGCCTGGCCGCTCTACCCGATGGCAGGATGGTCCTGGGCCTGCGGGTCTTCCGCAACAGCAACATGGTCCGTCGCTATGATCCGTTGCTCGTCATCCACCCCGACCACGACGTGTGGCAGATGGACCCCAGCACCTGCGCCAAGCGCTGGTACGAGGACTACGGCTACGCCTCCCCCTACGGCGAGCGCGGCCTCATGCCCTGGGGCGACGGGGTCGTGTTCCCCACCGAGGTCGACGGGGTCTGGTCCTTCGTGCACATGGAGCTGCCGCCCCTCTGAGTTGAATCCGGTGGTGGCCTGATGGACGATGGGTCACCGTGGCTCCACCGTCCCCCCCCCACGCCCGCCTCCCCGGCGCCCTGCTGGCCGCCGTCGCCAGCGCGGTCAGCCTGTGGCTGCTGCTGCGGCCGGTCCTGGGCTCCTTCGGCACCGCCCTGTTGGGCAGCGCCGACTCCGAGGCCCCCGCCCACGTGCACTGGCTGGCCGCGGCCCTGGCCGGGCTGTGGCGCCACGGGCCGCTCGTGCTGTCGGCCAACCCCAGCGGGCTCGAGGCCACCGACGCCCTGATGGACCCCTCGAGCGTGCTGCTCATCGCGCCGGCCTCCCTGCTGACAGGCGGCGGGCTCGAGGGGTTCACCGTCGGCTGGAACCTGCTGCCGGCGCTTGGCCTGCTCGCCTCGGCCGTGGGCGCATGGATCTGGGCGCGGGCCTGGCTGGGCGAGGACGACCCCGGCGCCTGGGGTGCCGGCACCGCCGCCGCCCTGGCCGCGGGTTCCATCTGGGCCCTGCACCAGCTCGAGGTGGGGCGCTCGGAGTGTTTTCTGTACCCGGCCTTCGCCCTGCACGGCGGGCTGCTCTTCGCCGCCCTGCGGCGGGGCGGGGCCTGGCGCTGGGCCGGCGCCGCCGCCAGCATGCTCCCCCTGATCGGCTGCGGGCTGTCGTCGGTGCCCATCCTGCTCATGCTCCAGGCCGCCACCATCACCTGGGGGGCCCGCGGCTGGGCCGGGCTGCGCCGCGCATGGCGGGGACTCGCGGTGCTGGCCGTCACCGGCGCCGCCTGCTGCCTGCCCCTGTGGCTGACCCTGCGGGCCCACCCACCGCCCAGCATGGCCAACCTCGACAGCCGGGTCCCGGGGCCCTCGGCACGGCTCGAGGGGCTGCTGGGTCTGCAGGCCGATCTGCTCCAGGGCCTGCCCGGCTACGAGGTCATGCCCTGGCTGGGCGTGGCTGTGGTCCTGGGGCTGATCCTGGCGGTGGTCCGCAGTCGGCGCGCCCGCCTGCCTGCGCTCATGGCCGTCCTGCTCCTGACCATCTGCGCTGGGCCTCACCCCACCATCGGCACCACCGGCCTGCTCGGTCCGGCGGCCCTGCTCGAGGCCCTGCCGGGGCCCGTCGGCCTGCTGCGGGGCTGGGTGCGCATGATCGGGATGCTGGTGCCGCTGGTGGCGGTGATCGCCGCGATGGCCGTGGTGCGCCGCCCCTGGCTGGCCGTGGGCCTGGTGCTGCTGGGCCTGGCCGAGGCCGCCGTCCGGGCCCCGGTGGCCCGCTCCACCATGAGCCTGGTGCCCCCGCGGCACGCCGAGCTGCTGCGGGAGCGCGGTGTGGTCGCCCTCGAGCTCCCCCGGGATCGCCTCGCCCTGGCCCGGCGCAGCCTGCTGGGGCCCTGGGACCCCGACCCCTGGGACCCCCGCCTCGACCACGCCCTGCTGGTCCTGCTCGACGCCCGCATCAGCAACCTCCCCCAGCAGTTCGATCGCACCGATGAGGCACCGTTCACCGAGGGCGAGCTGGCAGACCTGCGCCGGCGCATGGCCAAGCTGCGCAAGCTGGGCCTGCGGGGCGTGCTGCTGAGGGACCACAGCCTGGTGCCGGGCACCGAGGACCGGGCAGCGGTGCTGCTCGACGCCATCGCCTGCCCCGCCGCCGAGGACCGCCCCGGAACCTGGAGCCTGCCCGAGGACGCGGATACGCCCTGCGCCAGCCCGGACGACCCCGGTCACACCACCCGCCGCCGACGTTCCCTCGGAGAGCCCCTGCCATGATGCGCCCCGCCCTCATCGTCGCCCTGCTCTGCGCCGGCTGCCCCGCGCCAGGGGACAGCGCCGACACCGAGGTGGCCGAGCCGACCGAGCGCTGGGCACCGCCGGCTTGGATGTGGCAGGCCCAGCACCTCACCGTGCCCGCCGAGCGCGGCTGGCGCTTCGAGATCGACGAGGACTTCGAGCTCACCGACCTGTCCGTGCCCGCCCTGTTCGTGCTGCCCGACGGCCGCTTCGGCATGCTCGCCACCCGCATGGGCGACACGAAGGAGCACTACGCCCGCAGCCTGCTCACCAGCGACGATGGCCTCGAGTGGAGCGAACCGGCGCCGCTGATGTGGCCCGGCGACTTCGCCATCGACTGCGGCAACCGCCTGCAGGACGCGTCGGTCTGGGTCCAGGACGAGCAGACCTACCGCTTCGTCTTCGAGGGCTTCTTCGACCGGGAGACCCCCAACGAGCAGCCCCTGACCGAGACCTTCCTCTGCCACGCCACCAGCAGCGACGGCGCCAGCTTCGAGCTGGCGGACGACTACCTCTGGACCGGCGAGCGCGACGCCGAGTGCAACAGCGTGCTGTCGGCCCTGACCACCGCCGACGACCGGGGCCTGTTCTTCTACAACGGGGACCTGACCCACCAGTCCGCCGAAGGCCCGGGCATCCGCGCCTTCTCGCTGGACCCCGCGAGCCTGGCGGTCCAGGTCGAGACCCCCGGCCCCCTGCTGCCCTGGCACCACGTGGACCCCAACCCCGTCTACCTCGAGGGCGGCGGGCTGCGGCTCTACCACACCTGGTTCGCGGACCAGTACGGCGGCGAGCTCGCGGGCACCGGCATCGGCGCGGTGGACCTGGGCGAAGACCTCGAGGCCAGCGGCGAGCCCACCCTGGTCCTCGAGGCCATCGGGAGCGAGCAGGAGGGGGACAAGCCCATGGACCCGACCCTGCTGATGCTCCCGGACGGGCAGCTGGTCATGTACTTCACCTCGTTCGTGATGGGCGAGGAGGGCAACCGCGCCCGGGTCCGGCGGGCCTTCGCGGTGGACTGAAGCGGCGACCCGGCAGCGAGGCCCGTAGGCCCGGCTGCCGGGGTGGTGCGCTCCGTCTCGCTCGGTTCATCAGCCGCCCATGCTCACCTCCGTGCTGGGGACAGCGGTGGGACGCAGGGGCGAACCGTGGCCGGACAGCGCGCAGCGAAACGATGGGCGCCAACGGTGGCCTCTCCGCCACCGGAGCGCCGAGTCTTGGCGTCCTGGGCGCCAACGGTGGCCTCTCCGCCGCCGGAGCGCCGAGTCTTGGCGTCCTGGGCGCCAACGGTGGCCTCTCCGCCACCGGAGCACCGAGTCTTGGCGTCCTGGGCGCCAACGGTGGCCTCTCCGCCGCCGGAGCGCCGAGTCTTGGCGTCCTGGGCGCCAACGGTGGCCGCTCCGCCACCGGAGCACCGAGTCTTGGCGCGGCGCACCTGGCCACGGGCCTCCCGGTCGCGACCGTGCTCGAGGGCAGTCCCCGCCCTGGCTGCCATCCAGGGTGGTGTCCTCGTCACGGAGGGATCATACCTCGTCTTCATCCTCAAAGCCGCCGCGGCACCACCGCGGTGGAGTCCGCACTGATGGCCGCGTCGATCGGCATCGGGATCTTCACCGGCGTCGGCCTGATGGGCGACTCGCTGGTGACCCTGTACGACTCCATCACCACCGACGTGGAGACCGCGATCGGGGGCTAGGGACAGACCTCGTCGCCGTCGCTGCAGTCGTTGTCGATGCCGTCGCCGCAGATCTCCTCGGCGCCGGGGTTGACGTCGAAGTCGTCGTCGTCGCAGTCGTCGCCGCCCTCGGCGTCGGAGATGTAGCCGTCGGCGTCGTCGTCGGACCACACCGTGAACTCCACGCTGGCCGTGGTGGACGCCCCGTCGAGGTCCGTGACCGTGCACTCGAGCAGCCAGGGCCCCGCGATGGGGGCCACCAGGTAGAACTCCGCCACGCCGCCCCCGCCGGCGCTCGCCGGGGGCTTGGCGCCCAGCGCGGCCGCGTTCCAGGCCAGCTCCAGATCGCCGGGGGCGTCGCGGTCGTCGCTGAGCTCGAGCCGCACCCGCACGTAGCCGGTGTTGGTCACCACATCGTCGCTGTTCGGGCGGGTGAACTCGGCCACCGGGGACTGGTTGGCGGGCCGGGTGTCGCCGGTCTCGCCCACCGCGGTGGAGTCCCCGGTCTCCTCGAGCTGCGAGTCGCCGGTGTCCCCGGGCTGGCCGGTGTCGCCGGTGTCCTTGGGCTCGACGGAGCAGTAGGGCGCCACCAACGCGATGAACAGCGCGAAGGTCGAGATGGTCATGGGGGCTCCCGGGGCTCACGGTTCGAGGCGTCGGTGAGGTCCTCCTCGAGGATAGCTCAGCCCGCCGACGATGGACCCTGCGAGGCGGCGGATGGCGCGGTGCCGCGGCCCCGGAGCACCGAGATCTGGCGCTCTGGATGCCACGAGTCCGGCCTTCGCACCCAGGGTCCCGACGACCCCCACCAGTTACCGTGAACAGACCCCCTCCCTGCACGTTGTCATGGCACAGGTCGCACGCCGCGGCCCACGCCAGCTTCGAGGTCTGCCCATGGGCGAAGCCGTCCAACCGCACAGCGCCTGGATTCGTTCCGCGCTCGAGCAGTACGAGGCGCCCCTGGTCCGCTACGCCGCGCGGGTGCTGAAAGGCGACATGCAGCGCGCCCGCGACGTGGTCCAGGACACCTTCCTGCGCCTGTGCCAGGCCGACCGCCGCAAGGTCGAAGGACACCTCGAGGCCTGGCTCTTCACCGTCTGCCGCAACCGCGCCATCGACATCGCGCGCAAGGAGGGACGCATGGGAGCCCTGGACCCCGCCCGTGGCCGCAAGCTGGAGAGCGGCGAAGCCGGCCCCGGCGAGCTCGCCGCCCGCCGCATCGCCCACGCACGGGTGCTCGAGCTGCTCGAGGGCCTGCCCCCCGACCAGCAGACCGCCTTCCGCCTCAAGTTCCGCGAGCACAAGAGCTACCGCGAGATCAGCGCCGAGATGGGGACCTCCCTGGGACGAGTCAGCAAGCTGATCACCTCCGCCATGGCCACCATCCGGACCCAGATGGCCACCCCCGCCCCTGCAGCCCAGGCCCAGGAGGTGCGGTCATGACGCGCACCATCGACGAGACCGTCCTCACCGCGTACGCCCTGGGCGAGTGCACCCCCGAAGAGACCGCCGAGGTCGAGGCCCTGCTGCGCCGCAGCCCTGGTGCCCAGCAACTGGTGGAGCAGATCCGGGCCCTGGCGGACATCGCCGAAGAGGCCCTGCTCGACGAGCCCGTGCTGCTGGACGACCAGCGCCAGGTGATCCTGGATGCCGCCGACGCCGCCGACAGCGATGACGCGCTGGGCCTGCCCCCCGTGCAGGCGCCCAAGCCCCTGCCGCCCCCCGAGGCCCCCGCCTCCGAGGCCGACGCCAAGGTGGTGCCCCTTCGCCGCTCCCGGCGCCGCATCTGGGCGATGCGGATCACCGCCATGGGCGCGGTGGCCGCCGTGGCCCTGGCTGCGGTGACGGTGCCAAGCTTCATGATGCTCGACGCGCCGAACGTCAGCCGCGCGCCCACCTCGTCGATGACCACCAGCAGCGCGAGCATGAGCGAGTCTCCCCCGGACCCGGAGGTGCTGCGAAAGAGTCTCCTGTCGGAGCTCCAGGCCGATATGCGCGAGGCCGGGGTTCAGCCAGAGCTGGACGCGGCCACACCCGACATGCCGGATCGCTACACCGTGGTCACCCCCGCCATGAAGCAGCAACTGGAGTCACAGGGCTACATCAGCGACCAGACCGCCGACCGCCAGCGCCGCCTCCAGGCCGCCCGTCAGATGCGCAGGCGCAGCGTGGAGCACGACCCCAACTCCGCCCGCGACCGCGTGCCGAGCGCTGGCCCCGTGTACAACGAGAAGCCGAACTACCGCCTGATCCAGGTCGGCGGCCCGGTGGCCGACCCCACCCCCGAGGTCTCCGGCGAGCAGTACAACCCCATCGAGCACAACGACTTCGCCCTGGCCACCGACGAGCCCCTGTCCACCTTCTCCATCGACGTGGACACGGCCAGCTACGCCAACGTGCGGCGCTTCCTGAACCGCCACACCCTGCCCCCGGCGTCCGCGGTGCGCATCGAGGAGCTGATCAACACCTTCGACTACGGCTACACCCCCCCCGTGGGCGACGCCCCCTTCGCCACCCACGTGGAGATCGCCAGCTGCCCCTGGAACCCCACCCACCGCCTGGCCCGCATCGGCATCAAGGGCCAGGTCATCGAGGAAGAGGAGCTGCCCCCCAGCAACCTGGTCTTCCTGCTGGATGTCTCCGGCTCCATGGCCAGCCAGAACAAGCTGCCCCTGGTGCAGCAGGCCATCAAGCTGCTGGTTCACGAGCTCGACGAGCGCGACCGGGTGGCCATCGTGGTCTACGCCGGCTCGAGCGGCCTGGTGCTGCCCAGCACCAACGGCGAAGACGAAGGCACCATCCTCCGCGCCCTCGAGCGCCTGAAAGCCGGCGGCTCCACCGCGGGCGGCGAGGGCATCCAGCTGGCCTACCAGACCGCCGTGGGCAACTTCATCGACGGCGGCATCAACCGGGTCATCCTGGCCACCGACGGCGACTTCAACGTCGGCGTGAGCGACCAGGGCGAGCTCATCGAGCTCATCGAGGACCGGGCCAAGAGCGGCGTGTTCCTGACCGTGCTGGGCTTCGGCACCGGCAACCTGCAGGACGGCACCCTCGAGCAGCTCGCCGACCACGGCAACGGCAACTACGCCTACATCGACAGCCTCGACGAGGCCCGCAAGGTGCTGGTCACCGAGCGCGGCGGCACCATGGCGACCATCGCCAAGGACGTGAAGATCCAGGTGGAGTTCAACCCGATGGAGGTCCACGCCTACCGGCTCATCGGCTACGAAAACCGCGCCCTGGAGGCCCGGGACTTCGCCGACGACACCAAGGACGCCGGGGAGATCGGTGCCGGCCACACGGTCACCGCCCTGTACGAGGTCGTGCCCGCGGGCACCGACCTGGCCGTGCCCAGCGCCCCCATCCTCCGCTACCAGCAGCCCACGTCCACCACCGACGCCGCGGCCAGCGGTGAGCTGATGACCGTGAAGCTGCGCTACAAGCGGCCCGAAGAAGACCGCAGCCAGCTCGTCCGCTTCGCGGTCACCGACGGCGGCACCAGCTGGCAGCAGGCCTCGGTGGACTTCCGCCACGCCGCCGCCGTGGCCGCCTTCGGGATGCTGCTGCGGGACTCGCCCTACGCCGGCGAGGCCACCTGGTCCATGGTGGACGACCTGGCCCAGCTGGGCTCGGCCCGCGACCCCCACGGCTACCGCATGGAGTTCCTGCGCCTGGTGCGCAAGGCCCGGGCGCTGGAGGGGGAGTAGGCCGCCCTGCGGTAGAGTCTCGGCAGCGCCACACCCGCCGAGGCTCCATGTCCGTGCTCCCCGACCGCCTGCTCATCAGCCAGTGCCTGCAGAACGACTTCGTCCAGCCCATCGGCCGCTTCGACCCCATGCCGAACCTGCTGCACGTGGGCTCCGAGGAAGCCACCCGCCTGCTGGGAGCCGACCCAGCCCGGGGGCCGGTGGCCCGCTTGATGAAGTGGGCCTGTCAACAATCCGCCCATGAGCTGGGCATCCTCCACCTCCGGGACTGGCACACCCCTGGTGACCCCGGCCAGGAGGCCCACCTCGAGCGCTTCGGCGAGCACTGCCTGGCCGACAGTCACGGCGCCCGCTTCGTCTTCGAGGACTGGGTGGACCCCGCGCGGCCGGCCACGGTGGTGGACTCCCTGACCCTCAACGACTTCCAGGGAACCCAGCTGGCCGAGGTGCTGGCGCCCTACGCCGGGCGGGCCATGAAGCTCGGGCTGGTGGGGGTCTGGACCGAGGCCAAGATCAGCTTCCTGGCCTACGAGCTGCGCACCCGCTTCCCCAGCTTCCACATCGCGGTCTGCTCCGCGCTGACCGCCAGCTCGTCCCGGGCGAACCACTTCATCGCCCTGGACCAGCTCGAGCGCCTGCTGGGGGTCCAGGTGTTCTCCTCGCTGGGCAGCTTCATCGCCTACCTGGGCGGCGAGAGCGACGAGCTGTTGCCCACCGACGAGCTGGGTGCGCCGGACCGGCCTTCACTCGAGCTCGAGGGCGATCACCCCGTCTCCACCGTGGACCGCAAGCTGCTGCGCTACCTGTTCCGGGACGCCCGCAGGGTGCGCCTGCGCCCCCTGGACGGCGGCTTCTCCGGCAACGTCGTGCTGGGCACCCACAGCGTGGACGTGCACGGCCACGAACAGGTCCCCCACGTGGTCAAGATCGGCCCCGTCGAGGCCATCGGCCACGAGCGCGCCTCCTTCGAGCGGGTCGAGGCGGTGCTCGGCAACAACGCCCCCCGCATCGCCGACTTCGTGGACTACGCCGAGCGCGGGGCCCTCAAGTACCGCTACGCCTCCATGGGTGGCGGCTTCTCGAGCACCTTCCAGCAGCGCTACATGCAGGGCATGCCCGCCGACGAGCTGCGGCGGATCCTGGACACGGTGTTCATCGAGCAGCTGGGCCGCTTCTACGCGGCCCGCAGCCGCGAGGCCGGCGATCTGCTGGACTACTACGAGTTCAGCGCGCGCTACGCCCCCGGGGTGCGCCGCCGGGTCGAGGATCTGCTGGGGGGCCCCGCGCTGGGCGACCACCTGCAGCTCGAGGTGGGGCCGCCCTTCCCCAACGTGTGCCGCTTCTACGAGACCCAGCTGGACACCCTGCCCCGAAACCCGGGGGACTCGGTGTTCCACGCCTGGGTGCACGGCGACCTCAACGGCGCCAACATCATCATCGACGCCCCGGGCAATGTGTGGCTGATCGACTTCTTCCACACCCACCGCGGCCACGTGCTCAAGGACCTCATCAAGCTCGAAAACGACCTGCTCTACATCTTCACCCCCATCGAAGACGCCGCCGCGCTCGAGCAGGCCATGGCCTTCACCGACCGGCTGCTCGAGGTCCGGGACCTGGGCCGCCCGCTGCCGGAGGCCAGCTTCGCGCTCCCCGCCCTGCAGCGCGCCTGGGACTCGGTGCGGATGCTGCGCTCCTACTACCCGGAGCTGGTCGGCACGGACCGCGATCCCCTGCAGCTGCACATCGGCATGATGCGCTACGCCATGCACACCATCGGCTTCGACGAGTGCAACCCCTGGCAGCGGCGCTGGGCCCTGTACACGGGTGCCCGCTGCGGCGAGCTCATCCGGACGAGGCTGCTGCGCAGTGGCCCGCTGCGGCTGGACTTCGTGCCCGAGGCCGCCCACGGCGACGGCGGGCTGGCCCTGACCCTGCTGCCCGGGCGCCGGGACTACGGCCGGGAGCTGGGCCGCGACCTCGCCGCCATCCGGGCCGGACGCGTCACCCACGTCTGCAGCCTGCTGTCCCCCGAGGAGCTCGAGCGCCACGGCGTGAGCGAGCTGCCCGCTGCCATGGAGGCTGCCGGGCTCGAGCACCGGCTGCTGATCGTGCTGGACCAGGCCGTGCCCAGCGTCGCCGAGATGCGCGACCTGGTGCGCTGGATGCGCGACGCCATCCACGGCGGAGGCCGCGTCCTGGTGCACTGCGTCGGCGGTCTGGGCCGCTCGGGCACCGCCGCCGCCTGCGCGCTGGTGGCCGGCGGCATGGACCCCGACGACGCCATCGACGCCGTGCGCCGGGCCCGTTCGCCCCGCGCCATCGAGTCCGCCCTGCAGGAGCGCTTCGTGCGGGGGTTCGAGGGCTGACGCTCGCAGTACCCAGGGTTCATCGACGGTCCCAGAACAGCGCGCGGTTCCCCAAGTGTCGTGCGCCAGCGCCGGCAAGCACGACCCTTCGCGACGAAGGATCGGAGTTGCCAGCGCAAAACGCCAGGAACCCGGGCCGTTCGCCACGAACCCCCTGACTTGTCGGCGGAATCCGGCCGACTCGCGCCGGGAACCCGCACCCTTCTCGGCGAACCCCCTGGGTTACCGGCGCCCCGGCTGCAGGGGCCGTCACCCCTCCTTCAACAACTCCTCGAACGCCTCACGCAACAGGGGCCGATCTCCCTTCTCGAGGATGACCATCAGGCGGATGCGGACCGCCTCGGCGCGGTCGAGGTGGGCCTGCTTCACCGCGGGATCGCTCGCGGCCGCCGCAGCCTCTCGCTCGCTGACCACCTCCCGGTACAGCTGGCTCTCGAGCCCCTCCAGCTGAGCCTCGGGCACGCTGCGAACCTCGCCCCGCTCTTTGCGGCGCTGCCAGTCTCGGATCTTGGCCTCGGCCATCAGCTGCCAGGGTTTCACGCGAGCACCGGGGAGGGGGAACACCCATGATAGTCCGCGCCACACGGGATCGTGGCCATGTTCGCGACACTCGATGACACACTCCCCGCGACCCTGTGAAGGTTCCATGAAAGTCGGGCCGTAGGTTCACCCCCTGACCCCAGAGGTGAACCATGCCCAGCCCCTCCCCCAAGCGCATCCTGCTCTCCGGCGTCTTCGGCCCCTTCGGCGTGGACGACGACTACGGCCGCAAAGAGAACGTGATGGAGCTGTTCCACAACCAGGTCACCAAGGCCCAGGGCATCGCCAGCTTCCGCCACCAGCACCGCAGCTTCGGGCTGTACTTCCTGGCCGAGAACATCGACGCGGACACCACGGTGCTCGACTTCCCGTCGCTGGCGCGCTTCGTGGTCGAGCTGAAGGCCCGGGACTACGACATCGTGGGCATCAGCTTCATCGCCCCGAACTTCGTCAAGGCCCGGGAGATGGCCCGCCTGGTGCGCCTGCACCAGCCCGATGCCGAGATCGTGCTCGGCGGCCACGGCGCGGCCATCGAGGAGATCGACCAGCTCATTGACTGCGACCACGTGGTCAAGGGCGAGGGCATCCGCTGGCTGCGGCAGCACCTGGGCCAGGACCCCTGCGCCCCCATCGAGCACCCGGCCCTGCCCAGCGCCGAGCGGGCCGCCATCATGGGCGTGACCCTGCCCAACAAGGCCGCGTCGCTGCTGGTGCCCGGCGTGGGCTGCGTGAACGGCTGCGGATTCTGCTCCACCTCCCACTTCTTCGGCCGTGAGTACACCGCCTACCTGGGCTCGGGGCAGCAGCTGTACGACACCGCCTGCCGCCTGGCCGACATCCGCGGCACCGACGACTTCTTCGTGATGGACGAAAACTTCCTCAAGGACCGCGACCGGGCCCTCGAGCTGCTGAGCCTGATGGAGCGCGATCAGAAGTTCTTCCGGTTCAGCATCTTCTCCTCGGCCGAGGCCATCACCGCGTTCGGCGTGGACAACATGCAGCGCCTGGGGGTGGAGTTCGTGTGGATCGGGGTGGAGTCGGCGTCCACCAAGGGCAACTTCGAGAAGAACGTGGGCATCGATCCCAAGGCGCTGATCAAGCAGCTGCGGGACCGAGGCATCGTGGTCCTGGCGTCGGGCATCCTCTGCCAGGAGCACCACACCCCCGACAACATGCAGGCCGACATCGACTTCATGTGCGAGCTCGAGAGTGACTTCGTGCAGTTCATGCTGCTCACCCCCCTGCCCACCACCGGCCTGTACCAGTCCCAGAAGGAGCGGGGCCTGATCCGCGACGACCTGTGCTGGGAGGAATGGCACGGCCAGAAGGAGCTGTCCTACGTCCACCCCCACTTCCCCGGCGACGCCCCGGAGCGCTGGATCAACCGCGCCTTCCGCCAGGACTACACCCACAACGGCAGCTCCATGCTGCGGGTCGTGCAGACCAGCTTCCGCGGCTACACCCGCCTGATGGGCATGAAGCGCGACGCCTGCCTGGACAAGCGCATGTCCACGCTCGAGAAGCGCGTGCGGGTCTGGGGCAGCATGCTGCCCGCCGTGGCCCGCCACGCCGTGAACGACAAGGAACGGCAGGCCGCCCTGGCGCTGGACCGCCAGATCAAGGCCACCCTGACCGTCACGATGAAGGAGCGCGCCATGCGCGTGGCCGTCCTGGGCCTGGCCGCCCGCTGGAAGCTGCGCCTGGCCATCAAGGGCGACGCGGTACAGCCGGCCACCATCGTGACCCACTACCGGGCGAGCGGAGAGCGCGGGCGCGGCGTGGAGTCGGAGCGACGGCCTGGCCGCCGCGAGCTGGGATCCTCGACCGACCTCGCCGCCGCCGCCCGAGTGATGGCATAGCGCCGCGGCCGTTGGACACCAGGTGTCGAACAGGGAATGCTGACGTCACGGGGGCGTAGTCTATGCCGCCCACTACGGACGGAGGACACCCATGTCGACCCTCAGCAGCGGCGCGATCCACGCCGCCATCGCCCTGATCCTCTGCGCAGCCTCGGCCAGCGCGACCCCCGCGCCCCCCACCGGCGAGGGCCCCTTCGCCGAATGCCACCTGGGGCAGACCGACGCGGTGAACACCATGATCGTCTGCCGAAACTGGCTCGCGAACACCGCCCGGATGCCCGCCGAGGACCAGGTCTGGGACACCATGGTGAGCACCTTCCTCACGGGCTTCGCCCTGGGCTCCGATGGCGGGGTGAGCGAGGAGCGCCAGCCGGTGACCCTGGGCGGACGCGCCTTCGTGATGGCCACCGTGACCGTCGGCGACGAGAGCGCGCCCACCATGCGAGGCGTGGTGGCCTGGCCAGCCGAGCCCCAGTCCATCCTCGAGGCGCACTCCTGCCTGGTCTCCGCCCGCGACCCCGACGGCACCGCCCGTTGCCCCACCGTGCTCGAGGCCCTGGCCACCACCGGAGTGCCTGAAGACCTGCCCACCATCGACCCCCAGCAGCCTGCGATCGTGGGCCGCCCCATCCCCCACGATCCCGCCTGCCAGGCCCACCACGACCCGTTCCGGGGCATGATCGACTGCATGCCGATGGGAGGCGGCGCCGTCGACTGGATGCAGATGGAGGTCGCGGCCACCCCCGAAGAGCTCGAGATGCTCCAGTCCGGGACCCTGGGCAACCTGAAGATGATGAGCCCGGGGGAGTGGGCCGTCGCGGACACCGACTGCACGCTCGAGGGCGCACAGGCCCGCTGCTGGCAGTACACCCAGCAGAGCACCGAGGGCCCAGCACGGCAGGTCCTGCTGGCCTACGGCGGGTTCCGGGGCATTCCCCTGCTGGCCAAGTGCGTCTACAAGGGCGAGGCGAGCCAGCTGCCCGAACCCTGCGGGGGGATCCTGGGATTCTGAGCCGCTGCGGGCGTGAGCGGCCCGATTGTCGCAATTGGACTATTAGGAGTTTCCGACACAAAAGGACGCTCCATGCACCGCCTCATCCTGCTCGCCGCCCTGCCCCTCACCGCCTGCATGAAGGGCGGCGTGCTCGTCCCCAGCGACGACACCGGCGATCCCCAGGCCGACACCGACGCCGACAGCGACGCCGACACGGACACCGACACGGACACCGACACGGACGCCGATGCGGACGCGGACGCCGACGCGGACAGCGACGCCGACGCCGATCCCCAGCCGCAGGTGGACTGCGGTCCCTACGAGCCGCCGTCCTCGGCGGGCAGCGTCTACTCGGGCGAGGGCGAGCTGCTGATGGTGGAGGACTGGTGGTGGGACGGCTGCGAGGTGGAGCGCCGCTTCGAGGGTAGCGGCACCCTGGACTGCGAGATCCTCTACGCCGTCGAGGGCTACTACTACGACTGGGAAGAGTGGAGCATGACCGCCTGGTACGCGCTGGACTTCCGCGCCGACCAGGGCGAGAGCACCTGCTCCCTCGAAGAGTGGGAGCGCCGCTACACGGTCTACTACGAGGCCAGCTTCGACTGGGACCACGACGAGATGGAGCTGTCCTGGTCGGACAACGCCAACGGCGGCTTCGACCACTTCGCCACCGCCGAGATCGGGCAGAGCGGCAATGTGGCCCCGTTCTCCTACATCAGCGGGCTGTTCTAGACCCCGGCGACGCTGGCGCACCGGCCCGTCCTGCGACATGATGGTGCAGGTCCTGGAGCCCACCATGCAGCGTCGTCCCGCACGCCACAGCGCGTCCCCCCGCTACCCCCACCACCTCGAGCTCATCGGCGCCCCTCGCCTGCTGCTCGGCGTGGGCCTGGCCCTGGGCGTGGGCGCCGGCTGCGTCGAGGATGTCGAGGACAGCGCCGCTCCCGACAGCGAGCCACCGGTCGAAGAGACCGGCCTCGAGGACACCGGCGAGACCGCCCGGCCCCACGACACCGGTCAGATCGACGGCGACACCATCGGCCCCACCGTGTACCTGAGCTTCGACATCGCGCTCGGGCTGCGGGACGGCGAGCTGACAGAGGGCTGGCGCGAGCTGGGCGATGGGGAGCTGGACGCGTTGACACCCACCCTCTACGTGTACTTCTTCGAGGAGGCCTGGTTCTGGGACAAACACCACAGCCAGTTCTGCCACGACACCTACGACCTCACGGCCACGCCAGGCAGCGCCAATCCGGAGGCATGGCACGACCTCGTGCTCGAGCCCAGCCTCCGCGGCAGCGACTGCAGCTTCGACACCGCCCCGATCCTGGAGCGCAACGGCTGGTCGCTGGACGGGCTGGGGCTCACCACCGGTGTACTCAGCGAAGCCCTGCGCGAATGGGTCGAGACCAACCATGGCGACGGCTACACGGCCCACGGTTTCCGGGGCGACCTCTGGCGCGACGGCGAGCCCATCGCACCCCACCTGGACGGCTTCTTCTTCGGTCTGGCCTACGAGCTGGACGAAGCGCTGGTGACCGACGGCACCCTGATGGCGTCCGAGGCCGTCGCCGACGCGCAGAACGTCTGGCTCAACCTGTACTCACCCCACTACTGGCCCGCCTACTAGCGGGCGGCTGCCCGAGACCACGCCCCCGCGACCAGCGCCTGCAGCCGCTCCGGCGCGGTGGCCGAGGTCTTGCACAGGAACCCCGTCTTGTGCGCGAAGTGCACGTCGGGCTCGCCCTCGATCCGGGAGAAGTCCAGGCAGGGGTGGTCCTCGTAGCGGCGGGCGCCGTAGCCGGTGCCGCGGCGGTCCGGGTAGACCACGGCCGCGATGACCTCCTCGAGCCCATGGTCCCGGATGTAGGCGTCGATGGCGTCCCCCGGGTCGTCGGTGCTCTCGGCGCCCCGGGGCAGGAAGATCACCTCGATGCGCTCGTCGCCGTGGGGGATGCTCCAGCGCTGGGCGTGCTGGTCCACGAAGGCGATGCGCTCCCGGATCTGGCGCAGGTGGGCCAGCAGGTCCTCGCCGATGAAGCGCATGAACTCGTACACCGGCTGGCCGGGGGCGTGCTCGTGCCCCTGGGCGAAGCGCCGCAGCAGGGTGTCCTCCACCGGCGAGGCGAGCTGCCCGATGACCTTGCGGGGCACCCCCAGCCAGTCCGCGGTCTGGTTGGGGCCCCGTGAGTCGAACCACTCCGCCGGCTCGAGCCAGTCGCAGAAGCGCAGCGCGTCGTCGTACAGGCCCAGCCCCAAGAGCACCAGGCTCAGGGCCGAGCTGGGGGGATGCTCACGGGGCAGGTGGTGGTGGTCGAAGTTCGAGCGCTCGGGATCGTGCACGCCGCCCACATCGACCACCGCGACGGCCGGGTCGTCGAGCTCGTCGGGGGTGGGGTCGCGGCGGAAGACCTGCGCGCCGGTGGTGGCGATGAGGACGCTGACAGCCAGGACGTCGTCCTTGTGCGCGCCTCCGGGATGGGTGAGGATCGTGTGGATCATCGCGGGGTTCTAGCACGACCCCCGCCGGGAGTCACCGCCCCGCGGCCAGCTCGTCCTCGAAGGGGATGGGTGGCACATCGTTGGCGATGATGCCGATGCCGTCGACATGGAAGGCGTTGGCCTGGCGATCGATGCCCACCGGGTCGAGGGTGACCAGGCCGAGGCGCTGCAGGCCCACGAGCCACGCGACGAGGCCCTCGGTCTCACCACCGCTGGCCTCGTTGTGCTCGAGGCCGTGCAGCGCGGAGTAGCCCAGCGACTCGATGAGGTGACGGCTCATCACGAAGGACAGCTCCGCCTCGCGCTCGATGAGTGACAGCTCCTCGAGCCCCTCGGCGCAGGCCTGCACCGTGGCCTGGAGGCCCGCGCCGGAGTCCAGGTAGACCTGCCACAGCACCGCCCGGGCGTGCTCGGCGGCGTCGTCGCTCATGGGCATGGTGGGCGGGATGGGGGTGCCGAAGGGCGCCACCCGCTCCATGGAGATGAAGTCGTCGCGCACCACCCCGATGCCCTGGGCGTTGAACGGCGCGGCCTGGGCGTCCATCACCCAGGCGACCGGCAGCAGGGCGCGCTCGTTCCAGATCAGCCGGTCGAACAGGGCGTCGCTGCGCCCGTCGGTGAGGGTGGCGTAGCGGGCCTTGCGCGCGGTGTTGAGCGCGATGGCCTCCTCGAGGTGCTCGGCCATGCCGGCGTCGGCCGGGGCGGCGATGAGCAGCGCGGTGATGACAAGCAGGGGTGACATGCCGGCCCTCGACGCACGAGGCGGGGGTTGATTCGAGGCGCTCCCGAATCAGCTCGGGAACTGCTCCCAGTGGTTGTAGCCCCAGCAGTGGATGGTGTCGTCATCGTCGCGGATCCCGCAGGTGTAGGACCCGCCTCCACTCAGCTGCCGGAAGGGACCTCCGGGGGCCTCGAGCAGGCCGTATTGGTCGTAGCCCCAGCAGCTCACCTCACCCGCGGCGTCCAGGGCGCAGGCGTGGTGGGAGCCAGCGGTGATGTCCACGAAGGTCCCCGAGGGGATGTCCGAGATCTGTCCGTAGCTGTCGTTGCCCCAGCAGTCCGCGCTGCCGTCGGTGCGCAGGCCGCAGTGGTGCTCTTCGCCCGCGTCGATGACGGTGTAGGTGCCGGAGGGGGCGGTGCTCATGCTGCCGAAGCAGCTGAGGGTCTGGTCCGGCATCAGCGCGCAGCCGTGCTGGCGGGTCACGCTGATGTCCAACACCGGGGCCTCGGGCAGGGTCCAGCCCTCGGGCTCCCCGCCCCCCTCCCAGTGGGAACCCCAGCACGCGAGGGGGCCGCTGGCGGGGGCCGCGCAGGCGGTCCAGAGGCTGGTCTCGACCTGCTCGAAGATCCCGCTGGGGGCGTCGTCGGTCAGATCCACCCGGCAGCCCCAGCAGCGGACCTCGCCGGCGTCGGTGATGCCGCAGAACTCACAGCTGCCGCTGTCCAAGGAGTCCCAGCTCACGCCCCAGGGGATCTGGCCCAGGTGGTCGGTGCCCGTGTCCCGGTTCTCCTCCCAGCCGTCCATGTCGCCCCAGCACTCCATGGTGGCGTCGGCGCTGGAGAGGGCGCAGGTGACCTCGCGGCCCGCCTCGACCCACGCCCAGCCGGTGCTGGTGGAGCGCTGCTCGTCCACGGCTCCCGACGCGGCCACGGGGGCCTCGTAGCAGCCGATGAGCGCGAGTGACAGGCACGAAACGATGATGCGCATGGTCCCTCCGTGGGACCAGGATAGCGCGAAGACGATGCGCCCGCGCGGGGCTTCAGCCGGTGTTCTTCATGCCCGCCGAGATGCCGTTGACCGTGATGGCCAGCAGCTCCTCCGTGCGAGGACCCGGGTCCGATCGCACGCTCGCCAGCAGCTCCACCTGCAGCACGTTGAGGGGGTCCACGAAGGGGCTGCGGACCCGCAGGGCGCGGGCCAGGACCGGGTAGCCCTCGAGCAGCTCGAGCTGGCCCAGGGCCTCGACCACCGCGGCCACGGCCCGGGCCCGACGGCGGTGGAGCTCGATGGAGCGGGCCGCGAGCTCGGGCGGGGCCAGGCGCTGGGCATACAGCTCGTGGATGCGCAGATCGACCTTGGAGAGGACCATCTCGACCATCGACAGCAATCCCGCGAACCAGGGCCACTGCTCGGCCATTGCGCGGATCGTGTCCCGCTGGGGGCCCGCGAGGGCCTCGCTCAGGGCCTTGCCCACGCCGAGCCAGGCGGGCAGCATCACCCGGGCCTGGGTCCAGGCGAAGACCCAGGGGATGGCCCGCAGGCTCTCGAGCCCGCCGCCGGACACCCGCCGCGACGGCCGGCTGCCGATCTTGAGCCGTCCCAGCTCCGGCTCGGGGGTGGCCGCGCGGAAGTAGGGCACGAAGTCCGGGTCGCGCACGGCGGCCCGGAAGGCGTCCCGGGACTTGGCCGCCAGCTCCTCGGCGATGGCCCGCCAGGCGGGCTCGGGCTCCGGGGGCGGCCGCAGGGTGGCCTCGAGGGCGGCGGAGGCGTACAGCTCGAGGTTGCGCAGGGCGACGCCCTGGATGCCGAACTTGTACTGGATGACCTCGCCTTGCTCGGTGACCCGCATCGCGCCGCCGAAGCTGCCCGGGGGCAGCGCGAGCACGGCGGCGTGGGCCGGGGCGCCGCCGCGTCCCACGCTGCCGCCGCGGCCGTGGAAGAGCACCAGGCGCACACCGCGCGCACCGCAGGCCCGCGCGAGCTCTTCCTGAGCGCGGTACAGCGCCCAGTGGGCCGCCACCAGGCCCGCGTCCTTGGCGGAATCGGAGTAGCCGAGCATGACCTGCAGCTCGTCGCCCCGCTCCGCCACGATGGCCCGGTAGACGGGCAGGCGCAGCAGCTGGGCCACCACGTCGCCCGCGGCCTCGAGGTCCGCGAGGGTCTCGAACAGGGGCACGGCCGGGATGGGCCTGGCCACGCCGGCCTCCCGCTGGAGCAGCTCCACCGCGAGCACATCCGAGGGGGCCTGGGCCATGGAGATCACGTAGGCGCCCAGGGCCTCGGGCTCGACGTCGGCCAGCGCCCGCATGGTCTCGAGCAGCTCGGTGGTCTCGGCCGAGGCCCAGTCACCGCGCGGCAGCAGGGGGCGGCGGCCGGACAGCTCGCGCATCAGGAAGGCCTGGCGCTCGAGCTCGGTCCAGGCGCTGTAGGTGCCCAAGCCCAGGGCCGTGGTGATCTCGTCCAGCGCGGCGCGGTGCCGCCCGGCGTGCTGGCGCAGATCGAGCCGCACCAGGCCGAGCCCGAAGGCGTCGAGGCGACGCAGGATGTCCAGCAGGCGCCCGCGGGCCTGGATGCCGGCGCCGATGGCGTGCAGGGAGCGATGGATGACCAGCAGGGGCTCCCGCACCTGCGCGGCGCGGGTGTAGATGTCACCCTCCGGCGTCTCCCCGGTCTCGACGGCCCGGGTGGTGGCCTCGAAGGTGCGGCTCATCCGCGCGTGCACGCCGGCGATGACCGCGCGGTAGGGCTCCGGGTCGTCACCGGCCAGCGCCCGCAGCTCCGGGGAGGCATCCACGGCGGACAGCTCGTCCCAGAGCCGGTCCAGCTCGCGCATGTAGAGTCGCGCCGCCAGGCTGCGGCCCAGGGCCAGCACCCGGCGGGTCGTCTCCGCGGTGACGTTGGGGTTGCCGTCGCGGTCGCCGCCCATCCAGGAGCCGAAGCGGAAGGGCGCCACACCGAGGGGGAGCCCTACACCGGTGGCAGCCTCGAGCTGGGCGTCCAGCTCCCGCATGAAGCGGGGCACGGCCTTCCAGAGCGACTGCTCGAACACCAGCAGGCCCGAGCGGGCTTCCTGCAGCGGGGTGACCCGCTCCCGGTGGACCTCGTCCGACAGCCACATCGAGGAGATCTCCCGCCGCAGCCCGTCGTGGATCTCCTGGTGCTCCCAGTCGCGACAGCCCAGGCAGTCCCGGCGGTCCAGCTGCCACTCCACCCGGTTGAGCTTGCGCACGAAGGTGCGTCGGTTGACCTGGGTGGGGTGGGCGGTGAGCACCAGCTCGATGCGCAGGGAGGCGACCTGACGCTGGATTGCGGCGGGCTCCACGCCGTCGGCGATCAGGCGACCGAGGGTCTCGGCCACCGAGCCGGGCTGGTGGCCCTCGGTGCTGTGCTTGGCGTGCTCCCGGCGGCGGCGGATGCGGTGGTGCTGCTCGGCGACGTTGGCCAGGGAGAGGAAGTGGGCCAGGCTGCGGGCCAGCACCCCCCGCTCGTCCTCGCCCATGGCCTGGATGCGGGTCTGCAGGGTGGTCAGGGCCTGGGGCTTGCCGTCGCGGGCCTGGGCGGCGAGGCGGATGGCGTCCTCGGTCGCCGCAGAGCTGCCGGGGCCTTCGTGGGCCTCCACCGCCTCGAGCAGCAGCTCGCCCAGCAAGCCCACGTCCCGCCACAGGGGCGCGTGCCGGTGGTCGGCGGCGAGGTGTTCCTGGGAGAGCAGTCGGAAGGGGGAGTGATCCTGCATGGAACCACTCTATCCACCGAGGGCGGCTAGGGGTTGGTGACCTCGAAGTTGTCGTAGTACACGCCGCCGTCGCAGTCGTGGGACAGCAGGCCCACGATGCCGGCCCCCAGGGGGGCGAGGCCGCTGCCGGCGTAGTGCACGTACTCGACGCCATCCAGGTAGAGGTAGACGTCGTCGTCGTCGACGGTCACCGACAGCTCGGACCACGCCGAGTAGGCCACGCTCAGATCGGTGCTGTCGTCGTCGTAGGCCAGCTCGGTGCAGCTGCCGAACAGGCACTGGACGATGGCCAGCCGGCCCGGCGGGCTGTAGGTCCCGTAGTAGCCGGTGGGATCGTGCCAGCGGGCCAGCCAGTACTCGTCCTCATCGACCATGGCGAAGACGATGGCGGCCAGGTCGGTGGCCGCGCCTCCGAACATGGTGTCCACGGTGATGGTGTAGCTGTACAGCTCCCCGAGATCCGGGCCGTAGGCGATGGTCTTGGCCGCGTTGCTGGCCTCGTAGAGGTAGCCCCCGGACATGCTCCAGTTGGGCACGTTGCCGCCGCCCAGGTCCACGTAGCTCCAGTCGGTCCAGGCCCCGTCGTCGAAGTCGTAGCTGTAGATGTCCGGGTCGATGTCGTTGCACAGCCCGTCGCCGTCGGTGTCCACGGTGCCGGTGTCGGTGTAGCCGTCGCAGTCGTTGTCCACCCCGTCACAGATCTCGGCCGCGTCGGGGTTGATGGCGGCGTCACCGTCGTCGCAGTCCTGGGCGTCGCTGACGTAGCCGGTGGGGGCCTCGCAGGCGTCGTCGCTGGTGCCCGGATCGCCGTAGCCGTCGCCGTCCGCGTCCAGGTACCAGGTGAGCACGTCCACGGCGTCGTCCTCGTCGTCGCAGTCGCAGTCGTAGTCCACCCCGAAGAACAACTCCAAGCCGCCGGCGGTGCTGTCGCCGTCGAACTCGTCGCAGTCGGTGGCGTCGGCCACGTAGCCGCTGGGCTGGCTGCAGGCGGTGGTGGTGTAGCTGCCGGTGCTCGAGCCGTAGCCGTCGCCGTCCGCGTCGATGGTCCAGGTGGTGGCATCCACCGCGTCGTCCTCGTCCACGGTGCCGTCGCAGTCGTTGTCCACGCTGTCGCACTGCTCGCTGGCGCCGGGGCTGATGGCGGCGTCGCCGTCGTCGCAGTCGGAGCTGTCCGCGCCGTAGCCAGAGGGCGCGCTGCAGGCCTCGGTGGTGCTGCCGGCGTCTCCGTAGCCGTCGCCGTCCGCGTCGGCGTACCAGGTGGAGGTCACGCCCTCGTCGGTGCTGCCGTCACAGTCGTCGTCCACCCCGTTGCAGGACTCGCTGGCGCCGGGGTGCACGGTGTTGTTGTCGTCGTCACAGTCCGTGGTGTCGGTGGTGGTGCCGCTGGGTTGGCTGCAGGCTGTGACCGCGGCGCCGGCGTCGCCGTAGCCGTCTCCGTCGTCGTCCGCGTACCAGGTGGAGGCGTCGGTGGCGTCGTCCTCGTCGGTGCTGCCGTCGCAGTCGTTGTCGACGCCGTCGCACAGCTCGGCGGCGGCGGGGTTGATGGCCGCGTCGCCGTCGTCGCAGTCGCTGGCGTCGGAGACATGGCCCGAGGGCTGACTGCAGGCCTCGGTGGTGCTGGCGGCGTCGCCGTAGCCGTCACCGTCCGCGTCGGCGTACCAGCTGCCCGCGTCGATGGCGCCGTCTTCGTCGATGGCACCGTCGCAGTCGTTGTCGACGCCGTCGCACAGCTCGTCGGCGCCAGGGTTGGCGGCCGCGTCGCCGTCATCGCAGTCGCTGTCGTCCGCGACATGGCCCGAGGGCTGGCTGCAGGCGGTGCTTGTGGACCCCGCGTCGCCGTAGCCGTCGCCGTCCGCGTCTGCGTACCAGCTGCTGGCGTCCACCGCCTCGTCCTCGTCGGTGGCGCCGTCGCAGTCGTTGTCGACGCCGTCGCACAGCTCGTCGGCGCCCGGGAGCACCGCGGCGTCGCCGTCGTCACAGTCACCGTCGGAGGCCACGTAGCCTGAGGGCTGGTCGCAGGCGGTGGTCGAGAGGGCCCCACCCACGCCGTCGCCGTCGTAGTCCAGGTACCAGATCGTGCCGCCGCTCACGGCGCTGTCGTCGTCGTCCACCAGGCCGTCGCAGTCGTCGTCCACGCCGTTGCAGGCCTCGGCGGCGGCGGGGTTGATGGCGGCGTCCCCGTCGTCGCAGTCCGCATCGTCGGCCACGAACCCCGTGGGCTGGGCGCAGTGGTCGGCGGTGCTGCCGGCGTCGCCGTAGCCGTCGCCGTCCACGTCCGCGTACCAGGTGGTCGCCAGGCCCTCGTCCACGTCGCCGTCGCAGTCGTTGTCGATGCCGTCGCAGGCCTCGGGATCCACCGGGGAGACGTCGGGGTCGGAGTCGTCGCAGTCGGTGGCGTAGACGGCCGCCACGTAGCCGCTGGGCTGATCGCAGGCGGCGGTGGTGGTGGTCGCGTCGCCGAAGCCGTCGCCGTCGCTGTCCAGGTACCAGGTGCTGGCGTCGGTGGCGTCGTCCTCGTCGATGGTCCCGTCGCAGTCGTCATCGACGTTGTTGCAGGACTCCGTGCCGTCGGGGCTGATGGTGTCGTCGGTGTCGTCACAGTCCTCGCAGGCAGCCCAACCGTCGCCGTCGTCGTCGGTGTAGCCGGTGGAGCCGTCGCAGTTGTAGTCGGCGGGATCCGTGCAGTCGTCCTCGACAGCACCCGGGTTGTAGGCGGCGTCCGTGTCGTCGCAGTCTCCGCCGTAGGCCGCGTACCCGGACGGCAGCTCGCAGGCGGTGGTGGTGGCGCTGTCGAGGCCGAAGCCGTCACCGTCGGCGTCGATGTACCAGGTCTCGCCGCCGGTCACCGAGTCGTCGGCGTCGTCGATCAGCCCATCACAGTCGTTGTCGATGAGGTCGCACTCTTCCTGAGCGTCCGGGTGGATGCCCGAGTTGGCGTCATCGCAATCTTGGCTGTCCTCGACCCAGCCGGCGCCCGGATCGCAGCCGAAGCTGGCGCTGTCGGAGTCGCCGAAGCCGTCGCCGTCCGCGTCGGCGTACCAGTCGGAGCCGAGCTCCTCGTCCACCTCGCCGTCGCAGTCGTCGTCCATCTCGTTGCAGGTCTCGTCGGCGGCGGGGAAGACGCTCGAGTTGGTGTCGTCGCAGTCCGTGGCGTCCACCACCCAGCCGTCGCCGGGGTCGCAGCTGTCGGTGGTCCGGTCGGGGTTGCCGAAGCCGTCCCCGTCAGCGTCGGCGTACCACAGCTCCGTGACGTCTTCGTCGATGTCGCCGTCGCAGTCGTTGTCCACCCCGTCGCAGGCCTCCGGGGCGTCGGGGTAGCTGTCGGGATCGGTGTCGTCGCAGTCGCCGTCGACGGTGGCGTAGCCCGAGGGGTGCTCGCAAGCGGTGAGGGCCTGGTCGGCGTCTCCCCAGCCGTCGCCGTCGGCGTCCAGCCACAGCGTGGCCGCGTCGATGGCGTCCCCGTCGATGTCGCCGTCGCAGTCGTTGTCCACACCGTCGCAGAGCTCGTCGGCGTCCGGATGGATCTCCGGATCGCCGTCGTCGCAGTCGTCGTCCGTGGTGAACCCGTCGCCGTCGGCGTCCACGGGCTCGACGGCGGTGTCGTCGGGCGGGATGGTGTCGGTGTCCAGCTTGGCGGGATCGGTGCGACAGGCGGCGAGCAACAACACGAGCGAGGCGAAGGCGACGGGACGCATGGGTCCTCCATGGGGGCGCGACCCCGCCATCGTACCACCGCCCGAGACGCGTCGGGACGCCCGCGGGCCCGAGGGCTGCGCGGTCGCGATACAAGGGGCGTCGGAGGTTTCCATGCACGCACTGCTCCCCCTGTTCATCGGCCTGCTGGCCTGCACCACCACCGAGACCCCCAGCCCCGAGGCGGCCGGCGATCAGGTCGCGGTCGAGGACACCGGCGCGGTCTCGGCCAAGGCCCCCGGGCAGCTGGCGGCCACCATCAAGCAGGAGCTGGCGGACGATCCCGACGCGCCGGCCGCTGCAGAGCCCGCCGAGGGCGAGGCCGCCCCCGCCGAAGACGCCGCGCCCGAGGGCGAGCCCACCGCCGCGTCCACCGCCCCCACCGAGGCCGATCTGCCCACCCGCGGCAAGAAGGCCCCGCCGCCCTGCGACGGCATCGACGGTGCGCTGGCGAAGGCCGTGGCCGGGGACACCGCTGGCCTCGAGGTCGACGCCCAGGGCCGGGTACGCGTGACCTACGAGTTCAGCAGCGAGCCCGCGCAGCTGCCCGACGGCTTCGAGAAGGAGACCAGCGCCATGGGCCACGGCCAGGGCTGGTGCCCGCCGGCCCAGCTCTGCGCCCTCGCCGTCACCGACGGCATCGATCGGGTGCGCCCCGTGCGCCGCGCCAGCCCCAAGCCAGACTAGCCCCAAGCCCGACCAGGACCATCCCATGCAGCTCGCCCTCGCCTTCGTCGCCGCCAGCCTCGGCGCCCCCGCCGACAGCTCCATCGCGTCCAGCCTGCTCCACCACGCCGCCGCCCTCGAGCGGCCCACCGATCGGGTCCAGGTGGTCGTTCAACCCACCGACGCCAGCCTCGCCCGGGGCACGGCCGACGGCATCGCGAGCCGCCTGCCCGACGCCTGGCTCGAGGCCGTGGCCGGGGGCCTGGTCCAGCTGACCATCCCCGCCGACCAGCTCGAGACCCTGTCCGAGCAGCCCGGCGTCGACCGGGTGCGCCTGCCCTGGTACCCCAGCGCCAAGGAGACCACCGAAGGCTACGACGCCATGTTCCAGACCGACTGGCAGGATCTGGGCTTGAGCGGCGACGGCATCCGCGTGGCCGTCCTGGACGTCGGCTTCACCGGCTACGAGGGCCTGCTGGGCTCCGAGCTGCCGGCGAGCGTCGAGACCTACTTCTACGGCGATCCCGACGCCACCGAGCACGGCACCGCCGTGGCCGAGATCATCCACGACATCGCCCCGGACGCCAGCCTGGCCCTGTACAGCTTCGGCACCGAGGTCGAGTTCTACGAGGCCTGCCAGGCCGCGCTGGACAACGGCGAGTACCTGCTCAACGCCAGCATCGGCTGGGACAACCTCTGGCACGCCGACGACACCAGCCCCATGACCACCGCCGTCAACACCATGGCGGACTACGGCGTGATCTGGATGGCGGCCGCGGGCAACGAGGCCGAGAAGTACTGGGTCGGCACCGTCACCGACAGCGACGGCGACGGCTGGCTGGAGATGGACGGCTCCGAGCTGCTCTCCACCTATTCGTACAACGGCTACGCCCAGGCCAGCGTGCGCTGGGACGAGCCCATGGAAGGCGCCAGCATCGACATCGACCTGTACATGACCGACACCGACGTGGAGACCTGCGGCACCGGCGAGAACGAGCAGGACGGCGACGACGATCCCTACGAGGAGACCTGGTGCAAGGCCCACGACGGCGAGATGTACATCGCGCTGAACGACTACAGCGGCACCGCCTCGGGCACCAAGGTCTGGGTCTTCGCGTACTGGGGGATGCCCGAGGGCCAGCCCACCTTCACCGAGACCCTCTCCCTGCCCGCCGACGCCTCCAAGGCCATCGCCGTGGGCGCGGTGCAGTGGTGGGACGAAGCCATCGCCTCCTACTCGAGCCGCGGCCCCACCAACGACGGCCGCATGAAGCCCGACATCTCTGCCCCCACCGAGGTCACCACCGACAGCTACGGTGAGTACGGCTTCAACGGCACCTCGGCGGCCACCCCCCACGCCACCGGCGTGGTGGCCCTGATGCTCGAGGCCACCAGCCTCGGCTACGGCCGCGAGGACGTGCGCGACTGGCTGCAGGCCAACGTCGATGACCTGGGCGACGCCGGCTGGGACAACACCTTCGGCGCCGGCTACCTCGAGCTGTACGACCCGCCCGAGTGGGAGTCCGACGCCGACACCGACGCCGACACCGACTCGGACACCGACGCGGACAGCGACGCCGACGCGGACGCCGACAGCGACGCCGACGCGGACGCCGACAGCGACGCCGACACCGACACCGGCTGGAACTGGGACACCGGCGACGGCGGCGGCGACAACAAGGGCGGCAAGGATGAGAAGGGCTGCGGCTGCAGCTCCCAGCCCGCGCCGACGGGGGGTGCGATGCTGCTGCTGGCAGGCCTGCTGGGGCTGGCGTGGAGGCGGCGGGGGTAGAGGCGGGCAGGGCCCACAGCCCACAGCCCACAGCCCAGGCCCTCGTTCCACCGACGCGCGGGGTGAGCGTCACCCTCCCCGGACCTGAAACGGATGGAGGCCCGGCGGTTTCGTCCAGGCGGGTGCGTCAGGCCGAACATGAGCGTGGAGGCGGGCGCGGCGCTCGCACCCTGCACCCCCGGAGCCGGTTGACTACTCCGCGTCCCCACACTCCGCGGCCTCTTCAGGCAGGAACATCACCGCGGCCTCGAGGGACAGCCAGGGCTTGTGGAGGAAGACCGGGACCAGGCCCTCGGGGTTCTGGGCGCCCTCGTCTTCACTGATGGAGAGCGAGAACAGGGTCTGGGGGTCCATCCAGCCGACGTGGACGGGCTCCCGGCCCGTCGGCTGCAGGAAGACCGGCTGGCGGGCGGCGCACTCGCGCCAGCGGGTCGAGGACTGCAGGCCCTTGCCCCGGGTGCCCAGGCCGCCGATGCCGTGAAACTCGTCCGTCTCTTCGTACCGCGCCTCGATCCAGCCCTGCCAGACGACGCGGGTGTAGAGGCCGCCGATGGCCACGTGCAGCCAGCTGTCCGACTCGTCGAGCACCTTCAGGCCGTGGGGTCCGTCGCTGGTGCGCAGGTGGCCCAGCAGATCGCCGTCGGGTGCTGCCAGCACCGGCACCGCCTCCGACGCGTCGATCCAGGCTGCGCGAGCTGGCTCCAGACCGAAGGAGGCGAACAGCTCGGCGTTGCTGTCGTCAACGTCGAGCGGGGCCTCGAGCGTCACGGCCTCACAGGCCACGACCTGGTCCACAGGCGCGGCCGGCTCGAAGACCTCGAAGGCCGCGTGGCCAGGGCGCACGACCAGCTGGTCGCCCAGGGCGCCCCCGCCCCGGCTGTCGGCGGCGATGGCCCCACCTCCGGCTGGGCCCAGATCGATGGTCTCGGCCGCGACCAGCACCTCCTGGTCGCTGACGTCGATCTCCAACCACAGGTTCAACCCGCCCCCGGCGACGGCCGCGTACAGGGACGGGCTCCCATCCCCGATCAACATCGCGTCTACCCGGGGCCAGCCCTCATCGCCGTAGCTGGTCTTGCCGATGACGGGCCCACCGCCAGGCATGCGCAGCTCCATCGTGCGGCTGTGCTCCGGATCGCCGAACACGCAGGTGGGTGCCACCGGCACCGTCCGCTCCAGCAGGGGCGGGTGCAGGGGCTGGTGGGTGGTGGCACAGGCGAGGGCGAGGGCGGCGGAGCTGGAGAGTATGCGTTGCATGGTGGCTCCAGGATAACGGTGTGGTGTCCACACCGAGGGAAGACCATGGCCCACCCCGAGATCGACGCGCTGCTCAACCTGCTGCTGCCCTTGGCCAAGCAGATGCTGGCCAACTCCGGCGCCTTCTTCCCCATGGCCGCCGGCCTGGGCGTCGATGGTATGCCCACCATGATCCCCGTCCCCCCCAGCGACGGCGATCCCGTGATCGACAAGGTCATCTCCGGCCTGATGGAGGCCTCCCAGGCCAAGGCCGCCGCCGGCCAGATAACCGCCGCGGCCCTGTGCCTGGACGCCTGGGTGGCCCTGCCGGACTCCGGCGACAAGAGCGACGCCATCGAGCTGCGCCTCGAGCACAAGGACGGCGACGCCGTGCGCATCTTCCTGCCCTACCACCTGGGCGACGCCGGCGAGCCGGTCTACGGCGAGCTGTTCGCGGTGGCGTGGAGCGGGGGGATCTTCTGAGGGTGAAGCGCCCACCCACCCCCACCACCCTCTGGCTCATCGCCATCGCCGTCATCGGCGTGGCCTTCGGCGCCATCTGGGCCTGGGGCTGGGGGCTGGCGCGCTCGGTGGAGGCGCCCCCAGGCTGGGCCAAGGTGCAGACCGACGTGCCCTTCCGGAGCCCGGGGGTGGTCGGCGACCTGGATCTGTCGCCGTTCCGCTGGAGCCTGGATCACCACGAGGAGCTGCGGGCCCCTGCGGACCTGGGCCCCGCCACCATCCACGCGCGCCCCGCCACGGGCGCCCGGCTCGAGCTGTTCGCTGGGCCTGGCTACGCGCTGGACATCCCCGTGCGCGACGGCGACTGGACTCGGGTTCGCCTGGTGGAGGAAGCCGAAGGCTCCCGCCAGCTGCTGGTGGGCTCGAGCGACGAGCTGGCCACCGCCCCCCCCGCCGACGGCGCCGCACACCCGGTGGTGCTGCGCGCGGGCTCACGCCGGGTGCAGCTGAGCGGCCTGGGCGCTCGCCCCGCGGGGGCGCTGGTGTTCCTGGGCGCGATGGGCACGGGCGCCCTGCTCATGGTGGGGTTTGCGACGGCGGCCCGCCGCCTGCTGAGGGTCACCCACGGCGCCATCCTGTTCATCAGCGCCTGCACCCTGGCGGGCTGGCCCACACTGCTCTGGGACCCCGCTACCACCGCTGAGATGGCGCGAGTCCAGTGGCTGGACACCCCCTGGATGACCCTCGGCCTGGGCCTGTCGTCCGCCTGGCTGATGGCGGTGACCATGGCCTGCCTGGCAGCCTTCCAGGCCCGCGGCGCCCCCCGCTGGCGGGCGCCAGTGACCCTCGCTGGCGCTGGCATGGCGGCCGCCCTGTGGGGGCTCGCCGTGGGCTGCCGCAGCCCCGGGGCCCTGGCCTTCGGCGCCGCGGCCGGGGCCTGCATCGCCGGGATCGGCTGGGTCGCCGCCCGCAGCGGGGACCTGAAGCACGCCCGCTGGATCGTGATCGGACTCCTGGTGGCCGCGCTGCTGTGCGTCGAGGGCACCCTGCAGCTCAACGCCACGGGCGCGGGCTGGGAGCAGACCTACCGCTGGTCCCAAGGCTTCCTGGACGCGACGAACGGCGACCCGGTGGGCGCCGCCAACCGCGACTTCGCCGACCTCGAGCGCGGGGAGCACAGCAGCTACCCTGGCCGGGGCTACCCGGTGGCCTACCCCCCCAAGGGCCAGGCCCAACGGGTGGTCTTCTTCGGCGGCTCGTCCACCGGCGGCGCCTTCGTCAACGACGAGCTGGACGAGTTCTTCCCAGCACGGGTCGAGGACCACCTGGGCCCGGGGGTCGAGGCCGTCAACCAGGGCGTAGGGGGTTGGACCAGCTTCCACATCCGGCGCTACGCCGAGACCCACCTGTCCACCATCGATCCAGATCTGGTGGTGCTGTACGTGTCCAACAACGACGCCGCCCGCATGGCCACCGTCACCTACGAGCAGCTGTTCGGGGTCTGGCAGGACCGCGCCAGGATGGCCTCGTGGGCCGGCCCGCTCCAGCACAGCCGCATCCTCCAGGGCCTGACCGTCACTCCGGGGGGCACCCCACCCGGCGACGCCGTGCCCGCGGTCAGCCTGGACGAGGCCGAGGCCAACCTCGCCACCATCGCCGGCCTGTGCCGCGACCAGGGTGCCCCCCTGCTGCTGGTGGGCGAAGGCCACGACAGCGTCGGCGCCGACGAACTGGACCCCTACCACGAGCTGATGCGCGAGCTGGCCGGGGCGCGGAGGGACGTATTCTGGCTCGACGGCGACGTGGTGCTCAGCCAGGCCGGTGCGGGCATGTTCGTCGACGACGTGCACCTGTCCGAGGCTGGACACCGGGTGCTGGCCCAGGCCATCACCGCGGTGATCGACAAGGAAGGCCTGCTGGCCCACATCCCCTGAGCTTCCCGTCGACACCCACGGGTTTGGCGGCCATGATGCAGCCCCCGCCCGGGAGGGTCACGTGGCATCCAGGCTCGGCAAGCTCGCCGTCGGCGCCCATTTTCTTGGGAAATGGGCGGGCTCCCGTGTGGGCGAGGCCCTGGGCCGTCCCGAGCTGTCGCGGCCCCAGATGGTCTGCACCATCCTGACCTCCCGCTGCAACTTCGGCTGCTCGTTCTGCAACCACCCGGGCCTCGAGCAGGTGGACGAGATGCCCCTGGAGTGGTGGAAGGACACCCTGCTCGAGCTGCAGGCCTGGCTGGGCACCTTCCGCATCAACTTCCTGGGGGGCGAGCCGCTGCTCTACCCGGAGCTGGACGCCCTGCTGGCCTTCTGCCGCGAGCGGGGCATCATGGCCGGCATCACCACCAACGGCTCCCTGCTCACCGAGCAGCGCATCCGGCAGCTGGCGCGGCACCGGCTGTTCAACGTCTCCATCTCGGTGGACGCCATCAGACCGGAGCTGCACGATCGGCTGCGGGGCTTCCCCGGCTCCCATGAGCGCATCATGGCGGCGCTGCCGCTGCTCACCCGCTGGATGCCGGAGACCCGCGTGGCCCTGCGCACCAACGTGCTGGCCGAGAACCTCGACGACCTGGTGCCCCTGGCCCACCTGGTGCGGGAGCGCGGCTTGCACGCCATCGGCTACCAGCCGGTGGAGTACCGCAACCTGGACCAGGGCGATGAGGCCGCCTTCCGCGCTGGCCCGGGCGGGGTCCCCGACGACCGCCTGCATCCGTTCCACGCCGACACCGGCCGGCTGCCCCCCAACATGGCCGGCCACTGGGTGGGGGATCTCGAGCGCCTGGACGCCGTGATCGCCGAGCTGCGCCACCTGGCCCGTCGCGGCTGGCCCATCCTCAACTCGGACTTCTTCCTGGCCTGCATCGCCGGCTACTACCGCAGCGCGGATCTCATCTACCGGATGCCCCGCCGCTGCCGCACGGGCTGGGAGCACCTGGTGATCCTCCCCGACGGCAAGCTGCGCTCCTGCACGGAGCTGCCCCCCTTCGGCGATCTCACACAGCAGGGCGCCCGGGAGGCCTGGTGCTCCGAGGACGCGGCAGAGCACCGTGAGCTCTGCGACCGCTGCCAGCGCAGCTGCCTCAACCTGTTCCACTGGAAGCGCAGCCTGCCCGAGAAGGCCGCGCTGTGGGCGCGCTTCTACTGAGCCTCGAGCTCCGCCACACACAACCCCGGATCGTGGGGCCAGCGGGTCTTGGCCTCGGCGGCCGCGCGCTCGGGCGTCCCCCCGGGTCCCCAGACCTCGTCCAGCACCGCCGCTGCGTCGTGGGCCAGCAGGAAGTCCCGGGCCAGCACCCGCAGGTAGGGGTCATCGCCCGCCAACGCGGCCCGCTGGTCCTGCCACATGGCGGCGGCGTCCACGGCCTGGGCGCGCTCGTCGCCCCAGCCTCCGGCGCGGGTCAGGGCCGCCGCCAGGGCATCGTAGCCTGGGCTCAGATCGGTGTAGGCGCCCCACTCCCCCTCGGTGCCGAAGACCTGGCGCCAGCTGTCGCCGTCGCGCTCGAGGAACACCAGGGTCCGCAGCCCGCCGCGCTGGTGGGCCAGCCACCAGCATGCCGAGCCGCCGCTGAAGACGTAGAACCTCGCCGGCTCGGAGAGGACCTCGGGAGCCTCGCCCACCAACACCCGGGTGACCTCCACGGCCCCGGCATCTGTGGGCCGCAAGCTGTCGGGGAAGGCCCAGCCGGCGGGGTCGTAGCCCTGGTTGGGCCAGCTCGCAGGGATCTCGCCCTCCACCGGCACCCGCAGCTCGAGCACGAGATCGGCACGGCGGATCTTCTCGAACGCGGTGAGTGAGTCGCCGGCATCGGCGTTCGGGAGCAGAGACAACAGCGTCGCGATCAGGGCGGAGCACAAGGGCATGGCGGACCTCCGTGAAGCGGGCCTATCACCCCCACCACAGAGTGGTGTCGTCGGACTTGTGACACCGCGGAGCCGGGTGTAGCCTCCAGTCATCCCCCGGGAGGACCCATGACGCGCCCCCTCATCACCCTCGCCCTCGCCACCCTGCTGGCCACCACCGCCTGCCGCACCGAGACCGATCCCCCCAAGGACGACACGGGGCCGGAGACCTCCGACGCCGACGGCGACGGCTGGCTGGACGAAGACGACTGCGCCCCGGACGATCCGGACGTCAACCCCGACGCCGTCGAGATCTGCGACGACATCGACAACGACTGCGACGGCGAGATCGACGAGGACGCCGAGGACGCCCAGACCTGGTACTACGACGCCGACGACGACGGCTGGGGCGACCCGGAGGCCCCGGTCACCGCCTGCGAGCAGCCCGAGGGCACCACCGACCTGGACGCCGCCATCGACTGCGACGACAGCCGCGACGACATCGCCCCGGACGCGGACGAGGTCTGCGACGAGATCGACAATGACTGCGACGGCCTGGTCGACGAGGACGCCATCGACGCCGAGCCCTGGTACATCGACGCCGACGGCGACGGCTACGGGGACCCCGACGCCGAGAGCGTGCAGTGCGACCAGCCCAGCGGCACCACCGGCGCCGACGCCGCCACCGACTGCGACGACGCGGACGCCACCATCAATCCCGGCGCCGACGAGATCTGCGACGAGATCGACAACGACTGCGACGGGCTGATCGACGACGAGGACGACAGCCTCACCATGCCCACCACCTGGTACGGCGACGCCGACGGCGACGGCTGGGCCGATCCCCGCACCACCACCGCCGCCTGCGTCGCCCCCAGCGGCTTCCTGGCCGCCGAGCACGCCGCTGACTGCGACGACGCGGATGCCAGCATCAACCCCGGCGCCACCGAAGTCTGCGACGGCGTGGACAACGACTGCGACGGCCTGATCGACGACGACGACGACTCCGTCACCGACGCCAGCACCTGGTACGCCGACGGCGACGGCGACGGCTGGCTCGAAAGAGCACCC
>CAYZVO010000037.1:0-47957 GCA_964481655.1 uncultured Enterobacterales bacterium | reverse complement strand
GAGCTGGTGCTCGCCGGTGGGGATCTGCACCAGGGCCGTGGCCATGGCGTAGAAGCCGTGCACCGGGCCGGTGTTGTAGACGTCCCACTTGGTCTGCTCCCCGATGCCGTCGGCGAAGGGGTTGTTGGGATCGGCCAGGACCGACTCGTCCGGGAACACCCCCTCGTCGGGGCTGTAGGGCAGCCACTCGAGCTGGGTCAGGTCGTCGCCGTAGCGGTACTCGCCGGGCTCGTAGGCGCAGCCGATGAGGACCAGGGCGGTCAGGAGTGCGGAGCGCATGCTCACCTCACAGGCTCACGTGGACGAAGGTGCCGATCTCGAGCTCGTAGCCGTCGTCGCCACTCCAGTCCTCGGAGTATTCGTCGGTGGTCCGGAACTTGCCGCTCAGCCCGATGCGGGTGCTGTGACCCTCGAGGGGCGGCGGCTGCAGGCCCGCGGACAGGTTCGTCATGACCTGCAGCGGGTAGGTGTTGTTGAAGTCCTGGTGGTAGTCGTAGGGGCCCCAGTCGTTCAGCTTGAGCTGGTTGTCCCAGGCCAGGCTCTTCCAGCGCAGGCGGAGATCACCGCCGTAGCGGGTGATCAGGCGATCGTCGCTGCCCCGGGACTGGTTCGTGCCGGCGTAGACCCCCAGCAGCAGCTTCAGGTCGCCGCCGGGGTTGGTGATGGCGTCGAAGCGGGCGTCCCAGAGATCCTGGGCGGGGGGGGCGCCGTCGAAGGAGAACATGGTGCCGTCCGCGAGGAAGCCCATGTTCGAGTCCCGCGAGGTGGGCAGCATCCGGTAGGTGATGTCCAGCGCGGCGGCGAAGGGCGCGTCCTCGCGGTAGTCGTTGTCCCAGGCCCACATCCAGGTCCCCGGGGTGGGGTCGAAGGCCAGCAGCAGCTCGAAGCCGGTGGTCTCCCGGTTCTCGAGCACCGCGAAGGGGTCGTCGATGACGTTGCGGGGGGTGAGCCCCGGGTAGTACCAGCCGGTGGAGGCGTCCCACTGGTCACCCACCGTGGGCAGGGGGCCCACCAGGGGCTTCTGCCACAGCACGTTGGGGGCGATCTGCAGGTTGCCGAAGTTCACGGCCAGGCCGAGGTTGCCGCCCACCTGGTTGCCCCGCTGGGACTGGCGCAGGGTCCAGCCTGTGAAGATCGGCTGGGTGTCCACGCCGCCGTCGGAGACCAGGCCCTTGTAGGACCCGTCGGCCAGCAGCATGACGCGACCGGCCTCGAGCTCCAGCTTGGCCCGGGCGCCCAGGGTGTCGGCCATGGCGATCTGGTCGTCGATCACGTGGTGGCCGCTGTCCAGGTAGCTCTCGGCGTTCGGGGTGGCCTCCACGTAGGTGAAGCTCTCACCGACCCGCTCGGTGCCGGCCATGATGCCGCCGAGGTCGAGCTGGGCAGGGCCGCGGGCCCAGCGCATGGTGAGCGTGCTCTTGCGGCTCACCCGCTCGGGCACCGCGAAGCTGGTGCTGACCTGGCTCTGGGGGGCCAGATCCTCCTGGTGGGCGATGGCCAGTGACACAGGACCGACACGCTTCTGATACAGCCCGATGGCCGCGGGGTTGGCGCCCCAGTACAGCTGCGGGCCCAGGGCCATGTGCAGCCCGTCGAGCTCGCGCTTGCCGGTGAACTCCATGCCCAGGGGCACGTCGGCGTTGTAGATGTCGAGGTTCGGGCCGTAGTAGGCCTCGCGGTACAGGCCGAACAGGTCGCCGTGCTCGCCCCAGTGGTAGTGGCCCTCGCGGAAGTAGCCCTCGAGGGTGAACTTCTCGTGCTCCCAGGCGAAGGTGGCCTTGTAGACTCGGACCCGGTCCAGTCCGGACAGGTCCATCTCGGCGCCGTCGGCGTCCAGCCCGATGAGGTCACGGCCGCGGGTCTCGTAGCTGATCTCGTCGATCATGTTCGTGGGCACGTTGCCCAGGATGTTGACCGACAGCTCCGCCCGGAAGGCGTCGGAGGGCGCAGCCGCGGCCTCGAGGTAGAAGGACTCGAGGTGGTCGTAGTTCAGGCGCTCCTTGCCCGCGCCCACGGCCTGGTCGCTGGTGCTGGCGATGGCCCGCATGTCCATGCGCACGTTGGAGACGAAGGAGCGGGAGAGCTGCTGGACCTGCCCGATGGCCAGGGATGAGCGGTAGGTCTGGTCGTAGTCCCCGGGCTCGATGGCCGCGAAGTGGGCCTCGATGAGCTCGGGGGTGGTCTCGGCGGCGTAGGGGTCGATGGACCAGCCGTCCCGCAGCACGTAGTAGGCGGCGCGGGGGAAGACCTCGAAGTGGCCGTCGGCGTCCACCGGACCCTTGGCCGTGATGCCGAACCACTCCTCGTTCATGTTGAAGCCGTCGGCGGTCCAGTCCTCGATGTAGGCGTCGGTGGACCAGGAGGCGTTGGTGTCGTGGATGTCGAGGTTCTCTTCCTGCTTGTACTTCCACCAGCCGTCGGACCACTGGAAGACGTAGCCGCCGATGGCGTTGCCGGGGCCCCGCCCGTAGGCGTTGAGGTAGATGTCCTCCCACTGGGCGCCCAGGTAGCGGGCCTGGGTGATGTGGTCCTCGCGGTCGGCCTTGGCGTCGTAGGCGTCGGCGCCGAACTCCGAGTAGACGAAGGGGATGCCCAGCTTGGCCTCGACCTCCTCGTAGAGGTCCCGGGCGGTGAGCCCGCGGTAGACGTTCGAGGCCAGGATGTCCAGGTCCTGACACTCCTCGGCGATGATGTCGATGTATTGCAGATCGCCGTTGGCGAAGGCCACCGGGCGGTGGGGGTCCACCGCGTGGATGGCGTCGGTGACTTCCTCGACCAGGGTGTAGAGGTAGCGGGCGCGCGCCGCCCCCTGCTCGCCCTCCGGCAGGTTCTGGATCTCGAAGCCCGACCAGTGCAGGCCGTAGTTGTTCTCGTTGCCCAGCAGCCAGAACAGCACCCCGGGGGTGTCCTTGTAGCGCTCCACGTCGGCCAGGGTCTGCTCGAGGATCGCGGCCCGGGTGGCGGGATCCGAGTAGTCCGTCACCGGCACGAAGCGACCGTTGATGGTCACGCCGTAGCGGCCCAGCAGCGGGTTCACCATGGTGCTGATGCCGTAGTTGGTCCAGATCCACTCCACCCAGCGGGCGGGGATGTCGGGGTACTGCCGGATGCTGTTCACCCCGGCGGCCTTCAGCTGGCCCATCTCGCGCCGCAGCACGGCCTCGATGAACTCGTCGGGCTTGTCCCAGAAGGCGTAGCGGTAGTTCTCGCCGATGGGCATGTAGCCCCAGTTCATGCCGCGCACGAAGGTGGGCTCGCCGTCGACGAGCAGCTTGTACCCTGCGTCGTCTTTCTGGATTGTGACGTGGTTGGGGGCGGCCCAGGCGGACTGCGCTAAGACGGACCCCAGCACGACCAGTATTAACCTGGACATGGTGACTCCCGGGCGGGGGGCGGAGGGTCGGGTGGCCGGCGCGAGTCCGACCACCCGAGCAGCGTTGCCGAGGCTACTCGGTCAGCTCGTAGAACATCAGGTCGTCGTAGTACACGGCGCCGTTGCCATCCCAGCAGTTGCCCTCGCTGGTGTCGCCGGTGCACTGGAACATGGAGATCACGGCCTGGGCCAGCACGGTGCCGGCGGGGGCGGTGCCCGTGACGCTCAGCTCGGTCCAGGCGCTCGTGGCGCTGTTCATGTCCATGGGGGCGGACTGGGGCCAGTCCAGCAGGCCCCAGTGGGCGTCGAAGAACTTGATGGACAGCACGGTGCTGGTGTGGGAGGCGAGGATGGGATCGCCGTCGTGCATCCAGGCGAAGCCGTTGAAGGTGAAGGACTGACCTTCCGCGGCCGCCAGCTCCTGGTAGTACGAGGTCTCGTTGGGCCAGCCCGACCAGGTCCCCCACACCTTGAGGCTCTGGCTGCCCTCGTAGGCGGTGAAGGTGTCCTTGCTCTCGTAGAGGGTCTCACCGGTGGGCATCGCGTACCAGTTGGTGTTCTCGCCCGGGTAGATGTTCCAGTCGGTGGTCCCGTCCTCGAAGCCTTCGTTGGTCAGGATGTTGACGATGTCGGTGTCGGCGTCGGTGTCCGCGTCCGCGTCGGCGTCGGTGTCGGCGTCGGCGTCAGCGTCGGTGTCGGCGTCGGCGTCTGCGTCGGTGTCCGCGTCGGCGTCCGCGTCGGCTTGGTGGTTGGGGTAGGTGTCGGTGTCGGGGTCGGCGTCGGTGGCAGCGTCCGGCTCGTCGAAGGCGGTGTCATCGACATCCTTGTCGCCGCAGGCGAACGCGAACATCGAGAGGACGAGGAGGGTGGTGGTGCGTGACATGGTGTCTCCTTCCTGCGCGCGAGGCGCTGTGTGTCAGAGCTCCTGCTGGAGCGTCGGGGAACGTTCCTCGAACATGGTGGGCTCGGCCAGGGCGGCCTGGAGGATCAGGGTGGCGGCGCCGAGGGCCGCCGTGCGGTCTCCGAGACCGCCGATGGCCACGTCGGCCCGGGCCAGCGACGCCCACAGGGTGCGCTGGCGGATGGCCTCGCGGAGGGGATCGAGCAGCTGGTCCCCGGCGGCGGTGAGGCCTCCACCGAGCAGGACCAGTGAGGGGTTGATGAGGTTGAAGAGGTTGGCGATGGCGGTGCCGAGGTGGCGTCCGGCCTCGGCGACGGCCTCCTGGGCCAGCGCGTCGCCATCGGCCGCGGCCTGAGCGATCTCCGCCAGGCTGGGCGCCGGATCCGCCTGCAGGCTGCTCTGTCGGCCCTCGGAGATGCCGCGCTGGACTTGATCGCGGATGGCGGCGGAGCCCACCATGGCCTGGAGGCAGCCGCGCAGGCCGCACTCGCACATGGGGCCCGACGAGTCGATGGCGGTGTGCCCGATCTCACCGGCGAAGCCGTTGGCGCCCCGCAGGACCTCGCCCTCGACGATCAGGCCGGCGCCGATGCCGGTGCCGAGCTTGATGAAGGCGAGGGTCTCGACCTCGCGGGCCTCGCCCAGCCAGGCCTCGGCCAGCGCGCAGAGGTTGGCGTCGTTGTCCATGAACACCGGCACGCCCAGGCGCTCCTCGAGCCACACCGCGGGCTTCACCCCCGCCCAAGCGGGCAGGATGCGGGCGGAGAGGACGTCGGGGTCCTCACTGTCCACGGGGGAGGGGACGCCCAGGCCCGTGCCCACCACGGTGGACAGGCTGCAGTCGGCCTCGGTGAGAGCCTCGCCGATCAGCTGTTCGATGAGCGCCAGGGTCCCCGCGGGGTCCGCTTGCATGGCGTGGGCCTGGCTGCGCCAGGAGAGCACCCGCCCCCGCAGGTTGGTGAGGGCCACGGAGACGTGGGTGGCGCCCATGTCGATGCCCAGCAGGTGGTAGCGGTCGTCGTCGAAGCGCAGCACGATGGGCGGTCGGCCCCCCTTGGTGCGCTTGGCGTGGGACTCCTGCACCAGGCCGAGCTCGAGCAGCTTGCCCACGATGCCCGACACCGTGGACGGGGCGAGGCCCGAGCTGCGGGCGAGGTCGATGCGGGAGATCTCCCCGGCCTGCCACGCCAGCTGCAGCAGCAGCGTGATGTTGTGGTCCCGCATGCGAGCGCCATCGGCCCGACGGGGTGACCGGGAGGTGTTTAATTTTTTCGGAGCACGAAATAACATGCCCGTAATAGAGCCAGGATCGTTCGCGCTGTCAAGGGGCTGAGGTGAAAAAACCTCGCCTCTACTGCTCCCCGACCCCCTCGAAGTTGCAGTTCAGCAGGTTGCAGGGCCGGTCGCAGTGGGCCACCTGCCACCGGCGGTGCAGGGCCCGGGGGTGGGTCCAGGCCCGCTCCGTGGGGCGACGCTCGGTGATGTCGCCGATGGGGTCGAGCATGAAGCAGAGCCGCAGCTTGCCCTGGGCGTCCACGGCCAGGTCGCTGTGTCCCGCCCGGCAGGCCAGGCCGTTGTGCACATCCGGCGCGTGGAAGTAGCGGCGGATGCCCTCGAGCTGGGCGATGGGGTTGCACACCGGGCCCCAGACCTTGCGCTCGGCGATCAGGGCGTCGATGGCGGCGTCCAGCGGCGCCAGGTCCCGCGGCCACAGCTCGGAGCGCCGATACCACTGGGGGTCGAAGGGCTCGTCGAAGGTCTGATACAGCGGCTGTATCACCAGCTGCAGCTCGCGTTCGCGGACGTACTCGATGAGGGCGGGGATCTGCGCCGCGTTCTGCCCGTGCAGGATGCAGGCGATGATCACCTGGGGGCCACCGTCGATGTTCCGGAGGTGCTCGATGCCCTCGACGGCGCGACGGTACGCGCCGGTCCGGTTGCGGGTGCGGTCCACCAGCTCCTCGTCGGTGCCGTCGAGCGACACATAGACGATGCTCACGCCGGAGGCGGCGATGCTTGCGGCGCGCCGCTCCGTGAGCAGCCAACCGTTGGTGTTGAAGGTGGTGGTGAAGCCCTTGGACACGGCGTGGGCGATGAGCTGCTCGAGGTCGGTTCGCAGCAGGGGTTCGCCCCCCGCGAAGTTGACCCCGACCTCGGTGCCGAGCCACGCCGACACATCGTCGAAGAATCGCAGCCAGACATCCGTGGGGAGGTCGGTGGTGGTCTTGCGGTGGATGGCGCAGTGCACGCAGGGCAGGTTGCAGCGGTCGGTGACCGAGACGTGGACCTGGGTCGGGGGCCCGGGCGCGGGGCGCAGGCGGGCCAGCTCCGCGGCCTGCTTGAGGCGTGCGGGCAGGGGGCTCATGGCGACTCCGATGTGTCGGTGCTGTGTCGCGTCGCTGCCCATGCAGCGTGGCGCTGGATCTCGAGGGGCTCGATGCCTGTGTAGTTGGCGGAGCGGGGGATGAAGCAGTCGGCGCACAGGGGCAAGCCACTGTAGTCACCGCGGGCCACCCGACGGCGCCGATCCTCGGCCTCGGGCCCCCACCACAGCTCGCTGAATGGGGTGCGGCGCAGGTTGCCCAGGCTCAGGGCCAGGCCGGCGTCCCGGGTGCAGACGGTGACGTCGCCGTTCCAGCGCACCACCGGGCTCTTCCAGAAGCCGCTGCAGGGGGTCGGGTTGTGGGCCACGACCTGCTCCGGGGCCGCGTCACCGCCGGGGAGATCGAGATCGAGGCCCGCGGCAACGGTGCGGAAGACCCGGTTCTGGCGGGATTGTTCATCGGGGGTCGGGCAGTCGAGCTGCCGCAGGAAGATGACGGCATCGTCGCCCTCGCCCCAGGGAACGTGGCCGGCGGCCGTGGTGACCCGCAGGCCGGCGCGGGTCAGCACCCGGGACCAGCGCGCGCGGAACAGCTCCACCTCGTCCGCGTTGCGGTCGCTGACGATGAACTGCAGCACGATGCGGGGCCAGGGTGCGCCCAGCTGCCCCTTGAGCGCGATCAGCCGCTCGACGTTGCGCTCCACGGCGTGGAAGTGGTCGCGGCCCTTGATCCCTCGGTAGGTGTGTCGGTGCGCGGCGTCCATGGTGAGGTGCCACACCTGGGGGGTCTCGGCCTGGTTCAGGGCGACCCGGGCCAGCTGTGCGCTCAGGGCCACGGCGTTGGTGTGCAGCTCGATCTTGTTGAACACCCGGTGCTGCTCGTTCTCCCGGATCAACATCGGGTACAGCTGCGCGAAGTGGGGGTGCAGCAGCGGATCGCCAAGCCAGAACAGGATCAGGGTGTCGAAGCGAGCGCCGAAGGCGCCGAGGTCCCGCATGAAGCCCCGGGCCATGGCCAGGTCCAGGAACGGGCCGCCGTGGGCGTGCTCGTCGCAGCCCACCTCCGGGATGCTGGAGCGGTCGCAGTGCACGCAGTCCAGGTTGCAGGTGCCCGTGGTCTCGAGGACCAGGTAGCTGCCGGGCATGGCGGGAGGGGCAGGCATCGGACGAGTCTAGCCTGTGTCGCCTGGTGTCGCCTGCAGGATTCCGTCAGCCGCGCCACAGGGTGCCGGCCCGGGACTCGAGGGCCCAGCGCAGGCGGGACGGCAGCCAGCCCAGCGCGGCCTCCGCCGCCAGCAGCCCGGCCTCGACCCGGCCCTCGGACCGGATGGTCGAGGCGCAGGGCTCACCGTCGAGAATCCAGCCTCGCTCGGTGGGGTTCGCGAAGCGCAGCAGGCCCATGGTGCCGTGGACGGTGGCCCGGTCCCGGCCGGCGACCTCGTCGAAGATCTGGCGCGCGCGGGGCACGTGGTAGGCCGAGGTGACCACCAGCAGTTGCCGGAGGCCGAGCTCCTCGGCCAGCGCGGCACCCTGGATGGCCTCGTCCCGGGTGGAGCGGGAGCTCTGTCGCAGGACCACGCGGGCCGCGGGCACCCCCAGGGCGGCCAGGTGTTCGGCGACGATGGCCGAGCCCGCGCGTTCCTGGCCCCGAAGTCGGGCCTCGAGGCTGATCACGGTGCCCGCGCCCGCCCGGTGTGCGGCGCTGGCGGCGGCGGCGCGGGCCTTCAGCTCCCGGTGGCAGCGCGGTGGCTCGCGGCCCACGGCCTTGCCGAGCACCAGCACGGCGTCGAAGGGGACGGGCACGGCTCAGACCTTGAGCTCGAGGACGTCCCGGTCCTGCAGGGTGTGGGTGCGGTTCACGGTCTGGCCGTCGAAGGCCCCCGAGCCCCAGATGCGGGCGCTGCGCATGGTCTTCGCGAGGTCCTTGTGGATCCGGAAGGCGAGCTCCTCGACGGTGCAGCCGACGGGCACGGTGAAGGGGCGGTCCATGTCCGCGTCCTTGCCGGGCTGCTTGGTGTAGACGCGGATGATGTCCGCGGCCCGGAAGGTCAGCTCCCGCAGCTCGTCGAGGCCTTCGCCGGTCACCGGGGAGCAGAGGTGCACGGGGTAGGGGACCTCGACCAGCTCCCGCATGATCTCGAGGTTCTCCTCGGCGTCCTCCATGTCCGAGCCGGTGATGACCAGGATGGTGGGCTGGGGCACCCAGGCCCAGTCCAGGTCCTCGGGCTGCTCGGTGAAGGCCGGGTAGAGGTGGATGCGCTTCTGGGCCAGGAACTCGTGCACCAGCTCCCAGCCGGACAGCGGCTTGTCGGCCCGCAGCACCAGCCAGACCATGTCGGCCCGTCGGTAGGCGTCGAAGAGCCAGTGCTCGTTGTAGTCCCGGGTGATGGGGGGCAGGTCCACCAGCTGCAGGCCGACGTCCTGGTACCACATGATGCCGGGCTGGGGCACCCGGGTGCTGCCGGGGTAGGGCGCGACCTCGGCCTTGGCGTTGGTCAAGGCCGCGACCAGGGCGGACTTGCCAGCGTTCCCCGGCCCCGCCAGGGTGATCTGGGCGGCGGCGCCCTCTTTGTCCACGTTCATGCTCTGGCCACCGGTGCGGGTGGCCTTCTTCTTGGGCTGCTTCCGGAGCTTCGAGAGCTTGGACTTGATGTCGGCCTGGAGGTTCTCGGTCCCCTTGTGCTTGGGGATCAGGCTGAGCATCTCCTCGAGGCAGGCGATCTGGTCAGCGGCCTCGGTGGCTTGGCGGAAGCGCTTCTCGGCGTCCTTGTAGGGCTGGGAGACGTTCGTGGGCATGAGCTGAGGGAGGTCCGGGTCCGATCCAGGCGTATCCCTATGACTCCGCGCTCTCCACCCTCACGGTCGCGCTGCCCTGTGCGAGGCGCAGCTCCAGCAGCTCGCCGGGGGCCAGGGCGGCGGCGTCGCGCACCGCCTGGCCCTGCCTGAGGGCGATGGCGTAGCCGCGATCGAGCACGGCCAGCGGGGAGAGGGCCTTCAGACGGGCCGCCTGCAGCTCGACGCTGCGCTGCCGGCGCTCGAGGTCCACGGCCATGACGCGGCGCAGCCGGGCGTCGAGCTCGTCGGCCCGCAGCCGGGCTTCGACCACGCGGCGGCGGGGGTCCCGGAGCTTCATCGCCCGGAGCCCATCACGCTTGCGCTGCACCTGGCGCCCAGCGGACAGCGCGAGGCGGCCGGCGAGATCGTCCACAAGGGCCAGCAGCCCGTCGCGCTCGGGGACCACCAGCTCGGCGGCGTGGGAGGGGGTGGCGGCGCGGACGTCGGCCGCCAGGTCGCAGAGGGTCGTGTCGGTCTCGTGGCCCACGGCCGAGACCACGGGGATGGAGCAGGCGGCCACGGCGCGCACCAGGGGCTCCTCGTTGAAGGCCCAGAGGTCCTCGGCCGAGCCCCCGCCGCGCCCCACGATGACCACGTCGGCGACGCCGTGGCGCTCCATGAGCCGCAACGCCGACGCGATCTGCGCTGCCGCACCGTCGCCCTGGACCAGGCAGGGGGCCAGGATGATCGGCAGGCCCGGCCAGCGGCCGTCGATGACCCGCAGGATGTCCCGCAGGGCAGCGCCGGTGGCCGAGGTGACCACGCCCACCGCCCGGGGCACCGGCGGCAGGGGCCGCTTGCGCTCGGGGGCGAACAGGCCTTCGGCCGCCAGCTTGCGCTTCAGCGCCTCGAGGCGGGCGGCGAGGTCACCCTCGCCCGCGCGCTCGAGCTTGCGCACGATCAAGCTGTAGGAGCCCCGGGGCGCGTAGATGGACAGCGCGCCGGTGGCCACCACCCGGTCGCCCTGGCGGGGGCGCCAGGTCATGCGGTTGTTGGTGCCCCGGAACACCGCGGCGTCCAGGACCGCGCCGTCGTCCTTCAGGCTCAGGTACCAATGCCCCGAGCGCGCGAAGGTGACCCGCCCCACCTCGCCCACCACCTTCACGTAGCCGAACTCGTCCTCGACGAGATCGGACAGGGCGCGGGTCAGCTGGGAGACGGTGAGGGGGGCGTGCTGCATGGGCTCTGTCTAACCCTGGCATGGGGCGTTGGCTGTCCGGGTGAGGCTGGTGGCTGTAGGCTGTAGCTCCAAGCGAGCGGAGGTCCGATGCGCGCGATGGTGTTGCACGAACAGGGGCAGCCTCTGGTGCTCGAGGATCTGCCGATGCCCGTGCCGGGTCCTGGCCAGGTACGGGTGCGGGTCCACGCCTGCGCGGTGTGCCGCACGGATCTGCACGTGGTGGATGGCGATCTCGACGAGCCGGTGCTGCCGGTCATCCCAGGCCACCAGGTGGTGGGCACCGTCGACGCCCTGGGCCGCGGAGTCCGGGGCCTCGCGTTCGGTGATCGGGTGGGCATCCCCTGGCTGGGGTGGACCTGCGGCTGCTGCTCCTACTGCGACGAGGGCCGCGAGAACCTCTGCGGCGAGGCGCGCTTCACCGGCTACCAGCTCCCCGGTGGCTTCGCCGAGTACACGGTGGCCGACGCCCGCTACTGCTTCCCGCTGCCCCCGGGCTACCCGGAGCTGCAGGCCGCCCCGCTGCTCTGCGCGGGGCTCATCGGCTACCGGGCCTGGCGCATGGTGGGGGAGGCGCAGCGGGTGGGGTTCTACGGCTTCGGCGCGGCGGCCCACATCCTGGCCCAGGTGGCCCGCTTCGAGGGGCGCGAGGTCTACGCCTTCACGCGCCCCGGGGACGACGCCGGCCAGCGCTTCGCCCTGGACGTGGGGGCGGCCTGGGCAGGGGGCTCCGACGAGGCGCCCCCCGTCGAGCTCGACGCCGCGATCCTCTTCGCGCCGGTGGGCGGCTTGGTGCCCGCGGCCCTCGGACATGTGCGCCGGGGTGCGCCGGTGGTCAGCGCCGGCATCCACATGAGCGACATCCCCAGCTTCCCCTACAGCCTGCTCTGGGGGGAGCGCTCCGTGCGCTCGGTGGCCAACCTCACCCGGCGAGATGGCGAGGAGTTCCTCGCCCTCGCGGCCCAGGTGCGCGTGTTCGTCGAGGTGCATCCCTACCCCCTCGAGCGCGCCCAGCAGGCCCTCGACGACCTGCGCGCCGGACGCTTCGAGGGCGCCGCGGTGCTCACGGTGGCCCCAGCCGAGACGGCCCGGGGGGATTAGGCTGTCGTGATGCTCGCCTCCCTCGCCCTCATCGTGTCCCTCTCGCTCCCCGGCGCCGCCCTGGAGCTGGACGATCCCAGCGTCGGCACGGGGCCCGCCCCTGGCTGGATCGACGCGGTCGAGCCGCCGGTGTCGTCCCCGGCGCCCACCGGCGTGGCCCGGGAGTCCGTCCAGTACCTGCTGGTGGACGACCAGATCCGCGTGGGGGACGTGCAGGTGGAGCGCTACGCCCACACCACCTACCGCATCGTCACCCGCGAGGGCCTGGATCTGATGTCCCGCCTCGAGGTGGTCTTCGATCCGGCCTGGTCCGAGGTCGAGCTGCATCACCTGCGGGTCTGGCGCGGCGGCGCCTGGCAGGATCGCCTCGAGGGCTCCCACGCCACGGTGATCCGGGAAGAGTCCGCGCTGTGGCAGCACATCTTCGACGGCACCCGCAAGCTCGTGGTGGTCATGCCCGACATCCGCGTCGGCGACGTGGTGGACATGGCCTGGTCCGTCGACGGCCTCGATCCCGTCTTCTCGGGCCACTACACCGAAGCCTGGCCCATGGCCTGGGGCGTCCCCGCCGAGCAGCGGCAGCTGCGGCTGCTGTGGCCGGGGGAGCGCGGTGTGCAGGTCCAGAGCTTCGGCGTCCAGGCCCCCACCCTGCGCAGCCTCGATGACGGCTGGCAGGAGGCCCGCTGGGATCTGCGCCACCAGCTGGCGGTGCAGGAAGCCTACGAGGTCCCGGTGGACTTCGATCCCTACCCCTGGGTCCAGGCGGCGGACTTCGGCTCCTGGGCCGACGTGGCCGAGTGGGCGCGGCAGGTCTACGTGGTCCCCGCCCCGGTGGATCCCGCGGTGCAGGCGCTGGCCGACCAGCTCTGGGCCCAGACCGGCGCGCCCGAGCCCTTCCTCACCGCCGCGGCCCGCTGGGTGCAGGACGACGTGCGGTACTTCGGCATCGAGCTGGGGGACGCCTCCCACATCCCCCACCAGCCCGCCGAGGTGATGCGGCGCCGCTACGGCGACTGCAAGGACAAGACCCTGCTGCTGGTGAGCCTGCTGCAGGCCCGGGGCATCCGCGCCTGGCCGGCCCTGGTCAGCCGGGCCGACGGCGCGGGCATCGACGGGATGCTGCCGTCGCCCTCGGTCTTCGATCACGTCATCGCGGTGGCGGTGATCGACGGCGCCGAGATCTGGATCGATCCCACCGAGAGCGACCAGGGCGGCCCCATCGCCGAGACCTGGATCCCCGCCTTCGGCAAGGCGCTGCCCGTGCTCGCCGGCGCCACCGGCCTGGTGGACGTGCCGCTGCCGGCCCTGCCCCAGGGGCGGGCGACCATCCGTCACAGCTACGACCTCAACGACGATCCGGACGAGCCGCGGCTCACGGTCCAGACCCGCTTCGAGGGCTCCCGGGCCGAAGAGATCCGGCGCCTGCTGGCGGACATCAGCCTGGGCCGGCTGCAGGACGACTTCATCGAGCACTACGCCCAGCTGGGCACCCCGGTCTTCCCGGAGGCCAACATCACCATCCGGGACGACCGCGAGGCCAACGTGGTCGAGATCGGCGAGCGCTACCGCATGGCCCACGCCTGGCAGCCCGTCGACGAAGAGCTCGAGCAGCTCTGGCTCCCCTCGGCGGCGATCTTCGACTGGCTGCCCGGGGTCGCCGGCTCTCGCAGCCAGCCCCTGGCCCTGCCCATGGGCCTCGACGAGCACGAGCACATCACCATCCTGGTGGATCCCGACTGGGATCTCGAGCTGGTGGAGGCCGAGGTCTCCAGCCCCTGGTTCGAGTTCACCGCCGTGAGCGAGCCCGCCGACGGCACCATGCACGTGGCCTACCACCTCCAGGTGCTCCGGGACCGGGTGGAGCCCCACGAGCTGTCGGCCTACCAGGCGTCGCTGCAGGAGATGCACGACGCCAAGGGCTACGCCCTCGAGCGCGGCGGCACCGGCTGGTCCATGCCCTGGGACATCATCGAGAAGGTCCTCGCCTTCCTCGTGGCGGTCTTCGCCGTGATGGTCGCGGTCCCCGTCTCCGTCTTCGCCGCCGCCGTCCTGGTCTGGCTCGGCATGCCCCGCAGGGCCCTGAAGCAGAAGGACTGAGTCCGCGCGCTACACCGACCTGCGCCGCGGCACCGCCAGGGCGATGATCCCGAGGAGCAGCGCCAGGCCAGCCGCTGCTCCCGTGGGGCGCAGCCAGGATGGCGCGTAGGCGAAGCGGATCTCGTGCTCGCCGGCGGGCAGCTGCACACCCCGGAAGTTCATGTTGGTGGTGTGGATGGGGGCGGGCTCTCCGTCGATGGTGGCGATCCAGCCGGGGTAGTCGGTCTCGGCCAGCACCAGCAGGCCCGGGCGGTCCATGCTGGCCTGCAGCGTCCAGTCGCGCTCGCTCCGCTCGAGGATCTCCACCACCCCCGGCGGGCCGGATGGCGCGCAGGCGAGCAGCGCGGGATCGAGAGCCTGCTCCGGATCGGGCTCGATCACCGCCTGCTGGCTCGGCCGCAGGGTCTGCATCGCCTCCCAGGCCGTCTCGGGGCTGTCGGCCTCCACCGCGCAGCCCACGACGGTGGCCAGCGGGAGGGCGGTGGTGTTGCGGTAGAGCTTGACCGGTCCGCCCCTGAGGGGCAGCAGCCGGGGATCCTGCAGCTCGTGGGTGGTCAGCACGTAGCGCAGGCCCAGGAAGCTGGCGATGGGCAGGTGCTCCACGAAGGCCTGGGCCTTCTCCTCGCCGCTGGTGGTGCCAAGGTCCAGGCCCACCATGCCCAGGATCAGCTCGTTGCGCACCAGCAGCAGGGGACTGGTGATGATGACGTCCTGCAGGCCCCAGAGCAGCCCCAGGCTGGCGGAGGCCACCTCGGTGTCCAGCCAGGTGTCCACCTGGCGGTCGAGGGTGCTGACCCGGTAGCGGTCCCGATCGGCGTCCATCAGCTGCAGGGCGCTGGGGCGCGCCTCGGCCACGCTGCTGGGGACCCGTGGGTGGTAGTCGCCCCCGAAGCTGTGCAGGTCGATGACCAGCAGGGCGGTCAGGCCCATGCCCAGCCCGTAGCCCGACAGCTTGCGCCGGCGCAGGGCGGCCACGCCCCCCAGCACCAGGGCCAGCTGCAGCAGGGGCCACAGCACCTTGCTGGAGCCCGGAGAGCTGGCGTCGTCGAGGCTGGTGATGATGCGCCCCACCTTGGCGGGGATCAGGGCGGGATCCTCGGGCTCACCGGCGGGCAGGGCCGCCTGCTGCAGGGGCCCCAGGTCGTCCGGGGGCGGGGGCAGCTGGGTCTGGGCCATGAAGTGGGAGGTCAGCTTGGCGCGGACCGCGGGCTCGCCCAGGTTCAGGCCCAGGTTGAGGGTGCTGAGCCCCAGGAAGCCCAGCAGCGCCACCGCGCCCACCGCGATCATCCAGCGCTTGACGCCGGCGGCGTCGCTCGCAGCGCGCTCGACCAGGTCGTCCAGGCCCCAGGCCGCCAACAGGGGAAGGGCCAGGCAGAGCCAGATGGCGAAGCGGACGGGGAAGCGGAAGTAGCCCATGCCCGGGAGCATCCGGAACAGGCCCCAGGCCGGCGTGAAGCGCCCGAGCATCAGCACCACGGCCAGCAGGGCCACGGCCCACCAGAAGCGCTGCTTGCGGCGCCACAGGGTCCAGCTCGCCAGCACCACGACCGGGATGCCCAGGTAGAAGGCCATCTCCCAGTGGTTCTCGCCCATGCCCCAGTAGCCCAGCCCCCGGTGGTGGTAGCTCAGGGCGATGTCGGCGGGGCGATCCATGCCGAAGAAGGCCGGCAGCACGCCGTTGATCAGCTCCTGCGGGGGCAGGCTGCCGATGCCGGCGAAGATCTCGGCCACGCCGCCGCCGCGCATGGAGAACTGGGACAGCTCCGCCGAGGCCGCCAGCTGAGGGGAGGCGATGGCGATGGCGGCCAGGGAGGCGGCCACGAAGCCCACCACCGGGCCGACGGCGAGCTGCGGGCTGCGCCGCGCGGGCCACAGGCGCCAGAGCACCAGCAGGCCCACCAGCAGCCAGGAGAACACGGCGGCCTGAGGGTGGCCGGCCAGCATCATCAGGGCCATGCCGGCGCCGGTGGCGACCCACCAGCGTCGGGGCAGGCCGTCAGGGCCCCCGTGCAGCGCGCGGGTGGCGTTCACCACCGCCCAGAGGGTGAAGGGCAGCCACGCCAGGGCGTGCTGCATGCCCAGGTAGAGGGTGTGGGTGACCAGGAAGCCGCCGAAGGTCCAGGCCACGCCCGCCAGCAGGGCCGCGGGCCCGGAGCGGCCCAGGCTGCGGGCCAGCAGCGCGGCGCCCAGGCCGGCCCACCAGTGGTGCAGGAGCACCGACCAGGCCATGGCCAGGGGGGCGGGCAGCAGCATGAACAGCAGCATGGTCGGCGGGTAGAGCACGCCGGTCTGGCCGTCGGCCAGCAGCGGGTAGCCGTTGGCGGCGCCGGCGCACCACACGGGCAGCTCGCCCTTCAACCAGCTGGCCGCGGCCCACACCCGCCAGGGGTAGTGGTGGGTGCGCAGGTCGTGGTGCCAGTAGGTGTCGAGGCCCACCAGGGCGTCGGGGGCCCACAGGATGACCAGCAGCGCGAGGATGACGGCCAGGCGCAGGCCCGGGCTGCCGCGGTCGAGCAGGTCGGTCCAGCGTTGGCCCAGTCCGGCCATCAGTCCAGATAGCCCAGGGCCCTGAGGCCCTCTTGGGTGGCGTGGTCCATCTCCATCGGCTCGAGCTGCAGGCGGTCGGCGTCGGGGGTGACGACCTTGCGGGCTTGCTCCACCAGCTCGGGGTGCTCGGCGGAGACGTCGCTGAGCTCATCGGGATCGCCCACCAGGTCGAACAGCAGCTCCCGGTCCTCGTCCAGATCCCAGATGTACTTGAGGGGGCGGCCTTCCTGCTCGTGGGGGCGTCCGGTGCGGAAGCCCAGCAGGGAGCCGCGGTCCAGGGCCCCGGTCTTGCGGCCGACCAGGGTGGTGGGCATGGAGGCGTGGCGGACCTTCTCCGCGTAGCCCAGCAGCTCGCGGCCTTCGGTGGGCTCCATGGGGTCGAGCCGCAGGTAGTCCAGCACGGTGGGCGGGATGTCCATCACCCGCACCTGCGCGTCCACGACCTGGGTTCCGGGCCGCAGCTTGGGGGCGCGGATGGCCAGGGGGATGCGCACGGCCTCGTCGAAGATGCTGTGGTGGTTGAAGTGGTAGTCGTGCTCGCCGAGCATCTCGCCGTGGTCGGCGGTGATGATGACGATGGTGTCCTCGGCGTGGCCGGCGTCCTCGAGGGCGTCCAGCAGCAGCCCGAGCTGGCCGTCCACCCAGCTGACCTCGTGGCCGTAGAGGGTGCGCAGCTGCTCGATCACCTCGGGCGTGTACTCGAAGCCCCGCTCGTTGGCCAGGATCCAGCGGTGGTCCACGTCGGGCAGGGGGACGCCCTCGGCGTCGGTGGGGGCGTGGGCCTCGTAGGGGGCGTGGGGCTCGAAGTAGTGCACCCAGCAGAAGAAGGGGCGCTCGCCCCGGGCCTGCAGCCAGGGGATGGCCCGGCCGTTGGTCACATCGGCGGCCCGCTCGAGCAGCCAGGGGACCTTCAGGGGATCGCCGAAGCGCATGATCAGCCGCTGGGCCAGGCCCACCAGCCGGATCTCGCTGACGCCGTGCACCGCGGGCATGAAGCCGTCGTCGTAGATCTGGAAGCCCTGGTCGAGGCCCGTGCGGGAGTCCACGGCGAAGGAGCTGACGAACGCGCCGGTGGCGTAGCCTTCGTCGGCCAGGCGCTCGGCGATGGTGGTGAAGCCCTTGTGCAGGGGGTGGCCGTTCGAGATCACGCCGTGGGTCGAGGGGTGCAGCGAGGTGAACATCGACGCGTGGGAGGGGCCCGTCTCGGGCAGCGGGGTCACGGCGTCGGTGTAGAGCACGCCTTCCTCGGCGAAGGCGTCGAAGCGCGGGGTGGGCACGGCCTCGTCCTCGCCGTAGGCGGAGACGAAGTCCCGGCGCAGGGTGTCGATGGTGACGATCAGGACGTTCTGATCCTCCTCGAGGGCCATCCCCTCGGTCTGGTCGATGGAGCGCACCAGCCAGGAGGCGTCCACCGCCGCCAGCAGCAGGGCGGCCAGCAGGCTGATGGGCAGCCAGCCCAGCTTGGGCTCCCAGCCGATCTCGACCTTGCGCAGCCAGTACCGTGCGTTGAACATGACCGTGCCGAAGAACCCGATGGGCACGGCGAAGCCGGCGATGCCCCCCAGCCAGCGGCCCTGCTGGACCAGGCCCCAGCCCATGGGCCAGAAGTACCAGCCGGCCAGCACGAAGCCCACGATGCCCAACCCCAGGGCCTGGCGGCGGGAGGCGGCCTCGCCCCGCTGGGTGAAGCTGGCCAGGATCCCCGCCGGGATGCCGGTGCCCACCGCGACGATGGCGCCGGCGGCGACGGTGACCAGCATGAGCACGAAGGCCTCGACCCAGGACAGCTGCAGGCGGATGGTGGAGGCGATGGCCAGGCCCTCGAGGGCGCCGGCCAGCATGCCGATACCGGCGGCCAGCAGGGGGACCTTCAGCCAGGTGCGCTCGGGGGTGTCCACACTCATGGGGGCCTCGCTTAGTCGATGTAGCCCAGGGCGCGCAGGGCATCCTGCGTGCCGGCGTCCTGGGACGCGGCCTTGATCTCGGCGCGGCCCTCGAGGTGGCCCGCGAGCACGGAGCGCAGGGCGCCCGCCTCGTCGGCCCGCTCGGCGGCGAGATCGCGGGTCTCACCGGGGTCCAGCTCGAGGTCGTACAGCTCGGAGCTGCCGTCCTCGTGGGCGATGAGCTTGCGGTCCCGCCCCCGCAGGGCGTGGTCGATGGGGGGATTCTCCATCAGCCGGCCCGCCACCGTGGAGGCGAAGGCGTCGGTGGGCTCGCAGCCGCTGGGGTCCTTCAGGATGGGCAGCAGGGATGCGCCGTCGCGGTCGTGCTCCTTCCAGTGCAGGCTCGCGAGGTCCAGCAGGGTGGCCGCCACGCTGACCGTCGAGACCTGGCAGTCCACGCGGCTGCCGGCGCGGGCGCCACCGGGCCAGCGCACGATCAGGGGGACCCGCAGGGAGGGATCGTAGAGGTTGTCGCCGTGGTCGTAGAGGTAGTCGTGCTCGGTCAGGCTCTCGCCGTGGTCGGCGGTCAGGACGATCACGGTCTCCTCGAGCTCAGCGCTGGCTTCGAGGTGCTGGAGCAGCTCGGACAGCAGCGAGTCGGTGTAGCGGATCTCCTGGTGGTAGGCCTCGGTGAGCCAGTCGGTGGAGGTCACCGAGCGCAGGGCGGGCGGCCAGTAGCTGGGCAGCTCGAGCGCCGAGCCGTCGCGTGGGGGCTCCGTGTCCATGGCGTAGGGCGCGGGCGCCTCGTAGGGGCCGTGGGGATCGAAGAGGTGGACCCAGGCGAACCAGGGGCCGCCCTCGACCCGGTCGATCCATTGGGTGGTACGGGCGATGACGCCGTCGCCCCGGCGCTCCCGCAGGGTGCCGCCGGGGAGGGTGAGCTGGTCCGACGCCTTGACGATGGCCAGGCGGTGCAGGCCGGGCATGGTGCCGAAGTCGTCGTCGTAGACGTCGAAGCCCTGGGTCCAGCCCCAGCGGGCGTGCAGGGGGAAGCCGGCCACGAAGCCGCCGGTGGCCCAGCCGGCCTGCTGGAAGGCGTGGGAGATCAGGGCGGGCTGCTCGCCGAAGGCGGTGCCGTTGGAGACGATGCCGGTGTGGGTGGGCTCGAGGCCGGTGAGCATCGCCAGGTGGCTGGCCTCGGTCAGGGGCGCGGTGGCGATGGCCTCTTCGAAGAGGGTGCCTTCGTCGGCCAGGCGCGTGATGGCCGGGGTGGCGACGGGGCCACCGTAGGGCTCGAGGGCGTCGTGGCGCACCGTGTCGAGGGTGATGAGCAGGATGTTGGGGCCCGTGCCCGGCGCCGAGGCGGCCGGGGGGGTGCCGCGGACCAGCCCGATCACGGCGCTCACCAGCGCCAGGGCCAGGCAGCCCAGCTCGAAGCGGCTCCCCAGGGCCCGCAGGGGCCGCTCGCCGAGCCAGCCCAGGGCCAGGCTGAAGACGCCGATGGCCAGCAGGCCACCCCACAGCACCGGGTCTTTGGCGAAGGCGTTGACGTGTAGATCGAAGCGCCAGTACAGCGCGGCGTGCACCAGGATCAGGGAGGCCGCGGACAGGCCCAGGGCGGGGACCCAGCGCAGGAACCTCCGCAGGGCCAGCAGCACCACGGCGGCGCCCGCGGTCAGGGCCACGGACAGGCTCGCCGCGACGAGCAGCCAGAGGAGGCGTTCGCCGAGATCCATGCCCAGCCGCGGGGCGGCGCGCAGGGCGATCTCGAGGGCGCCGGCGGTCAGGCCGAGCACCACGGCGGTGCGGATCACGCGGGACGGGGAAGGAGACGCTTCGGACACTGGACACCCGTGACTTGGCGGCTGCGTAGTAACCAGCCGTGCAGGGAAGGGGAGCGCACCGTCCTCAACGCGTGAGCAAGGCCTTCCAGTTCGAGATCTCGGGATCTGCATCCGGCAGCTGCTGCAGGATGGCCTGGGCGTCATCCCGGCGCCCCTGGTGCCAGCGGACAAGCGCCCGGTTCAGGCCCAGGATCTCCGGCGGTCCGCCCAGCTCGACGGCCCGCTGGTAGTGCGCCCATGCCTGGTCGGGCGCTCCCCTGGCGAAGGCCTCGTGGCCGGCCTGGGCGGCGGCCTGGGCGGGATCGGCGGGGGGCGTCGCCGGGAGCTGATCCAGGCGCAGCTGGTGGTGATCCAGGCGCCAGGGATCGATGGGCAGCCGGCGCTGGGCGTCGATCGCGGGGAGGAGGCCATCCCGCTGGGCGCAGCTGGCGATCAGCGCCGCGATCCGGGCGTGCCCGGCGGGGTTGGGGTGGCAGGCGTCGTAGAACAGATCCCCCCCGGCGGTGCCGAACATGGACACACGGTCCAGCTGCTCGGCCACGTCGCAGAGGCTGGTCTCCTCGGCCAGGGCCACCGTGCGTAGGGCGGCTCGCAGCTCGCGGTTCGAGCGGTTGGGCCGCAGCTGCACCAGCTCGGCCTGATCGAAGAGGCGCCGGGCGTCGTCCCGCAGCCCCGCCTGCAGCAGCGCGCGGCCGGCCCGGAACCAGGCCCGCTCGTCCCGGAGCTGCGGCTCGACGCGCCCGAGCTCGGCCTGCAGGGCGTCGCGATCCCCGCTGCGGGCCAGGGCCTCGAGCTGCGCCGCGAGCTGCTCCTGATCGGCGCTCAGGGCGACCCCGGGTGGGGTGTCCACGAAGTCGGCCCGGTTGTCGGCGACCGTCGCCAACAGCAATGGGACGCCAGCGGCCCGGGCGGCCTCGGCCATCCGGGTGAGGTTCTCGGAGTACAGCTCCACGGCCAGCGCCCGGTCCTGGGCGTCCACGGTGGTGGGCAGGTCTTGTACGGCTGGCAGCCCGGGGCCCACGCGCTCGAAGGGGATGGGATCGGCCCGTCCCAGCAGCTGCTGGAGGGCCCGGTAGCTGTGCAGGGCGTGCAGGCGCCGCCGGGTGCGCTCCAGGTTGGCGCCGTAGGCCGGGCTGGCGTGCTTGAGGGCCCGCAGCTCGTGGAACTCGTTGTTGCCGGCATAGACCACCGCGAGGTCCGGCTCGAACGCCTCGAGCCCCTGCCGCAGGATCGCGACCACCTGGCGGCTCCCCATGCCGCCGCGGCCCATGTTGATCACCTCGACCGGCCCCCCGGTGTCCGCGTGCACCAGCCGTCGCTGCAGCTGGCTCGAGAACGAGGAGAAGGGCGTCACGCCGTCACCGGCGGTGGCGGAGCCGCCCACGGTGATCACCCGCAGGCCCGGCGCGGCCTGCTGGTAGGTGGTGCCGTCCACCCAGCGCACCCAGCCGTCGTCGATGGGCAGGGCGCCCTCGCCGCTGTCCAGTTGCTGGAAGAGCAGGGGGGAGATGAGTCGATCCTGGTCCATCACCCCGCTGGCCCGCAGGCCCAGCTCGGCAGCCAGCAGCACCGCGGCCGTGACGATCAGGCCGTAGATCAGGCGACGGGTGCGGCTCACGTGGGGCTAGCCCCCGGTCGGGGGGGCCGGGGGAGGCTTGGCGCAGCCCTCGTCTTCCTCCGGCTCCTTGGGCGCCTGATCGCAGCCGGGCTCGGTGCCGCCCAGCTGCAGGCCGGGGATGAGAGTGCCCTGGAGGATGGGGGAGGGCGTGGGCGCGGGTTCGGGGTGCGGCTCGGGTTCGGGCTCCGGATCCGGGGCGATGAAGGCGGGCGTGGGCTCCGGCTCCGGGCTGGGCTGCTCGGGCTCGGGCTCGGGCTCGGGCTCCGGCTCCGGCTCCGGCTCCGGCTCCGGCTCCGGCTCCGGCTCCGGCGCGGCCTCGGGCTCGACCCCGGGCCCCGGCTCGGGCACCACCACCTCGACCTCACCACCACACGCCGCCAGCACCAGCGACAACACAACAGCACGCAGACGCATCATCTCTCCACCAGCCGGGCTGACAGCTGACAGCTGACAGCTGACAGCTCCTAAGGCACGTAGTCGGTCAGCTCGGTCACGTTGGTCTTCACCGCGCCGACGCCGCCGGCGATGTTGGAGAAGCCCTCACCGTCGCCGGTGAATTCCACGTACATGGTCGTGTAGGTGCCGGCGGGCACGGTGACCTCGGTCTCCTCGACGACCACCTGCTCCACGGTGCTCTCGAACGCGGTGGGGTCGGTGGCGTTGGTCTCGGTGGTGCCGATGTAGGCGGTGGTCCAGGTGTCGCCGGGGGCGATGCTGGTGGGGATCAGCAGGGCGGCGGGTTCGTAGACGGTGTCGGTCCAGCCCTCGTACAGCGTGCCGCTGTAGTCCATGGCGTACTCGGTGTACTGGCTGGTCATCCACATGCCTTCGTTGTCGCAGCGGTACACGGAGGTGGTGGTGGAGTCGATGGTGTAGTCGGCGGCCACCAGCCCCGAGACGCTCACCGCGGTGACCTCGCCGCTGACGCCGTCGTACTCGGTGATCTCGTTCTCGACGGTGCCGGACTGGGTGCCGTCGTCGTAGGCGTAGACCCAGCTGGTGCCCACACCCTCGATGCCGGTCCACGGGCCGCAGGCGGCGGTGTCGGTGTCCGCATCGGTGTCGGTGTCGGTGTCGGTGTCGGTGTCGGTGTCGGTGTCGGTGTCGGTGTCGCCTTCGGGGGCGTTGGTGTCGTCCTTGTCACCACAGGCGAGCAGGCCGAGGCCGAGAACCACGAGCAGGGCGGAGAGGGAGAGGGTGCGCACGGAGACCTCCGAGGGATGGGTTTCCCTCGGTTTTATCTCGAATCGCCGCGGGTGTGGGATTCAGTCGCGCCGACGCGCGAGCCCCAGCACCGCCAGCAGGCCCAGCAGGGCGCCCGCGGGGGCGGTCGCGCCGGTGGCGCAGCCGCAGCCCGGCATGCCCACGCCGCCTTCGCCATCCGGCGTCTCGGGGAGGTCGTCGACCTTGTCGTACCCGGTGTCTTCGGGGTTCTCGGTGTCGTCCGGATCGGTGCCGCCGTCGGTGAGGGCTGCGGACCAGCTGTAGGACCAGGACTCGGCGTTGTCCCAGTTGTAGTGGTAGCCCTCGGCGTTGTGGTCCCAGGGGGCCACGACCAGGTAGCTGTCGCCACCCTGGAACGCGATGGTGCCGGTGCCCTGGTGGTTCTCGTCCAGCTCGATGCGGACGGCCTCGACCACCCGGCGGTCCTCGGTGCTCACCAGCACCGCGTACCACTCGTCGGGACCCGCCTCGCCCTGGAAGCTGATCTCCAGGTCGCGGCCGTCGTCCAGGGCGTCGTCGAAGCGGATGTAGTTCTGGCCCAGGGACTCGGGCTCGTCGGAGCCGGTGGACTCACCGGCGTCGGGCAGGGAGGTGACCGAGTCGTGGATGTCGATGCTCGAGAAGACGTTCTGCTCGTCGTAGTCCATGACCGTGTTGGCCGCGAGGAAGCCGACGAAGACCTCCTCCCACTCGAGGTCGACCCCGATGCCCTCGACGTTCTCCCAGACCGGCAGGGAGTACTGCCCGCTGCGGCCGGCGGCGTAGTCCCACATGCCCTTCACGGTGGCGTGGCCGTCGTACCAATTGTCGATGAAGAAGTTGAAGATCGCCCCACCGTACATGTGGTAGAAGATCTCCTGGTCGCGCTGGGACGACGCGGTCAGGCCGATCCAGGGGTTCTGCGTGTAGGCATCGACGTAGTAGGACCAGTAGTTGCTGTTGGGGTAGACCTCTTCCTCCATCCAGATGGCGGTGGCCTCCCAGTACCAGAACTCCGGCGCGTAGCTGGTGGAGAACTGGATGGCGTGGGCGAACTCGTGGGCGGCCATGTCGTCGGCCCAGGTGGAGCTGCCCCAGGAGCCGGAGTAGGCCACGACGTAGGGCACGTAGCCCTCGCCGCTGCAGTACTCGACAGAGGTGTACGCGCCGCCGTAGCTGTCGTTGTCGGCGATGTAGGCCAGCATCGGGTAGTTGTCGGTGCCGACGGGGCGGTTCCAGCCGTACTCGACGACCTCCTTGTCCCAGGAGTACTCGAGGGCCTCGGCGAAGGCCTCGGCGAGGCTCTCGTCGACGCCGTTCTCCCACTCCACCGAGAAGTGATCGGTGGTCAGGATGTTGTTGGACTGGTGGCCGAAGCAGGGCTCGGTGCCCTCGGACGGAGGGGGCGGAGGGGGCTCGTCGCTGTCCATGGCCCGCAGGTTGCGGGGCGACAGGTCGCCGCCGCCCCAGGGAGCCAGGAACCCTGCCATGCGCTGCTGGTCGGCGGGCTCGAACAGCTCCCAGCTCTCGCGCAGGTCGATGACCAGCCCGGTGAGGCAGGTGCCGCGTTCGTCGGGGGCGAGCGCGTGGGGGCTGGTGGCCTCGTCGAAGCGCTCGAGCAGCTGCGCCCGGTGGGCGAGCTGATCCTGGTCCAGCTCGGCGGCGGGGGTCGCGACCGTGGCGGTGAGGACGAACAGCAGAGCGGCGGTCATGGAAACTCCTCGCGCGTGTGGAGGACCTGGTGTCGGCCTGGGGCGGATTGTTGATCCCGTGCACCTGGACGAGCCCGTGGGGCGGTCCGGTGTGACACCGTAGCGGAGGGGCACGCCCACTGACCCGCTGCGACTCCACCTCCCCTGGAGGTTTCGCACCGATTTTACGAATTTGCGGTTTGGGGAGGTTTCAGCCGTCCAGCGGACCCTGGAGCGGTGGCGGCGCGACCAGATCCAGCAGGCAGCCCAGGCCGTAGCGCACGGCCCGGCGGGGGCTGATGGAGAGCACTTCGTCGTCGTAGCGCATGGCCACGGGGCGCTGCACCATGGTGGCTCCCCCGCGGATCAGGGCGGTGAGCAGCTGGTGGTCGAAGCGGTAGTCGTCGGACAGCGACGCGAGGTCCACCGCCTGCAGGGCCTCGACCCTGAACGCCCTGGCGCCGTTGTGCAGGTCGTCGAAGCCGGCGCCGAAGCGCAGGTTGGCCGCGGCGGTCAGGCCGCGGATCCCCGCCGCCCGCCAGCCCGGGACCCGCTGCTCGTGGCCGGGCTGGAAGCGGGAGCCCAGCACCGCGTGGGCCGCGTCCAGGCCGTCGGCGAGGGCGATGGTGCTGGCCACCTCGTATTGGCCGTCACCGTGCAGCAGCACCACCCGCGCGGCGCCGGCGTCGATGGCCGCCTGGTAGCCGGTCTTCTGGGCGCCGCCGTAGCCGCGGTTCCGGGGATGACGCAGCAGGGTGCCGCGGTGGGCGCGCAGGGGGGTGGGGCTGCCGTCGTCGACCACGAAGACCTGCAGATCTTCGGGGATCTGCTCCAGCAGGGCATCCAGGCTGGACTGGAGCCCCAGGCAGGGCAGGACCACGGCGGTGGGGTGGGACATCGCGGCGTCATATCGCAGATGTGGGCTCGCGGCTGGACGGTCTAGCGGGGGAGCAGCTAGGCTGGAGCCATGCGATGGCTGGTCACAGGTGGCTGCGGCTTCATCGGCAGCGCCCTGGTGCGGCGCCTGCTGGGCCTCGATCCTGCCCCCGAGGGGGGCGTGGAGCTCCCCGTCGATCGGGTGATCGTGCTGGACGCGCTCACCTACGCCGGCCGCCGCGACAACCTCCAGGGGGCCCTGGACGACCCCCGCCTCGAGCTGGTCCACGGCGACATCGCCGACCGGACCCTGGTGGATCGCGTCCTGGGGGAGCAGCGCCCCGATCTGCTGCTCAACCTCGCGGCGGAGTCCCATGTGGACCGCAGCCTCGCGGGCTCGTCGCCCTTCCTGCACACCAACGTGCAGGGCACCCAGGTGCTGCTCGAGGCCTGGCGGGACGCGGGCGGCGGCCGCTTCCTGCAGGTCTCCACCGACGAGGTCTACGGCGACCGCCCGGGTGACAGCTTCTCCGACGAGCGGGCCCCGTTGGCGCCCTCGAGCCCCTACGCCGCCAGCAAGGCCGCGGCGGATCTGCTGGTCCTCGCGGCGGTGCGCAGCTGGGGTCTGGACGCGGTCATCACCCGCTCCTGCAACAACCTCGGCCCCCGGCAGCACCCCGAGAAGCTCATCCCGCTCATGACCGCCTACGCCCTGCGGGGCTGGCCGCTGCCGGTCTACGGTGACGGCCGCAACCTGCGGGACTGGGTCTGGGTCCACGACAACTGCGAGGGGCTGCTGCGCGCGGCCCTGCGCGGGACCAGCGGCCGGGTCTACAACCTCGGCGCCGGCCAGCACCGGGACAACCTCGAGGTGGTCCGCGCCGTGCTCGCACAGGTCGGCGCGTCCCCCTCGCTCATCCGCCACGTCGCGGATCGACCGGGGCACGACCAGCGCTACGCCATGTGCTCGGACCGCGCGGCCCGGGAGCTGGGCTGGGCGCCGACGCTCGAGCTGGAGCCGGCCCTGCAGCGCACCGTGCGCTGGTACCTCGAGCATCGCGACTGGTGGGAGCCGCTGCTCCCCGGGGAGGCCCCGTGAGTCCCAGGCAAGCCGCTGTCCGCAGCGAGCTCATCGACGGCGTCCAGGTCGAGCACCTGCGCCCGATCCCCGACGAGCGCGGTCGCCTCATGGAGCTGCTGTCCTCCGACAGCCCGCACTTCACCGGCTTCGTCCACTGCTACGTGACCACGGCCTACCCCGGGGTGACCAAGGCCTGGCACCTGCACCGGGTCCAGATCGACACCATGGTCTGCATCCACGGCATGGTGAAGCTGGTGCTCTACGACGGCCGCGACGGCTCCCCGACCCAGGGCTGGGTCAACGAGCTGTTCATGGGCGTGCACGCGCCGATGCGGGTGCAGATCCCCTGCGGGGTCTTCCACGGCTTCAAGACCATCGGCCCCGAAGAGGCCCTGGTCCTCAACTTCCCCTCCGAGCCCTACCACCGGGACGCCCCCGACGAGCTGCGCGTCCCCCCCGACAGCCCCACCATCCCCTACGACTGGACCCGCCGGGACGGTTGAGGCGCCCGTAGCGCAGCCCCCTTGCACTGCGCGGCGCTTCGGGCGATGATCCGGGCAGCAACCCAGGAGACCCCATGAGCGAGACCGACAAGGGCGCCCCCGATCTCAGCCAGCTCGAGGTCCGCCAGCGAGGCCTCATCGGCGAGTTCTGGGACTTCATCGTCCACAACAAGGCCTGGTGGATGACCCCCATCATCCTGGTCATCCTGGCCATGGTGGCCTTCATCCTGTTCGCCGAGAGCAGCCCGGTGCTGCCCTTCGTCTACACGGTGATCTAGGCGGGCGCGCTCAGAACGGTCGCTGGGCCGTGTTCAGGTCCGCCCGCTCGCGCTCGATGGGGACCCAGTGGCTCTCGGGCTGCTCGCCGTCCGGGATGGGATCCCGATCGAGCAGCTTGCGGCCGGTGATCTTGGCAATGATCGCCGTGGGGCCGACGCCGAAGAAGAACACCGCACCCAGCAGGATGGTGTTCTGCACCGTGATGATGCCGTGGGCCAGCTTACGCCAGCCGCGCCAGAGTCGCTTCATGGCTTGGAGCATGGCCCCAACCTGACCTGCCATCCGCCCCGCGTCAACGTCTTGACCCCCCCAGGGGTGTGGCATAGGACACGCCGCTCGTGTGTTCCCCGCTCTCTCGCTGGAGCTCCCGTGTCGATTTTTTTGCCCCTCGCCCTCATCGTGGCCACCCCTTCTGCCTCGGCTGCTCAGCTCGAGTGGGCCGGCCACTACCGCGCCCGGGGCCTGCTGTACGACTCCCTCAGCTTGTCGGACACCAACGACCAGGCCGAGGGCACCAGCAACCTGCTGGACCACCGGCTGCGCCTGCAGCCGCGCTTCCACATCACGGAACGGGTCGGGCTGTACGCTCAGTTCGACGCCCTGAACCTCGTTCCCTGGGGTGAGCAGGTCGAAGGCTGGGAGGATCCCGTCACCGGCGACACCACCTACGTGGCCTACGACCAGACCCTCGTCGCCCCCACCACCACCACCGGCGCCTCCACCCCGGCCGGCATCGCCGTGACCCGCGCCTGGGGCGAGGTCTACACCGACATCGGCCGCTTCCGCTTCGGCCGCGTGCCGCTGCACTGGGGTGCCGGCATCTGGCAGAACGACGGCTTCGCCCCCGACGCCGAGTACGGCGACACCGCCGACCGCATCCAGTTCACCAGCCGGGTGGGGATGCTCTACCTGATGGGCGCCTGGGACGTGAACTACGAGGGCTACCTCAACGCCCCCGACGACATGCAGTCCCTCAACCTGGCCTTCGCCTACCAGACCGAGAGCCTGGGCCTGGGCTTCCACAACCAGTACCGCTGGCAGCCCTCCGAGGACCTCACCCTCTACACCGGCGACATCTGGGCCAAGGCCGAGATGGGCGCGGTGGAGATCGAGACCGAGGTCGTGGGTGTGTTCGGCGCGGGCAACCTCGGCGGCGGGGCCAACGACCTCCGCATCGCCGCGGTGGGCGCCATGCTGCGCGGCGACGCCCAGCTCGACAAGATCATCGTGGGTGTCGAGGGCGGCCTGGCCACCGGCGACGCCGATCCCGATGACTCCAACATCAAGACCTTCACCTTCGACCGCGACCACAACCTCACGCTGATGATGTTCGAAGAGCCCCTGCCCACCCTCGAGGCGACCACCGCCAACGAGACCAACGGCGGCCGGGACTACGACGCGGTGCTCACCGGCGAAGGCATCCGCAACGCGCTGTATGTGCGCCCCCACGTGGGCTACCGCATCCTCCCCGAGCTCACCGTCGATCTCGCCGTGTTCGGCGCCCAGGCGGCCAAGGTGCCCGAGGCCGATAGCGACAACAAGGGCTACGGCTGGGAGTTCGACGCGTCGGTCATCTACGAGCCCTACGAGCACTTCATGCTGCGCGGCATGGTCGGCGTGATGCTGCCGGGCAAGTACTACAGCACCTACGAGGACGACGAGCTGGGCGGCGGCTTCGACAAGCCCGCCATGGGTGGAATGCTCACGGGCACCGTCCAGTTCTGAACATCGAGCCCCTTCCAACCCCTGGCCCCGGAGGCATCCATGCGCTGGGAAGGCGTGCACACCGCTCTGGTCACCCCCTTCACCGGGGGTGAGCTCGATCTGCCCTGCTACCGCACCCTGTGCGAGCGACAGCTGATGGCCGGCATCCACGGCCTGGTCGCCTGCGGCACCACCGGCGAGACCCCCACCCTGAGCGAGCCCGAGTGGGACCGCGTCGTGGGCACCGCCGTGCACGCGGCCGCCGGCGCCGTGCCGGTCACCGCCGGCGTGGGCACCAACAACACCGTCAGCACCCTGGACCGCATCCGCCGCGCCAAGACCCTCGGCGCCGACGCCGGCCTGCTGGTGCTGCCCTACTACAACAAGCCCTCGCCCGATGGCCTGCGGGCCCATGTGCGCGCCTGCGCCGCCCCGGGGCTGCCGCTGATGCTCTACCACGTGCCCGGTCGCACCGCGCAGCGCGTGGCCCCCGAGCTGCTCGCCGAGCTGGCATCCACCCCCGGCGTGATCGCCATCAAGGAAGCCACCGGCGACATGGGCTACGCCAACACCCTGCTGGCCAACACGCCCATCCCCGTGCTCTCCGGCGACGACGGCACCTTCTTCCCCCAGATGGCCCTCGGCGGCAGCGGGGTCGTCTCGGTGATCTCGAACCTGGCCCCCGCGGCGACCGTGGCCCTGTACCAGGCCGCCACGACCGGCGATCTCTGCACCGCCCGCGAGCTGCACTTCGGCCTGCTGCCCGTCATCGACTGGCTCTTCCACACCACCAGCCCCCGCCCGGCCAAGGCGGCGCTGGCGGCGGCGGGCCTGTGCCCCAACGAGCTGCGGCTGCCCCTGGTGCCCTTCGTGGACGAGGTCCCCGACTTCGCCCTCGACGCGGTGGAGGCCTGATGCCTCTCCGGATCGGCCTCGTCGGCGCCGGTGGCCGCATGGGGCGCCTGCTGGCGGCGGCGGTGCTGGGCACCGACGATCTGCTCCTCACCCTGGCCACGGATCACCAGGACCACCCGACCATCGGTCGCGACGTGGGGCTGGTGGCCGGCGCCGGGGCCTGCGGGCGGCACATCGAGCCCCTGGCCCCCGGGCTGCAGGGCGCGGTGGACGTGTTCCTGGACTTCTCGCTGCCCGATGGCACCGCCCGCATGCTCGAGCTGGCCGAGGACCGCCCCCTGGTCATCGGCACCACCGGCCTGGACGCCGACCAGCTCGCCGCCCTCGAGGCCCACGCCCAGCGGGCGCCGGTCGTCTTCGCCCCCAACTTCTCCACCGGCGTCACCCTGCTCACCGAGCTGGTGCAGCTGGCGTCCCGGGTGCTGGCCACCTACGACGCGGAGATCGTCGAGGCCCACCACCGCCACAAGCGCGACGCGCCCTCGGGCACGGCCCTGGCCCTGGCCCGTGCCATCGCGGACGCTCGCAAGACCTCCCTGGACGAGCGCGCCTGTTACGGCCGCGAGGGCCATGTGGGCGAGCGCCCTGCGGGCGAGATCGGCATCCACGCCGTGCGGGCAGGCGACATCGTCGGCGAGCACACCGTGATGCTGGCCGGCCCCGGCGAGCGGGTGGAGCTGCGCCACGTGGCCACCAGCCGTCAGGCCTTCGTCGCTGGTGCCATGCGCGCTGTGCGCTGGGTCCGCGGCCGCGAGCCCGGCCTGTACACCATGCGGGACGTGCTGGGGTTGTGATCACCAGCTCGGCGAGAACATCTGGTGGCAGTCGCGGCAGGTGGTCAGCCCGGGCACGCCCCGTGAGGCCACGTCGCGGCGGAAGTCCTGCAGCCGGTCCGACGACCAGACCCGGGAGAGCTGCCCCGAGGTGACCTCGCCGACCTGGTTCTCGATGCCCTGGTCCCAGGGGCAGAGGGTGACCTTGCCGTCCCAGGAGATGACGGGGGTGCGCAGGGGCCCGGGGCAGCGCCGCGGCTGGGTGGGGTCGGGCAGATCGAGGCTGGCGCCGAGCTGCTCGGCGATGGCGCGCAGCGCGGCCTCGGCGGCCTGATCCCCCACGAAGGTGCGGGGGTCGCTGCGCCGCAGCCAGTAGGCGTCGCCGCCGTCCGCGGGCAGGCGCCCGGCGATCATGGCGGGATCCCGCAGGCGCTGGCCCCAGCGCTCGAGATCCTCGCGGACCAGGGCGGGGTCCAGGCCGTCCGCCGGGACCGTGCGGGTGACCACGAGGCGGACGGTGCCGCTGCGTTCCCAGGCCAGGCGCTCCACGTGCTCCCAGGCCGCCTGCTGGTGGGGGCCCATGCGGTCCAGGTCGAGCCACCACTCTGTGGGGGCTTCGGGGTGGCCCAGCAGGATGTCCACCAGGTTCTCGGACAGCAGCAGCGCGTTGGTGTGCACCCGCAGCCGGGCGAAGAGGCGCGAGGGCCCGACCACCTGGATGAGGTGCTTCATCACCGGGATGATCTCGGGGTGCAGCAGGGGCTCGCCCCGCCAGCGCAGGGCGAGGGTGCCGAAGTCGGGGCCGTGGGCGCGGAGGTCTTCCACCACCCGCTTGACCAGCTCGAGGCCCATGAAGCCCCGGCCGAAGTCCACGTAGTGGCGGTCGCGCCACTGGTGCCAGGTGTGGGGCTGCTCGTAGCAGGTGCTCATGGGCCCCGGGGCGTCCTGCAGCAGGGCGCGCATCCGCTCGGTGGGGGTGGCGCAGGCCTCCCAGCCGCAGTCGCAGGTGTCCGTGAGCTCCATGGTGAGCACGCCATCGGGCAGGGCCTGGCGCTCGCTCACCGCCCTGGGACGCTCGGGGAGGTGCTGGGCCAGCCGCTCCATGCCGAAGCGGGCCGCGCGGCCCACCAGGGGCGCGATGCTGTCGGAGTCCCGACGCAGGTAGCAGTTCTGGATGCAGGGCGTGGAGCAGCGCTTGACCACCCGGCGCCGCTCCCGCAGGGCAGGGGAGGCCCAGATCTGCTGCAGGGTCTGCTGCCGGACGTCGCCGAAGCGGCCCTTCAGGAAGTCCAGGTTGCCGTCGCACATGATGACGGAGCCGTCGCTGTTGACGTACAGCTCCTTCCAGCCGGCCCAGCAGGGGGCCTCGAGGGGCTGCAGCTCGTCGCGGTAGTACGAGGGCAGCAGCTCGATGTCACCAACGGAGTTCTGGATGCGGAAGAACGGCCAGGGCGGGTGTCGCACCCGGTCCCGCAGCTGGTCCACCAGCCGCTCGAGGGCCGGCATCTGCTCGGGCCCGATCCAGAGTTTGGCCACCTCGGCCTCGTTGGCCGCGGTGCGCTCGGTGCCGGAGCTCTCGGGCGGGCGCCGGAAGAGGTTGAGCAGCTGCACCCCGTCGAAGCCTTCCTCGGCCAGCTTGTCCAGCAGCTCGGGGAGCTCGTGGAGGTTGCGGGCGTGCACCAGGGTGTTGGCCAGGATCTTCCGGCGCGGGTTGCGGGCGTCGGCGTCGGCCCGGCGAAGCTGGCGGTAGCCCTGGAAGGTCTTCTCGAGGGCACCCTCGCCCCGGATGGCGTCGTGGGCGTCCCACAGACCGTCGATGGAGAAGCTCATGTGGAGCTTCTCGGGAGGGATGCGGGCGAGCTTCTCGGCCCGGCGCCAGTCGATGAGCGTGCCGTTGGTGGTCAGGGTGATGTGGAAGTCTTTGCGCGCGGCGTGCAGCAGGATCCGCTCGAGATCGGTGCGCACGAAGGGCTCACCCCCCAGGGGATTGAGCACCCTGACCCCCCACAATGCCGCCTGATCGATGACGTCGAGGATCTCCTCGGTGCCCATCTCCTCGGCCACCTCGTAGCAGGTGGTGCACATGGTGCAGCGCAGGTTGCAGCGCAGGGTCAGGTTGATGGAGAGCCAGTCCGGCGGGGCCAGGGAGCGACCCAGCGCACGGGACAGGTACATGCGCAGGTCTTGCTCGAGGTGGCGTGGGGTCGGCATGCTCTTCGCTGGCCTCGGGGGTACGGTAGCGTGTAGCTTTAGCCTGTACGACTTCGGCCCTGCACACACCCGGTAGTCTTCAATGCGTATCCTGCTCGTCTTCCACGGCTGGTTTCCCACCCCAGGTCGCCCTGTCGCCGGGGGCGCCCTGCGCGCCTGGCACCACGCCGAGGCCCTGAAGGCCGCCGGTCACGACGTCCACTGCGTCACCCGGGCTCAGGACGTCGTCCCCGGTGGGCCCCCCGGCTTCGCCACCGGGGCCGAGCTGCGCGCCCACGTCGAGCGTGTCAGGCCTGACGTGCTGCTGGTCGTCCAGCCCGAGGAGGCCCCCGAGCTCGAGTCCACCGGCCTGCCCATGGTGGTGGATCTCTACGCCCCTCGCATGCTGGAGGCCCAGTTCCAGGACGCCACCGGCATCGAGGCCGTCAACACCCTGCGCGCCATCCGCGCCGGGGACTTCTTCCTGTTCTCGAATCACCGGCAGCGTCACTACTTCCTGGGCCTGCTGGCCCTGGCCGGCGTGGACCTGCGCAGCCACGCCTTCGGCGCGGTGGTGCCCCTGGTGGCCCCCGAGGGCCCGCCCCGTCGCAAGCCCCGCAGCCCCGTGTTCGTGATGGGCGGGGTCTCCTGGCCCTGGATCGATCCCACCGAAGCCCTGGGACGGGCGGTGGCCCAGCTCCGCAAGCGTCGGAAGGGCAAGCTGCTGGTGCTGGGCCACAAGCCGATCATCGGCGACGCGGAGGTCAGCGACCTGCGGGAGGCGCTGCCCCCGGGCAAGCGCCTCGAGTACGGCGGCGTGGTGCCCTACGACGAGCTGCTCTCCGTCTACGCCGGCGCCTCGGCCGCCATCGACATGATGGCCCCGACCCCCGAGCGCGACCTCGCCGTGGCCTTCCGCCACATGGACTACCTGGGCTGCGGCCTGCCGATGATCGTCGGCGCTGAGCACGTGCTCGCGGACGCCCTGTCTTCAGCGGGCGCGGGCGTGGTGGGTCTCCCCATCGAGGACGCCATCGACGCCGTGCTCGACGCCCCCGAGGGTCACGCCGAGCGCTCCGATGCCGCCCGCGAGCTGGCGCGCACCCGCTTCGGCCGGGACACCTGCGAAGCGCCGCTGCTCGCCTGGCTCGAGGATCCCCGTCGCCGCGATCGCCGCGACACCCCCCTGGGCTCCCTGGCCGAGGTCAGCGCCCGGGCCGCCCGGGCCGAACGCTCCGAGCAGGCCGCGCTGGCGGACCTGGCCCGCGTGGGGGCCGAGATCGAGGCCAAGCGCGGCGAGGTGACGGGCCTGGTCCAGCAGACCCGGGTGCTGAGCGTGGCCGCCGAGCGGCTGGCCGGCTCCGTCGCCGAGGTGGCGGGCTTCAAGCGCGAGGCCATCGCCGTGCTCGGCGGGGCGCAGGCGCGGGCCCAGGAAGAACTGAGCGCCCTGCAGGCCCGCAGCGCGGCCCTCGAGGCCGACGTGGCCAAGAAGGGCTCCGAGCTCGAGGCCGCCTTGCGCGAGAAGGCGCTGATCCAGGACCGCGTCCAGGATCTGCGCACTCAGCTTGCCGGAGCCGACGCCCGCGTCCAGGCCCTGCGCACCGAGCGCGACGCCGCTGTGGAGGCCCGCGAGGTCGCCGAGGCGGACGCCCTCAAGAAGAGCGTCGAGCTCGACACCGGTGGGCGCCAGCAGGATCTGCTGCAGGAGCAGATCGGCGCCCTCGATCGGCGCCTCATCGCCGCTGACGGGGCCGCCGCTACGCTGCGAGAGCAGGTCGCGGCCGCCGAGTCGGCACTGGCGGAGGCTCGCGCCGACTCAGAGAAGAAGAGCGTGGAGATCGACGCCCTCGCGGGCACACAGGAGCTGCTCCAGCAGCAGATCGCGAGCCTCGAGCGACGCCTCGCCTCCGCCGACAAGAGCGCGGCCACCCTCAGGACCCAGGTCGCGGCGGCCGAGGCTGCAGGGGCCGAGCTGCGGGCCGAGGCCGAGAAGAAGAGCGTGGAGATCGACGCCCTGGTGCGGGAGAAGCAGGCCTTGGGCGCTCACCTCGAGCAGGTGCAGCGTCACGAGCGCAGCCTGCGGGCCGAGGCCGTCCGCCTTGGCACCGAGCTGGCGCGGATCGCCGGTGCCCTCGCCGATCAGGAACGGGACGCGGGCAAGAAGAGCGCCGAGCTGCTGGCCATGACCCGGGAGCGGGACCTGCTGCGGGAGCGCCTGCCGGTGCTCGAGGATCAGCTCACCGTGGCTCGGCAGGAGCTTCGCTCGGCTCGGGCCGAGGCTCGCCGGCTGGAGACCGCCCTCGCGGTCGCCCAGGCCGACGGCGAAAAGAAGGACAGCGAGCTGGAGTCCCTGGCCACCGAGGCCCGAGAGGCCCGCTCCCTGCAGCACGAGGCCGGGAGCCAACTGGCGGCCGTGCAGGCCGACGCGGCGAAGAAGACCGCGGAGCTCGAGGCCCTGCAGCTGGCCCTGGATCAGGCCCGCGCCGAGCACCAGGCCGGCGCCGTGGCGTTGCTCGACGCCCGCGCCGACGCCGCCAAGAAGCTCGCGGAGGCCCAGGCTCTCCAGCAGGCCCTGGACCACACGCGGACCCGGGCGGAGGCCCAGCTCACCCAGCTCCAGGATGTCCAGGCGGACGCCGCCAAGAAGGGCGCCGAGATCGACGCCCTGCGGGGTGCCCGGGCCAGCCTCCAGGAGCGGGTCGAGGGCCTGCAGGCCACCATCGACGGGCTGCGCTCGGAGGCGGCCTCCACCGCGGCGAGCCTGGACGACACCCGCGCCGATGCGGCCAAGAAGGCCGCCGAGCTCGAGGGGCTACAGGCGGCCCTGGACCGGGCCCGCACCCGGGCGGACGCTGCCGCCGCCACCGCGCTGGACGCCCGGACCGATGCCGCCAAGAAGGCCGCCGAGATCGAGGCGGTGCAGCAGGCCCTCGAGCAGCTGCGCCCCCAGGCCGAGGCCGACGCCGCGGCGCTGCTGGAGGCGGTGGCCGATGGCACGCACAAGGCCGCGGAGATCGACGGGCTGCAGCGCAGCCTGGGCAGGCTGCGCACCCGCGCCGAGGCCGAGTCCGAGGCCCTGCAGGACGCCCGCGCGGACGCCGCCAAGAAGGCGGCGGAGCTCGAGGCGATACAGCACGCCCTCGAGCAGCTGAGACCGCGCGCCGAGGCCGACGCCACCGCGCTGAAGGAGGCCCTGGCCGAGGCCTCGCGGCGCTCGGCCGAGAACGAGTCGCTGCAGGCGTCCCTGGATGTGCTGCGTCCCCGGGCGGAGGCCGATGCTGCGGCCCTGCAGGACGCCCGCTCGGACGTGGCCAAGACCGCGGCGGAGTTGGACGCGGCGCAGCAGGCCCTCGAGCAGCTGCGCCCCCGCGCCGAGGCCGACGCGACCGCGTTGAAGGAGGCCCTGGCAGAGGCCTCCCGTCGATCCGCAGAGAACGAGTCCTTGCAGGCCTCCCTCGACGCGCTGCGGCCCCAGGCCGAGGCGGACGCGGAGGCCCTGCGTGACCTGCGCTCGGACGCCGCCAAGAAGCTGGCCGAGGTGGAGGCGCTGCAGCACGCCCTCGAGCAGCTGCGGCCCCAGGCCGAGGCCGACGCGACCGCGCTGAAGGAGGCCCTGGCCGAGGCCGCTCGCCGCTCCGCGGAGAACGAGGCCTTGCAGGCCTCCCTCGACGCGCTGCGGCCCCAGGCCGAGGCGGACGCGGCGGCCCTGCGTGACCTGCGCTCGGACGCCGCCAAGAAGCTGGCCGAGGTGGAGGCGCTGCAGCACGCCCTCGAGCAGCTGCGGCCCCAGGCCGAGGCCGACGCCACCGCGCTGAAGGAGGCCCTGGCCGAGGCCTCGCGGCGCTCGGCCGAGAACGAGTCCCTGCAGGCCTCCCTGGACGCCCTGCGACCCCAGGTCGAGGCGGATGCCGCGGCGCTGCAGGACCTGCGCTCGGACGCCGCCAAGAAGCTGGCCGAGGTGGAGGCGCTGCAGCACGCCCTCGAGCAGCTGCGCCCCCAGGCCGAGGCCGACGCCGTGGCGTTGAAGGAGGCCCTGACCGAGGCTGCGCGGCGCGCGGCGGAGAACGACGCGCTGCAGCGGGCGCTCGACCGGGCTCGCATGTCCGTCGACGCCGACGCCGAGGCGCTCCTCGATGCGCGCGCCGACGCGGCGAAGAAGGGCGCGGAGCTCGAGTCGGCGCAGCTCGTGCTGGCGCAGGAACGGCGGGCCGCCGAGGCCGCCCAGGCCGAGCTGCTGGACCTGCGTGCCTCCAGCGCCCGCAGCGAGGCTCAGCTGTCCATCACCCAGCAGCAGCTGGATCAGGCCCGGGCCGAGAACGAGGCCCTCCGCATCAGCGGTGGTGACGCCGCGGCCGACGCGGCCGCCAAGGGCAGCGAGCTCGCCGCCGCCCAGCAGCGGGTCGAGACCCTCGGCGGCGAGGTCGAGCGGGCCGAGGCCCAGGCCACGGGTCTCCGGGACCGGCTGGAGCAGCGCGCCGCGGAGCTCGCGCGGCAGGACCAAGCCCAGGGCGAAGTCCTCGCCCGCTGCGAGGCCCTCGAGGCCAGCCTGGTGGACGCCCAGGCCGACATCGACAAGAAGAACGCAGAGCTCGAGACCGCCTGGTCCGAGCGCGAACGGCTCGAGGCCATCATCGTAGACCTGAGGTCCAGCCGGCGTTGAGCGCGGGGCCTACAGCCAACAGCCCGTAGCCTACAGCCTCGACGAGGTGGTGCCGCTGTCGGCGCTGAGCCCATGGGGCTGTGGTGGTGCGCTCGCTGGTCGTGGCTCACCACCGGCGGGGCCCAGCTGTCGGCTGTCGGCCCAGTCCGTCAGCGCTCCAGGCCCATGCGTCGGCGGTATGGCTCCCACAGCTCGAGCCGGCCGACGCTGTCGAGCCAGGCCTTCACCGTCTCCGGCGCGAAGCCGTACCAGGCGATGCCGCCGCAGTGGGCGCAGGGATCGTGGCGCTCGAAGAGGCCCTGGATGTGGTCGACCCGCAGGGCGTCGGCCCGGTCACCCTGCCACAGCTCCCGGAAGCCGTGCTCGGCCAGGTTGCCCAGGGACAGGCGCCCGCCGACATCGACGCAACAGAGGGTGAGCTCGCCGTCGTGGCGGATCACGGGGGTCATCCAGGCGCCGGGGCAGGGGCCCCGCACGGAGGCCTGCTGCTCGTCGTCGTGCTCCCAGGGGCGGTCCTCCCACATCTCGATGGCGCAGGGGGCGCCCTTCCTGGGGCGCACGCCCTGCTCGCGGGTGGCGCTGTCGTAGAGCCGATCGGCCGCGGCCTGACCGGGCCCACCCGCGGCGACGCTCAGGCGCTTGATCATGACCTCGTCGTAGCCCTTGGAGCCCCGAGGGCCCGCTTGTCGGCAGGCCAGGAAGCGCTCCCAGTAGCGCACGAACTCGCCCACCTCGTGGGCGTTTTCGTGCTGGAGCACGAACTGCAGCTGCAGGTTGAGGCGCACGTCGTCGCCCGGGATGCCCGCGCGTCGATCCACCAGGTGCCGGATGTTGCGCTTGACCCGGGCGAGGTGATCGGCCCCCTTGACCTCGCGGTAGGTGGCGTCGCTGACCGCGTCGAGGCTGAAGACGATCAGCAGCGGCAGCTCCCGGCTGGGCAGCCAGGCGTCCACCAGGGCGTCGATGCGCTCGGGGTCCAGCAGCACGCCGTTGGTGTCCACCCGCAGGTACTGGCAGCGCCCCAGCAGCCGCGAGGCGGCGATGCCCACCAGCTGCGGCAGGGCGGGGTGCAGGGCCGGATCCCCCATCCACTGCAGGATCACGTGGTCGAAGCGGCAGTCCGTGGCGGCCAGATCGTCGAAGACGCGCTCGAAGAGGGCCGGGTCGATGAATCCGCCGGGCACACCGTGGACCCGCCCCGGCCGGTCGAGCTGCGGCAGGCACATGCGGCAGGCCAAGTTGCAGAGATCGGTGGGCTCGACCTGCAGCACACCGAAGCTGTCCAGCGCGACGTCCATGAAGTCTCCGACGGGGTCATGGCCCGTAACCGCCAACGGTTGACCGGGCGCGCCCACCGTGTGACCTTCAGTGAGCCCTCTGCCGGAAGCGACGACCCATGCGCAACGCCGTCTCCCTCGCCCTCATCCTGATCGGCTCCACGCTCGCCACGGGCTGCAACAACGCCTGCCAGGCCCTCTGCGGCGAGATGTACGACTACGCCCTGGAGTGCGGCTTCGATGTCTCCAAGGACGAGCTCAAGTCCTGCAGGCAGAGCCAGTCCAACCAGAACACGCCCCGCAGCGAGCGCGCCCTGTGCCGGGACCACTACTCGGACCTGCGCTCGGAGTGGACCTGCGACGATCTCGGCGACTACTGGGATGGCGAAGGCGGCCTGCCCGACCCGGGCGACACCGCCGCGGACTCCGCCTGGCCTGTGGACTCCGACTGGACCTGGTAGCGCGCGCGCTCCCCGCCGGAAGCCCGCCCCTGGTTGACGTGTCCAGGGGGTGTAGAGGATGATTGACCCCTCTTAGGGCCGGGCGTTATGCTCGAGCCGCTCGAAACCAGCCATCTCGCGCGCTGTGCGCGCACCAGCCCCCGGGCGTTCCTTGGGCAGCTTCCAACCCGAATCCTTCGGCAAGTACTACCTCGTCGACAAGATCGCCGTGGGCGGTATGGCCGAGATCTTCAAGGCCAAGTCCTTCGGTCACGGTGGGTTCGAGAAGCTGCTGGTCATCAAGCGCATCTTGCCGCACATCTCCGAGAAGGAAGAATTCGTCGAGATGTTCGTGGACGAGGCCAAGGTCTCGGTGGCGCTGCAGCACGCCAACATCATCCAGACCTACGACTTCGGCAAGGTGCACGAGAACTGGTTCATCGCCATGGAGTGCGTCGAGGGCAAGGACGTCAAGGGCCTGCTCCGGAAGCTGGCCCAGCGGCGCCGCCTGCTGCCCATCGAGTTCGCGGTCTATGTCGCACACGAGGTCGCGAAGGGCCTGGACTACGCCCACCGACGCGAGAACCTCCAGGGCAGCGGGCTGGGCATCGTCCACCGCGACATGTCGCCGTCCAACGTGCTCATCAGCTACGAAGGCGAGGCCAAGATCGCCGACTTCGGCATCGCCAAGGCCACCACCAACGCCTACAACACCAAAGATGGCGTGCTCAAGGGCAAGTTCGAGTACATGAGCCCCGAGCAGGCCATGGGCCTGGACATCGATCGGCGCTCGGACATCTTCTCCTGCGGCATCATCCTCTACGAGTGCCTCACAGGGCGGCGTCTGTTCAAGTCCGAGTCCGACGTCAAGACCCTCGAGACCATCAAAGCCTGCGACATCGATCCGCCATCCACGCTCAACCCCAGCATCCCGGCCCGGCTCGACGAGATCGTCATGCGCGCCCTCGCCCGGCGCCGTGAAGACCGCTACCAGGAAGCCCGCGAGCTGCAGAACGACCTGCTCGAGTTCCTGTACCCAGCCACGCCGGATCTGACGCGGCAGAGCTTCTCCCATTTTCTGAAGGAGCTCTTCTCCGAGGAGATCACCCAGGAGCGTGCCCGGCTCGAGGAAGGCACCCGGGTGGCCATGGCCATCCACCAGCAGGAGCCCGACCTCGATCTCGAGCCCGAGTGGGAAGAGCAGCGCACCACCGCGTCGCACACCATGCCCAGCGCGGCCACGGTCATCTCTCAGGGCCCGCGCTGGCCTCTGCTGGCCGCCATCGCCGCCGCCCTCGGCGTGATCATGCTGGTGCTGGGCTGGGTCGCGTTCACCCTGCTGTCCCAAGCCGGCAACCCCCAGGAGCCCGTCGCCACCGTCGGGCAGCTGCTCGTGCAGGTCAGCGTCGAGGCCGAGGTGCTCATCGACGGTGAGCCCGCCGGCTCCGGCCAGCAGGTCAGCCTCTCGGACATCGCCCCCGGCGAGCACAGCATCGAGCTGCGGGCCGAGGGCTACGAGCCCTGGCAGGACAGCTTCAGCGTCGAAGCGGGCGAGAAGCTCCGCATCCCGGTCCGCATGGTCGAGCTGCCCCCCGAGCCCGTCGAGCAGGTCGGCGATCCGCCCCCCGAGCGCGCCGATCCCCCCGAACGGCGCGACCCGCCGCGGCAGGACCCGCGGGACGACCCGCCCGACCAGGACCTCCCGTCCCCCGAGCTCGTCTTCCGCTCTTCGCCCAGCGGCGCCTCCGTGAGCATCGACGGCTCCACGGTGGGGCGCACGCCCTACACCTGGTCCGGCGGCAGCGCCGGCGCCAGCGTGCGGGTGACCTACAGCCTGTCGGGCTACGAGCCCACCAGCTTCAACGCCACCGTGCCCGACGACGGCCAGGCGAGCACCCAGTCCAAGACCCTGAAGGAGAAGCCCAAGGCGCCGGGCACCATCGCGGTCAACGTCTCCAAGGGCTGGGCCTACGTCTACGTCGACGGCAAGAAGCTCGACATGACGACCCCGCTGGGCAAGCACGAGCTGCCGGCTGGCACCCACACCATCCGGGTCGTCAACGAGGCCCTGGGCATCGAACAGAGCAAGGACGTCACCGTCCAGGCCGGCGGCGACACCGAGCGGGTGTTCTTCAAGGTCGATTGAACGTCGGCGGCGGTCGCTAGGGGATCTCCACCACGATGGTGCCCTTGTTGCCGCGGTCCTCTGCGTTCTGGGCCAGCACCAGGGTGGTGGCTGTGGCGCCCCCCGCGGCCAGCACACCCGCGCCCGCCCAGAGGTACCAGCGGCTCTTGCCGCCCCCGGCTTCGACCACCTCCCACTTGGGCTCGGGGTTGAGCAGCAGCTCGGCCAGCAGCTCGTTGCTCGACACGTCCAGCGCCAGCACCGACGGGCTGATGCGGTCGGAGCGCAGATCGCCGGACGGCGTGAGGTAGCCGGCCAGGGCCGGGGCCAGATCCGCGGCGGCCTCGTGGGGGTCCGAGCCGGGGTCGGTGTGGAGGATCTTGGAGAACGAGCCGGTGTGGCGGGCGTAGAGCTGCAGGCCCAGCTCGCCGGAGTCATCGACGCCCGCGATCAGGATGGCGTCGGTCTCGAGGTACTCGCCCAGGCTGCGGTAGAGCTGCTCGGTCTGGCGCGAGCGACCCCGCTCGCTGTCTTCGGCGCGGGCCAGGTCCCGATCCTCGAGGCCCACGCGGGCGGAGCCGCGGTGGTCGGGCTGGATCTCGATCAGGCCGAAGTTGCGGTAGCCGTCGGGGCCCACCACACCCAGGAAGTGTCGGCCCACCGGGAGCTGCTCGGCCACCATGGGGGTCACGCCCACGCGCCGGCCGTCGATGAAGACCTCGGCGCCGGGCAGGGGGGTGAGGACCTCGATGGAGCCGAAGCCCTGGGAGAGGATGTCCTCGCGCACTTCTGCGTAGAAGTTCACGATCCGCGGTGCGTAGTTGATGGCGTCCAGCTCTCGGCTCGGGTCCATCAGCACCACGCGCCCGAACGCGCGCCGGGCGGTGTCCTCGTCGCCCATGACCAGGTTGGCGAAGCCCAGCAGCAGCAGGGCCTCGATCAGGGAGCGGTTCTCGGTGGTGTACGCCATGGTGGCGTTGAAGGCCTTCACCGCGTCTTCGAGCACGGGGATGGCCTGGTCCGGGCTGGCGCGCTCGTACAGCACCCGGCCTTCGTCGAGCAGGGCGCGGGCCTGGCCCAGGAAGGCGTCGGAGACGATGATCTGCTCGCGCCCGTCGATGCGCCTGGCGACCTCGTCGTGGGCCACTACCTCGACTCGCTCGGAGCTGGCCAGGGAGCGCTCGACGGCCTCGATGGCCTGGCGCGCCTGCTCGGCGTCGACGCCGTCGACGTGCAGGCCCACGATGGCGACCTCCGGGAGGGAGGCGGCGTGCAGGGAGCCGGCGAGGAGCAGCAGCGGCAGGGTGGACATGGTGCCTCCGTTGACGTGCCCATTCTATAGCCTCCACCGCATCGGGTCGCTCCCGCGCGCGGGCGAGTTGGCGGGGCGATTGAACCGCTCGAGGGCCCGTGATAGCAGAGGCGCCCCAAGAACTCCGTTGGAGGTCCCATGGCCGGTCACAGCAAGTGGGCGAACATCAAGCGGCGCAAGGGCGCTCAGGATGCCATTCGCGGCAAGCTCTTCACCAAGCTCATCCGCGAGATCACGACCGCCTCCCGCATGGGCGGACCCGATCCCGACGCCAACCCCCGGCTGCGCTCCGCCATCGAGAAGGCCCGCAGCAGCTCCATGCCCCGCGACAACATCAAGCGGGCCATCGACAAGGGCGCCGGCAACCTCGAGGGCGCCGACTACGAAGAGATCCGCTTCGAGGGCTACGGGCCCGGTGGCGTGGCGGTCATCGTCGAGTGCCTCACCGAGAACCGCAACCGCACCACCGGCGACGTGCGCCACGCTTTCTCCAAGAACAACGGCAACCTCGGGACCACGGGGTGTGTCGGCTTCATGTTCAACAAGAAGGGCATCATCCGCGTCGCGGTCGAAGGCGTGGACGAAGACGAGCTGATGATGGCCGCGCTGGACGCCGGCGCCGAAGACATCACCAACGAAGGCGACGTCTTCGAGATCATCACCGACTTCCCGGACTTCGAGGCCTGCCGCGAGGCCGTGGCCGAAGCGGGCTTCGAGCTCGCCGAGTCCGAGCTGACCTACATCGCCGACAACGACGCGTCCGTCGAGGGCAAGCAGGCCAGGGCCGTGCTCAAGATGGTGGACATGCTCGAGGATCTCGACGACGTCCAGAACGTCTACACCAACGCCGACATCGACGACGCCACCCTCGCCGAGCTCGCGTAAGCGGGCCCGGCGCCCAGCATGGTGGTGATCGGCATCGATCCCGGCAGCCGGACCACCGGCTGGGGGATCGTCACCCGTGAGCGCGGCCGCTACCGGCACATCGCCTCCGGCGCGATCCGCACCAAGCGCGGCGAGGCGCTGTCGTCGCGCCTGGTGAAGATCCATGCCGGGGTCGCCGAAGTCCTGGCCTCCTACCCGGTGGACGAAGCCGCCATCGAGGCCATCTTCAGGCACAAGTCCTCCGAGAGCGCGCTGCGGCTCGGGCACGGCCGCGGCGTGGCCATGCTGGCCCTGGCCCAGGCCGAGCTGCCCATCCACGAATACGGCACCACCCACATCAAGAAGGCGGTGACCGGCTACGGCAGGGCGGACAAGGACCAGCTCGCCCGCGTGGTGGCGATGCTGCTGGGGCAGACCATCGACGGCCCCGCGGACATCACCGACGCATTGGCCATCGCCATCACCCACCTTGCCCAGGCGCGCCCCGTGGTGGTCGCGCCCCGAGGAGGCACCCCATGATCGCTCGCATCGTCGGCACCATCGTGGAGCTCGAGGGCGACGCCGTCGTCGTGGACGTCGGGGGGGTCGGCTACCTGCTGTCCGTGCCGCTGAACCTCGCCTCCGAGCTCGAGCTCGACGCCGAGGTCACCCTGCAGGTGCACACCCAGGTGCGCGAGGACGCCATCACCCTGTTCGGCTTCGACAGCCGCACCCAGCGCCAGGCCTTCGAGCAGCTGCTCACGGTCAACGGCGTCGGCGCTCGCATCGCGCTGGCGGTGCTGGGGACCCTGACCGTGGCCGAGCTGGCCGCGGCGGTGGCCGCCGAGGACCTGCGGGCCCTGCAGCGGGTCTCGGGCGTCGGCAAGCGGGTGGCCCAGCGCATCGTCTTCGACCTGGCGGGCAAGCTGAGCCCGGAGTTCATCCCCGTCGGCGTCGGGCAGGCCGCGCCCGCTGCCAAGGCGAAGCCCCAGGACCCCCTGCCGCTGGCGCTGGCCCAGCTCGGCTACAAGCGCAGCGAGATCGACCGGGCGGTGGCGCAGCTCGCAGCTCAGGGCAAGGCCGAGGCCTCCCTGGATGAGCGCATCCGGCTAAGCTTGAAGCACCTCAGCGGAGGCTAGGCCATGTCCCGCATCTTCGATCCCACCGAGCTGGAGCAGGCCGACCCTGCCCTGCGTCCCCGCAACCTGGACGAGTACATCGGCCAGGAGCGCATCAAGGACAACCTGCAGGTCTACATGCGCGCCGCGGTCCAGCGGGGCGAAGCCCTCGACCACGTGCTGCTGTCGGGCCCTCCGGGCCTGGGCAAGACCAGCCTGGCCTACATCGTCGCCGAAGAGCTCGGCTCCGAGATCCGCACCGCGTCGGGGCCGATCATCGAGCGCGGTGGCGATCTGGCGGCCATCCTCACCAGCCTGCAGCCCCGCGACGTGCTCTTCATCGACGAGATCCATCGCCTCAACCGGGCGGTCGAGGAGATCCTCTACCCAGCCATGGAGGACTTCCAGCTCGACATCCTGCTCGGCCAGGGCCCCTCGGCCCAGAGCGTGAAGGTCCAGGTGACCCCGTTCACCCTGGTGGGCGCCACCACCCGCTCCGGGCTGCTCACGCCCCCGCTGCGGGCCCGCTTCGGGATCCAGTGCACCCTCGACTTCTACGCCGCCTCCGAGCTGAAGCAGATCCTGCTGCGCTCCGCGGAGCGCATGGGTATCGAGATCACCGAGCCGGGGGCCGCCGAGCTGGCCGCCCGCTCCCGCGGCACCCCCCGCATCGCCAACCGGCTGCTGCGTCGGGTCCGGGACTTCGCCCAGATCCAGGGCAGCGGCGTGGTGGACCTGGACATCACCCGGGTGGCCCTCGAGCGCCTCGAGGTCGATCCCCGCGGCCTGGACAAGATGGACCGCCGCATCCTCGAGACCATCGTGCACAAGTTCGACGGGGGCCCGGTGGGCGTGGACAACCTGGCCGCCGCCATCGGCGAGGAGCGCGACACCATCGAAGAGGTCTACGAGCCCTACCTCATCCGCGAGGGCTACCTGCAGCGCACCCCCCGGGGCCGCGTGCTCACCCGCAAGGGACGCGAGCACCTCGGTCTGGCGTTGGACGGTCAGAAGGAGCTGTTCTGATGCTGTCCGTGCTGGCCGTGGTCGCGGCGCTGTCGGCGGGCGCGACACCGCCGGTGGAGCCCATGCCCGTGCTCACCCTCCAGCTCGGCGAGCACGCCGTGCTGGCCGAGGTGGCGGCCACCCCCAGCGCCCGGGCCGCGGGCCTGATGCACCGGCAGCTGCTCGGCGCGGACCAGGGCATGCTCTTCGTCTACCCCAGCGCCCAGATCCGGGCGTTCTGGATGCACAACACCCACATCCCCCTGTCCATCGCCTTCATCGACGCCACCGGCATGATCGTCAGCATCCGCGACATGCAGCCCCTCGATCGCGACCACACCTGGTCCGGGCTGCCCGCGCAGTACGCCCTCGAGGTCAACCAGGGCTGGTTCGACCAGCACGGCATCGAGCCCGGGACCAAGGTCCAGGGCCTGCCCGAACCGTCGGTGGAGTAGGGCGGGGATGCGTCAGCAGGCCACCATCGGCCGGTTGGTCACGGTCCAGGGCCCCGGGCTGCACAGCGGGGAGTCCGCCCGCGTCAGCATCGAGCCGGCCCCCGAGGGCCACGGCCGGGTGTTCCTGCGGGCCGATCTGCCCGATCCCCCCCCCAACCCCGCCCTGCTCCACAACCTGCCGGACCCGCACCAGTGCACCACCCAGGGTGTCGGCGAGCAGCGGGTGCGCACGGTGGAGCACCTGCTGGCGGCCCTCTCGGGCCTGTGCATCGACAACGCGCTCATCAAGCTGTGGGGCCCCGAGATCCCCGCGGTCGATGGCTCCGCCCGCCCCTGGGTGCGGCTGCTGCTCGAGGCCGGCCGGCGCCGGCAGGACGCGCGCTGCGTGGCCCTGCGCCCCACCCGCCCGGTGGTGCTCGAGCAGGGGGCGCGCCGTGCCAGCTGCGCGGCCGCCGACGGTCTGAAGTTCGACGTCTCCATCGACTTCCCCCACCCCCTGCTGCGCCAGCGGCGCCTGGTCATCGAGCCCAGCTCCCGGGACTTCGACCGGGAGCTGGCCTGGGCCCGCACCTTCGCCATGCAGCACCAGGCCGAGGCCATGCGCCAGGCCGGGCTGGCCCGCGGCGGCAGCTACGACAACGCGGTGGTCATCGGCCCGGCGGGCGTGCTCAACCCAGGGGGCCTGCGAGGGGTGGAAGAGCCCCTGCGGCACAAGATCCTGGACCTGATGGGCGATCTGGCTCTGCTCGGACAGCCCCTGCTCGCGACCGTGTGCGTCGAGCAGCCCGGGCACGCCTTCAACCACGCCCTCGGCCGGGCCCTGCTCGACGCCTGTGAGCGGGTGGAGGCCCTGTGAGCCTGGCCCGCGCCCGCGCCATGGCGGGCTCCCCGCTGCCCCGGCCCGGCGGTCGGCCGCCCTGGCCCTGCGCGGCCCTGGACAGCTGGGCCGGCCGACCCTTCCTGCTACCCATGGGCGATCCCCGGCTCCAGGCACTGCACGCGGGGGAGTCCCCCAGCAGCCGACCGCTCCACAACCTCATCGGCGCGGCGGATCTGTGGGAGCACGACCCCGAGTGGATGGACTGGCTGCACCCCGACAGCCCCGCCCACGACCAGAAGATGCTCGAGCGCGACCTCTACGTGCACCACTGGGGCCCATGGCTCGGCGCGGCCTCCCGGGTGCTGGATCTCGGGGCCGGTGCTGGACGCTTCACCCAGTGGCTGCTGGCTCGGGATCTCGAGGTCGAGGCGGTGGACCCCGACCTGCGCTCGCTGTGGCGCATCCTGGCCCACTGCGCCGGTGGCCCCGGGCGGATCGACCTGCACTGGAGCACCGGCGAGCGCCTGCCCGAGCTCGCGCCGGTGGACCTGGCCCTGGCCGTCGAGGTGCTCAACTATGTCGAAGATCCCGCGGTGGTCATCGACAACATCGCCCGGGTGTTGCGGCCGGGCGGGGTGCTGCTGTTGAGCGTCGAGGCCCAGTATGGCTGGGCCGCGTCCATGGACGCCGGGGCGGGATCGCTCTCGGCCTTCTTCGAGGGCGGGCCCGTGTTCCTGGAGCGGGACCGCTGGGTGCGGACCTACGGCGAGGAGGATCTGCGGGCGCTGTTGAGCGACTGGGAGATCCTGGAGATCCTGCCGACGCACTACGCGACCTCCGGGCCCTTCGAGGCGGCGGCGGGGGCCAACACAGTGGACGAGCTGGTGCCGTGGGAGACCAAGTGTCGGGAGCATCCGATGACCCGGCCGTGGAATCGGGCGTGGATGGTGGTGGCGCGGGTGGGGGT
>CAYZVO010000036.1:0-48288 GCA_964481655.1 uncultured Enterobacterales bacterium | reverse complement strand
AGGACGCCATCGAGAAGGTCATGGCCGGGGTCACCACCCTCGAGGAGATCGCCCGGGTGGTGTCCGTGGCCGACTACCCCCGGGCGGTCCTGCAGTCGGCCCTGGGCAACCTGGGCCTGCAGGCCGCGGCCCCCGAGCCCCCGCGGCCGCCGGTGCAAGAGCTGGAGGAGATCGAGGAGATCTCCGAGAGCGCCCTCGAGGAGCTCGGCGAGCTGGATCTGGCCCCCATCGATCAGGCCGAGGCGCCGGTCCAGGCGCCACCCCGCCCCGTGTCCAGCCGCGATCGGCCGGTCGTGCTGGTGGTGGACGACGCCCAGGAGATCCTGCAGCTGGTCACCATGGCCCTCGAGGACGACTACGTCATCCACACCGCCCAGGACGGCCTCGAGGGCCTGAGCGCGGTGCACCGGCTGCGGCCCGATCTGGTGGTACTGGACGTGATGATGCCGCGCATGAGCGGCTACGAGGTCTGCGGCGCCCTCAAGGAGAAGCCGGAGACCCGGGACATCCCGGTGTTGATGCTCTCCGCCCGTGGCGAGAAGGCCCACGTCAAGAAGGGCTTCTACGCCGGGGCCGACGACTACCTGCCCAAGCCCTTCGACCCCGAGGAGCTCCTGCTGAGAACCCGGGCGATGCTGCGGCGATCCGGCTGGGCCTTCTGACACTTCTTGTTATGCACGTTCTTCCGGATGAGCCCAGGAGGAACCGTGAGCACGAGCAGGACCAGCCCATTCCTGTCGGTCGGCAAGGTGGCGCGCATGTGCGGGGTCTCGAACCGCACGGTGCTCAACTGGATCGGCCAGGGCAAGATCGAAGCCCACGCCCTGCCCTCGGGGCACTTCCGGGTCCACGTGGACGAGGTGCGCTCGTTCATGCAGGCCAACGACATGGAGCTGCCGGCGCGCATCAGCGAAGCCGCGGCCCTGCGCGACACCCTGTGCTGGGTGCGCCGTGACCTGACCAAGGGCCACGACTGCGCCCGCTGCCAGGTGCTCGCCTCCCAGGCCTGGCACTGCTTCGTGGCCCGGTCCCTGCACGGCGACGCCGCGGTGGGCTGCGACAGCCCCTGCTCCTCCTGCAAGTACTACAAGACCGTGGTGCGCCCCATCGGCGCCAGCCTCGAGCTGGACGCCACCGCCTGCGCCGTCAGCCGCGGCGGGGTGCTGCTGGGCGCCAACAGCCAGCTGGGGGCGCTGCTGCAGCGATCCCCGGCGGACCTGGTCGGCCTGTCATGGACCGACCTGGTGGAGCTCGAGGCCTTCGAGCCGCTGCTGTTCTCGGCGCAGGATCCATCGTCCGTGGCGGCCACCCGCATCCAGCGGGTCGAAGGTCGCATCGTCCGTAAGCGCGGCACCTCCCAGGCCGCGGTGTTCATGGTGGCTCCCTTCCCGCGGATGTGGGGTGCCGTGATGGTGCGGATCGAGGTCGCCTAGTGGACGAGTCCTCGCCGGGCGGACCCATCGGTCCTGGCTCGGTCCTGGGCCAGTACCGCGTGCTCCGATCCATCGGTCGGGGCGGCATGGGCGAGGTGTTCCTGGCCCGGGATCTGGCCCTGGGGCGCCGGGTGGCCCTCAAGGTGCTGCACGCCGACGCCATGGGCTCCCCCGAAGCGGTCGAGCGCTTCCTGGCCGAGGCCCGCACCACCGCCCGCTTCTCGCATTCCCACATCGTCACCGTCTTCGGGGCCGGGATGCACTGGGGCAGCCCCTTCGTGGTGCTCGAGTACCTCGAGGGCGAGACCCTGCGGCAGCGCCTGGACGAAGGCTCCATGGGGGTGCGCGAGGCCATCCGCCTCGGGCGGGCCGTGGCCGACGCCCTCGGCGAGCTGCACCGCCACGGCATCCTCCACCGGGACCTCAAGCCCGAGAACGTGGTGATCCCCGCCGACGGGCGGGTGCGGGTGCTCGACTTCGGCCTGGCCCAGCCCCTGGACGCCGCGGTGCTGGCGGGCGAGGCGGACGACGAGGACGACGACTTCGATCTGGCCGGCACGCCCCCCTACATGGCCCCCGAGCTGTGGCTGGGACGTCCCCCCGGCCCCGCCAGCGACGTCTGGGCCCTCGGTGTGCTGCTCTATGAGCTGGTCGAAGGCCACCAGCCCTACCAGGGGCTGTCCGACCGGGAGCTCATCCAGCACCAGGCCTCCCCCGATCCCGTGCCGCCCTTGGCCCGGGTGGTGCCGGCGCCCCTGTCCACCCTGGTCCACGCCTGCCTGCACAAGCGCGCCCAGGCCCGCCCGCCGGTGGAGCGGGTGGTGGGCCTGCTCGATGAGCTCATCGAGGGCCGCAGCCCCGAGCGTCGGGAGCGCCGGGCGCCCTTCCGGGGCCTGCTGCCCTGGAGCGAGCGGGACGCGGATCAGTTCTACGGCCGCGAGGCCGAGGTGGTCGAGGCGGTCGAGCGCCTGCGCCAGCAGCCCGTGTTGGCCCTGGTGGGGCCCTCCGGCGCCGGCAAGAGCTCCTTCGCCCGCGCGGGGCTCATCCCCCGGCTGCGCGAGCAAGCCAGCCTGGTGCTGCTGGACCTGCGCCCTGGCCGGGAGCCCATGCGAGCCCTGGCCCGGGTCGTGGCCGCCGCCGCCCCCCCCAACCTCCCCAGCCAGGCCATCAGCACCGAGCACGCCACCGAGCTGCTGGCCGAGGAGCTGACCGAGGCCCCCACCCGGCTGGGGCTGTACCTGTCCAGCCTGGCCCGAGACCGCGCCAGCCGCGTGGTGCTCTTCGTGGACCAGCTGGAAGAGCTGGTCACCCTCTGCCCCGACCGCCACGTCCGGGCGGCCTTCATGGCCGCGGTGGGCCTTGCCGCCGACGACGTAGACGGCCCGGTCCGGGTCCTGCTGGCCCTGCGCGACGACTTCCTCGGCCTGTTGGCCGAAGGTGGCGAGGCCCGCGCGGCCCTCGAGCGGGTCACGGTCTTGGGCAGCCCGGGGCCCGCGGCCCTCGAGGAGATCCTCTCCCGTCCGGTGCAGGCGGTGGGCTACGCCTGGGACCACCCCGAGCTGGTCACCCGCATGGTGCGCGAGGTGGACGGCGAGCCCGCGGCCCTGCCCCTGCTGCAGGTGGCTGGGCGGGTGCTCTGGGAGCGCCGCGACACCCAGCGCCGGCTGCTGCTGCGCACCGCCTACGACGCCATGGGTGGCATCGGCGGCGCCCTGGCCCTGCACGCCGACGGCGTGCTCGCCGGCCTGAGCCCCTCCCAGCTCGACCTGGCCCGCACGGTGCTGCTGCGCCTGGTGACCCCCGAGCGCCTCGGGCTGCCCGGGCACCGCCAGGTGGTCACCCGTGGGGCCCTGCTCGAGGCCCTGGGCCCCGAGGCTGCGCTGGTGCTCGATCGCCTGGTCGAGGGCCGGCTGGTGGTGATGCGCCAGGCCCGGGAGATCGACGGGGCCGAGGCCGAGCCCGACGACGCCGAGCTCGAGCTGGTGCACGAGTCCCTGATCACCGCCTGGAGCCGGCTGGTCCGCTGGATCGAGGAAGACCACGAGCAGCTGGCCTTCCTGGCCGAGGTGGGCCAGGCCGCCGAGCTGTGGAACCGCCGCGGGCGCCGCCACGAAGAGCTCTGGCGGGGCGCGGCCCTGCACGACGCCCAGGAACGCGCCGGGCGCCTCGAGTTCGTGCCCGAGGCGGTGCGGATCTTCCTGGCCGCAGGCCGGGCACGGGAGCTGCGCCGGCAGCAGCGCTTCCGCCGGGTCGTGGGCGCCGGCTTCCTGATCACCCTCGCCGTGGCGGGCTTCACCGCCTTCCAGGCCCGGGAGGCCAGCGTCCAGGGCCGCGAGGCCGAGGCCCAGCGCCAGGTGGCCGAGGCCCGGCAGGCCGAGGTCCAGCGCGAGGGCGCCCACGCCGCCTGGCTCGCCGGGGATCACATCGAGGCCCGCGCCCGGGTGCGCGACGCCCTCGAGCTGCGGGACTCGCCCATGGCCCGCGCCCTGTGGTGGCGCCTCGACCAGTCCCCCCTGCGCTGGCGTCTGGGGGTCTCGTCCCGGGTGCTGGGTGTCGCCTTCAGCCCCGACGGATGCTCCGTGGCCGCGGGCCTGTCCGACGCCGGCATCCTGCTGGTGGACGTGGCCAGCGGGCAGCGCACCCGGCTCGAGCTTCACATCGACAAGGTCCCGGCCCTGGCCTGGTCCCCCGACGGCGCCCAGCTGGCCTCGGGCAGCATGGACGGCACCCTGCTGCTGTGGGACGCCGCCCGCGGGCGCGCCGCCTCCTTGGGCGAGCACGACGCCGCCCTGCGCAGCCTGGCGTTCAGCCCTGACGGCGGCGTGCTCGCCAGCGCCGACGCCCGCGGCGAGATCGCCCTGTGGGACCCGGTGCGGGCGGAGCACCTGGGCGCCTGGATCGCCCACGACGCCCGGGTCACCGACCTGGTCTTCTCACCGGACGGGCTGCGGCTGGTGTCGGCCAGCAAGGACGGCTTCATCCGCATGTGGTCCGTGCCCGACGGGCAGCTCATCGGCCAGGTAGCGGAGCACGAGTCGTCGGAGTTCGAGGGCGGCGTCGCCTTCCACCCCAGCGGCGACCTGCTCGCGGATGCGGGCCCCGGTCACAACGTCCGCATCATCGACGCCCACAGCATGGTGCCTCTGCGGGAGCTGCCCGGCCACGCCGCCGGGGTCACCGCCGTGCGCTTCGACCCCTCCGGTCGCCTGCTGGCCACCGCCAGCCAGGATGAGACCATCCGCCTGTGGGAGCTCGAGGGCGGCGGCCGCAGCCACGTGCTCCGGGGCCACAGCAACTGGGTCAACGACCTGTCCTTCGGGCCGCAGGGGACCATGTTGGTCTCGGGCGGGCGCGACGAAGAGATCCGGCTGTGGAACCTCGAGCACCTCGACAAGCTCTCCGGGGCCACCGGCCACCAGGCCGATGTGCTGGCCCTGGGCTTCGACGGCGGCGGGGACCTGCTCTTCACCGGCGACACCCAGGGTGTGGTGCACAGCTGGGACGCCCGCAACGGCGAACCCGTGGCCCGCATGGCGGCCCCGGTTCCCGAGATCATGACCCTGGCGTCCTCGAGCGACGGGGAGCTGCTGGCCCTGTCGGGGAACGACGGCTCCGTCTGGCTGCTCGAGGCCCCCTCGGGCCGCGTGCTGCGCATGCTGCAGGCCGATGACTCCACCGTGCTGGCCCTGCGCTTCGAGCGCGGCGACAGCCAGCTGCACGCCCTGGACGCCGAGGGCGGCTTGCACGCCTGGGAGCTGGACAGCGGCGCGCCCATCCGCGGCCTCTCCGGCAACGCCCCCGTCGCCCTGCAGGGGCGCTTCGGTGCGGGGGGGCGGCTGGCGGTGGCGGCGGGCAGCGACGGCCCCGTGCGGCTGTGGGACGTGGAGTCCGGCAAGCTGCGGGCAGAGCTGCCCGGGCACTCCGGGCGAGCCGTGGACGCCGCCATCAGCCCCGACGGCCGGCGGGTGGCCTCGGTGGGCGCGGATCGGCGGCTGCGGCTGTGGAGCCTGCGAGCCCGCACCGGCCAGGTGCTCGCCCGCTTCGAGGCGGACCCCTTCTCGGTCAGCTTCACCCCCGACGGCCGGCGCCTGGGGGTGACCTGCGCGGACGGCACCGTGTGGCTGGTGGGGCTGGACGGCAGCCGGACCCTGCTGGGCCGTCACCGGGTGGCCGCCAACGCCGTCCGCTTCGACCCCGCCGGCGAGCGGGCGGCGACCACCGCCGAGGACGGCACCGTGCAGGTCTGGGACCTGGCCCGGGCGCGGCCCCAGCGCTGGTCGGCCCTGCTCGCGCACCAGCCCGCGGCGTTGCTGCGCGAGGACGGCTGGACCCCCCTCGAGTCGGACATCGGCGACGTGCTCGAGTGGTCACCCCGCCTGCTGGCGGGCGAGGTCTGGCAGGCGGACCAGTCCCCCGACGGCCAGGCCCTGTGCCTGCAGACCTGGGACGGCCTGGTCCAGCGCTGGGCCCTGGGCTCGGGCGAGCTGCAGGCCCAGTCCCAGGAGCCCCGGGCCGCGCAGCTGCTGGCCATGGACCACGGCTGTGCGCTGCGGGCCCAGGGCGGCGGTCTGCTCTGGCTGGGCGCCGACGGCGAGAGCCGGCAGGTGCGCGACGACGCCACCGTCATCGGCCGCGGCGACGGAGAGCTGCTCGTGGCGGCGGGCGGTGCGGTGCGGTCCTTCACCACCCCGGGCCTCGAGGCCACCTGGCTGCTGCCCCTCGAGGACGAGGTGGTGGCCCTGGCCCAGTGGGGTCAGGACCTGTTCCTGGGCCTCGAGGACGGCGGCGTGATGCAGCTCCCCCGGACCTCGAGCCGGCCCGTGGGCATGCTGCTCGAGGACGTGCCCAGCTACCCGGTCACCGCCATGCTCCCCATCTCCGAGGACCTGCTCCTGGCGGGCTTCGGCGACGGCACCGTGGGCCTGTGGTCCACCGACCGCGGCACCGTGCTCGTCGATGCCCAGCTCTACGGCCCCGTGGTCCACCTGGCGGCCCAGGGTTCAACCGTCATGGCGGCCACCGAGATGGGCGACCACCTGGCCTGGGAGCTGGGGGTGCTCGACGAGCCCTACTGCACGCTGATGCAGGGGCTGTGGGATGAAGTGCCCGTGGTGTGGCGCCAGCAGGGGCTGCGGCTCGAGGGTGCGCCGGCGGGGCATCGGTGTCGGGGGATGTAGCCCTGGCGCTCGGGTAGGCGGCCGGGACGGTCAATCACACTCGTTGTAGAGCGCGACCTCGGCCAGGGTGCCACTCCGCATGGAGATCAGGACATCCTTGGCGTCGTCACTGTTCAGGTGGCCGATGGAGAGGGGGACCTCGTAGGACGTCCGACCTGGTGTTTGGAAGACGCCCTGGCTCACCCAGCCACCGCTGCCGTCGGGCAGGTACCAGCCCCAGCCCTCGTCGCCGTCATCGTAGTCGGCCCGCACGAACAGGTCGGGGTGGCCGTCGCCGTCCAGGTCGTCGACGTGGACCATGCTGGGCTCCGGGGGCTCTGGTGAGAGGGTGAGCGGTGCGGAGCTGAACTGGCCCGCGCCGTCGTTGTGGACGTGGCCGAGGGTGTCCCCCACCAGGCTGCTTGTGGCGAGCAAGTCGGGGAGCCCGTCCTCGTCCAGGTCCGCGACCACCACCTCTGACATCTGCACACCCATGTTGACCGTGGTCGCCTCGGCGAAGGTCCCGTCGCCGTTCCCCAGCGCGAGGGACACCTGGGAGCCGCTGCCCCGGAGTACCATGAGGTCGAGGGCGCCATCGACGTCGAAGTCCTCGAGGAGGAACAGCAGCCCCGCGTTGTCCAGCTCGACGTCGTGCTGACGGGAGAACCCCCCGACCCCGTCGTTGATCAGGATCGCGAAGATGTCGTCGCTGCCCGTGTCCATCACGGCGTCCAGATCGCCGTCACCGTCCACATCGCCCAGGGCGAGCCCCCGCTGGCGGCGGGAGAGGCCGACGTCGGTGATCTCCTCCCGCTCGACACGGCCGCTGCCGTCGGTGAACAGCACGCGCAGGTCGTCGTCATCGTACGCGGCCCCCGTCATCACGTCCGGGTCCCCGTCACCGTCGAGGTCTCCCACTTGCAGGAGCTCGAGGGAGCCGTAGCAGCCCTCGAAGGTGGGGTGGGTCCAGCTGTCCCGGAGCTCGAAGGTGGTGGTGTGGGGCTGGTGGATCCAGAAGGTGACGGAGCAGCCCATCAGCGCCACGACGTCCAGCGTGCCGTCGCCGTCGAGGTCCACCTCGGCCCAGGTCGTGGCGCTGCTGTGTTCCTCGTCGATGGCGGAGGGCATGGTGAAGCCACCGTCGCCGTCGCCTCGTCGGATGTTCAACCAGCCGTCGTCGTTTCCGATCACGGCGTCGGGCGTGCCGTCGCCGTCCATGTCGGCCATGAGAGCCTCCGCGGCCGGTCGCAGCCAGGCGACCCCGGTGACCAGGTCCTTGCGCACCGGCCCCCGCGTGGTGCCCCACCAGATCCAGGACGTGCCGCCATCCAAGACCACGATCTCGTCGGCGCCGTCCCCGTCGAGATCCTCGCAGTGCAGGGTGTCGGCGATGTACGCCTGCGGATCGTAGGTGTCGTACCAGAACCACATCTCGTGGGCGGTGAACCCGTCACCGCCGTCGTTGCGGTGCCAGGTCAGATCCGCCTCTGTCGCGTCGGACACCACGAGATCCAGGTCGCCGTCCCCGTCGTGGTCCCCCAGGGCCAGGAGGCTGCTCTGCCGGTCGAGATCGAAGGTCTCGCGCGAGAACGAGGAGGCGCCGTCGTTGCGCAGCAGGTGACCTTCCCCCTCCCGCTGTCCACCGAGGATCGCGTCCAGGTCGCCGTCACCGTCCACATCGCCTAGCGCCAGCCGGTCGAAGGCCGGCGACAGCTCCTGGATCGTGAGCTGCCAGGCCGGGTCGCCCGCCAGGAGGGTGACCCAGCGGTCCCCGTCGCAGGCGATCGCCAGATCGGCCTGCCCGTCGCCGTCGAGATCCCCTGCGCCCATGTCGTGGGGGGCGGTGCAGGCGCTGTGGTGCAGCAGGCTCGGGGCGCTGAAGCCCCCGGCGCCGTCGTTGAGTGCCCGCCAGATCCAGCCGTCGCCGTCCAGCAACGCGAGGTCGGGATCCCCATCGGCGTCGAGATCGGCGGTCACGGCGACCCTGGGGACGAGGCCCAGGTCGATGGGCTCGGTGGGCTCGATCATCAGGTCGCCGGCGCCCATCAGGACCTGGAGGCTGCTGTCCGCGAGTCGCAGGACGTCGAGGTCCCCGTCGTTGTCCAGATCGATGACGAACAGCGCGTCGGTGGCGAAGTCATCGAGCAGCTCGGTCCAGCCATCGACCCGGATCCGGAAGTCCCCTGCGGGGCAGGCGATGTCGGCGTCCGTGTCGGAGTCGGCGTCGGTGTCGGCGTCGGTATCGGCGTCGGTGTCGGTGTCGGTGTCCGAGTCGTCGGTGGGAGGGGACGCGTCGGTGTCTTCGGGTTCGTCCTTGCCGCAGCCCAGGCAGGGCAGCAGGATCAGCCACAGCGTCGTCGTCCTCATGTCCACGTCCCCTCCGCTCGGGCCGAGCGCATTGTGGCCGTAGGGTAGCACCGGCACGGCGTGGTTGGGAGCGAAGGAGGCCGAAACCGCCTGCAAGTGGCCGCCCTGCGCTGCAGGGTCTTGGGTTGTAGGCGTTTTGGTGCCCGGGACCGCCTGCATGTGGCAGCCCTGCGCCGCAGGGTCGTGGGTTGCAGGCGTTTTGGCGCCGGGGGGCGCCTGCAAGTGGCCACCCTGCGCCGCAGGGTCGTAGGTTGCAGTCGTCCTGGCGCCAGCCACGGTGGCTTCTGGGTCGGCGGGCTGGGATGGTGTGCGGGAGGACATGAAGTCCTCCCATGGGTTTCGAGGCTTGTGGGGAGAGGGGATGGGGTCAGCGTGCGCTCAAGCTGTCACAATCCAGGTTCGAGAACATCACCCCCGCCTCGGCGCTCCAGGTGGAGCCGGCTGTGGTGCCCTCCCACTTGGCCTGCGGGAAGCTGCACTCGTGGGGCTCACCGTCGGCGTCCGTGTAGATGACCGTGTAGCTCTCCTTCTTGGCGCCCTGCCGTTCGGCGCCGAGCCCCGACCCTGAACGCAGGGACCCCACCTCAGGCCATGAGGGCGTCGGGCTGATGCCGCTCCCGGAGGCCATCTTGATCCGATCGGTGCTCCACTCATCCAGCTTGTAGGAGCACTTGTCGTCGTACACGGGCTCCTCGCGGTACTTGGTCTTGCACTCCTCGACCTTCTCGAACGTCCCGTCACCCTTGTCGACGTTCTTGGTCGTGCAGGTCTCGCCATCGGCCACTTGCTTGTGCTCCCGCACCTCGCGGCTGCGGCTGACGGAGTAGGCCTTGCTCGGCATGGAGTCGCACCAGCTGGACTTGCTCACGGCCTGGTACTTCTCGATCTCGATGCTGCGCTCCCAGCTGTGGCCGCTGACGGTCAGGGCCACGTCCTTGGTCCAGAAGATGGCCACCAGGGCGAAGACCAGCCCGACGACCAGCAGCCCGCCGCAGCCCAGGAACAGGCAGCCCTTCTTGCTCTTCTTGGGCGGCGCGGCCGGCTTCGGAGGCGGCGGCGGCCGCTCGTCCTTCAGGCTCACGTCCTTGGCGTCGCCTTCCTTGGGGGAGCCGCAGGAGACGCAGAAGGCGGCCTTGGCGGCGTTGGGGGTGTCGCAGCCGGGGCACTGCCAGTCCACGCCCTGGTAGACGTGGTCGGCCACGGCGATCTCCTCGCCCTCGGGCGGGAAGTAGCGCTTGTCGGGGTCCTGGGGGAAGCCGCAGTTCGGACAGTAGCGGTGGTCGAGCCCCAGCAGCTTGGGGGTGTCGCAGGCGGGGCAGTCCCAGAGCATCTGGAAGGTGCCCATCTCGCGGGTGGTCATGGCGAACTCCGGCCGTTCAGGAGGCCGGGATCATAGCTCAGGAGGGGCTACCAGGGCTCGACCGGTTCCCCGTTCCACGTCCTGACCAGATGCCCCGAGGGCACCCCGAGCTCCACCACCTTCACCTTGTTCTGGTTGTAGGGCAGGGGCAGGTACAGGGCGGCCTCGCGCCAGCCGTTGCCGTTGCCCCAGTCCAGGCCGTGGCCGTAGTTCATGCCGCCGTTCTCGCGGCCGATGCGCTCGACGGTGCCCGCCTGGTCGATGCGGTACAGGGAGCCGGAGTAGTACTCGGGCACGTAGAGGTTGCCGCAGGCGTCGATGCCGATGCCGTCGTGCCAGCCGCCCCAGGAGCCGCCGACGTCGGTGGCGAAGACCCTGGGCTCGCTGGCGGGCATCAGGTCTTCGTCGAGGTCCATCACCCACACGTCCCCTCGGGCCAGGGTGGCGATGTACATCTGGGTGCTGTCGAGGCTGAAGATCAGGTGGCGGTAGCCGCGCTGGGCGTTGCGGGGCAGCAGCTCCTCGACCAGGCCGGTCACGGGATCGTAGCGGGAGACGCCGGTGTTGGCGTAGTAGACCTTGTGGTCGGGTCCCACGGTGACGCCGTGGATGTCTCCGGCGTTGGGCACCAGGGTCTCCCGGCCGCCGTCGGGGGTGATCTTGGTGACGCCGCCGTCCCAGCTGCCGTAGACGATGGAGCCGTCGGGCATGCGGTCCATGCCCTCGCTGCTGCGGATGTTGGGGATCCACAGCTGCAGGTCGCCGTCGACGGTGGCGCGCATCAGGTTGCCGGTCTGGTCCATGCCGATGAGGTTGCCGTCGTTGTCGAAGACCACGTCGTGGTAGCCGCGGCCCCACTCGATGGTGGTCTCCTCGACCATGCCCGACGGCAGGTTGTCGCAGTCGTAGGCGACCATGCCGGTGTCGTCGGTGTCGGCGTCCGTGTCGGCGGCGGTGCCACCGTCGGCGTCGGCGTGGGTGTCGGGGTCCGTGGCGGCGTCGGGGTCCGGGGCGGGGTCCGGCTGGAGGTCGGTGTCGTCGGTGGGCGGGGTGGGCTTCTCCTGGATGGTCGGGGGCGTGCAGCGCAGCGCCAGCAGGAGCGGGACGGTGGTCAGCAGGATGGTGGTCACTCGCATCGTTCGAGCTCCTCGTTGCACTCCATGCCCTCGGGGCAGTCTTCGTCACGGGTGCACGGCGTGTAGCCGTCCACCGACAGCTCCGGCACCAGCTCGACGCTGGTCCAGAGGTCCATGCACATGGCGTCCCCGACGGCGGCCTGATCGGCGGTGACGCGGGCGAAGCTGCCCTCGGGGAAGCCGGTGATGCCCAGGTTCAGGAACTGCTCGAGCAGGTCGGCGGGGATCTCGCCCTCGCCGTCGTCCTCGAACCAGCACTCGAACAGGGCCGGGGTGATGCCGTGCAGGTCCACGTTCAGGGTGATGCGCACACGGGAGCTCACCTCGCCGCTGGGTGGGTCCCAGCTGATGGGGAGGGGCTCGCCCTGCACCAGGTTCCAGGCGACATCGTCGGCGCTGAAGTCCTGGGGGGCCACCGAGTGGAGGGTGACGGGATCGTAGTAGCCGCCGCTGGTCCGCATGGTGAGCACGGCGCCCGGCTCCCAGGGCGGGTTGGGCAGGGTGGTGTCGTAGTAGGTGTAGCCGGGGGAGACGGCCTCCATGGACACCGGCTGGGTGAGGCCGTCGATGGTGACCACGCCCAGGTCCTGGGAGGTGGGGTAGGGGATGCACTCCCCGTCGAAGTCGCAGGTCTCGTCGGCGGCGCAGGGGGGATCGCAGAAGGGGTTGTCCCGCTGCAGCAGGGTGCACTCGCCCTCGGTCGCCACCGGCTGGTAGACGTTCACGGGCACGATGCCGTCCAGCGCCGATCCCGTGGCGTAGGCGTAGTGGGCGGTGGAGGCGACGATGAAGCGGCCGAGCCGGGTCAGGTCCGGGCAGGCGCCGTCCAGGGTCACCTCGTTGGTGTCGGTGTCCTGGGTGTCGTCGGTGGGGGTGCTGTCCTCGGTCTCCGGGGAGGAGTCGTCGGTGTCCTTGTCGCCGCAGGAGACCAGGAGCAGGGCAGCGGGCAGCAGCAGAGCGTGGAGTCGGGGCATGGCGCGCCTTGGAGATCGGGTCTACCGTCTACTGTAGCGTCAGCACGCGGTTCTGATCACCCTCGGTGTCAGTTCGGTGTCGAGGATCCGTCTTCGGTGGCCTCGACCTCGTTCATCAGCTCCTGCATCAGATCGACGCCGTCGGGGATCACGAGCTGCCCGGGCTGCGCGGGCTCGCCCTCGTTCTCGCCCTCGTTCTCGCCCTCGTCCTCGCCCTCGTCGCCGCCGTCCTCGCCCTCGAGCTCGGCGTTCAGCTCTCCCAGCAGGTCGATGTTGCCCAGGGGCAGCGCCGGCGTGGTGCCGGGCTCGACCACCGGGTCGCCGCCGATGGTGCCGCGGTTGACCTCTTGTTCCCAGATCTCTTCGATGGTGGGGCCGGTGTCCTGCTCCTGGAAGTTCTGCGGCCAGGTGGTCAGGGGGGGCACGTAGGCGATGAGCAGCACGCCGATGGTGAGCACGGCCAGGAAGGGCAGGGCCATGCGGTAGACGGCGGTCAGGGGCTTGTCGAAGCGGAAGCTGGCCAGGAACAGGTTCATCCCCACCGGCGGGGTGAGGTAGCCCAGCTCGAGGTTGGCCAGGAAGAGGATGCCCAGGTGCATCGGGTTGATGCCGAAGGCCGCGCCGATGGGCACGATCAGGGGCACCACCACCATGATGGCGCTGTAGATGTCCATCAGGCAGCCGACCACCAGCAGGAACAGGTTCAGCAGCAGGATGAACATCAGCTTGTTGGCGACGTGGGCGTTGACCCAGGTGGCCAGCTGGTTCGGGATCTCGGCGTCCACCAGGTAGCTGGTGAAGCCCAGGGCCACGCCCAGGATGATCATCACGCCGCCGATGACGGTGGCGCACTCCACGAAGACCCGGGGCACGTCGCGGACAATGTGCAGGTCCCGGTGGATGACGACCTCGATGATGAAGGCCCAGGCCGCGGTCAGGGCGGCGGCTTCGACGATGGTGAGCACGCCGCCGAAGATGCCGCCGATGACCAGCACCGGCATCATGATCTCCCACTTGGCGGCCCACAGGGTGCGGCCCATCTCGCCGAAGTCGGGGCTCTCGCGCTTGCTGCCCGCCCGCAGGCCCTGGAACAGGGACAGGCCCAGCAGCAGCCCCACCAGCAGCAGCCCCGGGCCGAGGCCCGCCAGGTAGAGCTCGTCGATGGGCTCGCGGGCGGCCACGCCGTAGAGGATGACCGGCAGGGAGGGCGGGAAGAGCAGCCCGATGCTGCCGGCGGCGGCGAGCAGGCCGATGGAGAACTTCTCGGTGTAGCCGGCCTTCAAGAGGATGGGCAGCAGCAGGCCGCCCAGGGCCAGGATGGTGACGCCCGATGCCCCGGTGAAGGTCGTGAAGAAGGCGCAGACCAGGATCGCGGCCGCGGCGGTGCCTCCGGGGAACCAGCCGACCCAGGACTTGAACAGGCCCACCAGGCGCTTGGACGCGCCCCCCTCGGCCATCAGGTAGCCGGCCAGGGTGAACATGGGCAGGGTGGGCAGGGTGGGGTCGGCGACGATGCGGTAGGTCTCGGCGGGGACGGCCGAGATGGGCACCGGCAGGGGGGCGCCGAAGAACAGCAGCATGGCGATGCCGCCCATGCCGGTGAAGAGCGGGGCGCCCAGGGCGATGGCCAGCAGCAGCACGCCGGAGCCGGCCCAGACCAGGGGCTCGCGCTCGCCCACGGGGACCAGGGCCAGCGCCATGGCCAGGCCGATGGCCAGGAGCGAGACCGTGCGGCCCTTCCAGCCGCGGTTGCCGTGCCACGCGAGGCGGAGCGCCATGAACACGAAGCCCGCGGGCATGATGCACTGCACGACCCACATCGGGATCCCGCCGGGGAGGGCGACCCCCCCGTGGCTCTCGGCCCAGACCAGGTGTGCGGAGGCGTAGGCCAGCAGGCCGGTGACCGCGGTGGCCACCGCGCTGGTGAAGCCCTGGGCCCAGAAGCGCGCTCGGTCCGACAGCTTGAGCAGCTCGCCGGTGGAGAGGGCCAGGTGCTTGCCCACCCGGGTGGCGATCAGGGCGCCGGCGAAGGCCAGCCACAGGTTGAGGCTCTGGGTCCACAGCCCGAGGCCCGCGAGGCTCTCGCCCGACACGAGGCGCACGACGGCACCGATGACCGTGAGCACCACCATCGCCGTGAGGATCAGGGTGGTGAAGCCGTGCTCCACCTGCAGCAGCCGTTGCTGCCAGCGGGGCAGCCGCGGTGCGTTGGAGGCGAGCTCCTGGATGTCCGTGCTCATCAGCGGGGACCAGCGTGAATGCGGGGCCAGTCCCCTAACAGGGCTCCGGGCTCCGGGCTCCGGGCGCTGCTGGCTGCGGGCTGTGACGCTATCTGCTGCGGCAGGCCTCGACGGACGCCTGGGCGAGGTCGAAGACGTCGGTCGGGACGATCTCCTCGCGGAAGTAGGGGTAGAGGCTGACGGCCTTGTCGGTCCACTGCTGGGTGGTGGCCGCGTCGGCCTCGACCACGGTGAGCCCGTACTTCTCCATCACCTTGATGGCGGCGGAGTCCTGGCGTCGGATCTCGGCCTTCAAGGACGCGCCCACTTCCCGGGCGGCGGCCATGAAGGGCTCGTGGTACTCGGCGGGGATGGCGTTCCAGGCGTCTTCCGTGATCACCGTGGCCCCGGTGAGCGGGGCGTAGGGCACCGACAGCATGTTGGGCGCCAGGGCGAACCATTGCAGGGAGAGCGCGGCCAGGGGGGTGGAGAAGAAGCCGTCGATCAGCCCCGACTGCAGGGAGGGGATCACCTCGACGCTCTGGACCACCACGGGGTTGAGCCCCAGCTTGCGGAAGCCGATGACCGCGGCGGGGTCTCCCTCCCAAGCCCAGACCTTGTACTTCGCGGCATCGGCGATGGTGTAGGCCGGCTCACGGTTGAAGTAGTGGGACCAGCCCGCGTCCGACCAGGACAGCAGCACGAAGCCCTTGTCCCTGAGGCGCTGCTCCAGTGTGGGGCTGATGGCCTCGAGGGTGCAGTCCAGCTCGTCGTAGGTGCGGATGAGCATCGGGGTGTTGATGACCTGGGGACCCGGGTCGATGTCCAGCAGGCCCAGGTTGGTGAGGCCCGCGGCGTGCAGCTGGCCGATGCGCATCTTGCGGACCGCGGTGCCCTCGTTGCCCGCGACGCCCCCGGCGTAGATCTTGAGCTGGACCTTGCCCCCGGAGATCTCGGACCACCTGTCGCCGATCTGGCGCAGGCCGTTGTACCAGGTGGTGCCTTCGGGAGCGAGGGTGGCCAGCTTGACCGTGATGGTCTGGGCGAAGGCGGCGGGAGCGATGAGCAGGCCGACGGCGAACACCAGCAGCGCGCGCGCCAGGAAGGCGAAGGGGCTGCGGGCGGTGGGGCGGGTCATGGAGACTCCGGAGCGGCTCGGGGGCGGGACGGGCACTAGATGAACAGATCGTCGATGTGGTCTAACAGGAAGCGGGCCTGCTGCTGGGCGTACTCGTTGGCCAGGCGATCGGGCGGGCTGGCCTCGAGATCCACCGCCAGGGCGGCCTCGAGCAGCTCGGTGAAGCGCTCGCGATCCTGGGTGTCGATGGTGATGGCGGTGGCCAGGGAGACGTGGGTCCCGGCCTTGGCCCCGCCGTTGAGCTCGAGGGCGCGCTCGTAGTGCTCGACGGAGCGCTCGGCGCCGCCGGGGACGGGCAGGGACGGCTCCACGCTGATCATCATCTCGTGGATGGCGCCGCGATCCCAGCTCTCGTCCAGCTCGAGGCAGCGCTGCAGCAGGGCGGCGGCGGTGGGCAGCTGGCCGATGAGCTCGGGGTGCTCCCGGGAGTTCGAGATGGCCGCCAACCAGGCCGCGCCGGTCCAGTACATCATGGGGATGTCGTCGGTGGTGGTGGACGCCAGGGCGGCCTCCGGATCCTCGAAGATTCGCTCCGAGAACCCCGGGTGGGCTCCATCCATGCCCTCGAGACCGTAGCCCCGCGCACGGAGGAAGAGCTTCCGGGCCCGCTCGAGGCCGGCCTGGTAGGCGCGGAAGTCGCTGTACTTGAGCTGCTCGGCCGGCCACTGCACCCAGACCATGCCGTACTGGGTGAAGCCGGAGACCAGCGCCAGCTCGAGGCCCCGGTGGTCGGGGACCGACTCGTGCAGGGACTCCATGGTCTTGAGCGCGAAGGGGATCGCGTCCCCCACAAGCGCCAGATCCTCGTCCTGAGCGAAGGACGAGCTGGACGACGACGACAGGGCGTCGGCCAGGGAGTTCATGGCGACCTTCTTCACGCAGCTGGTCTGCAGGGGGACGGCGAGCAGCAGCGCGATGAGGGCGCCGCGGCCGAAGAGAGAGGGAGGTGTTCGAGCGTCCATGCCGAAACCTTCACACCGCCCGCGTTCAGCGTCAAACCCCGGGGGGAGACGCGGGGGACCAAGCGGCGTAGGTTGTCGGACCGGAGTCTCCCATGCGCGCCTTCACCATCCTGTTGACCTTGGCCCTGCTGGGCTGTGAGCCCCGCCAGATCGACCTGCGCCCCCACGACAGTGAAGAGGCGGAGGACACGGGGGAGGACACGGGTGCTGACGACGAGGACTAGCACACCTCCCGCAGCGGGCAGGTCTCGCAGGCTGGCGCGGCGGCCTCGAGGCGGGCGATCAGGGCGGCGCGGTCGAGGGCTGGGAGCTCGTCGAGGGTGGCGATGGGGACCACGGCCTCGCAGCAGCTGAACACGTCGGCGGCGGTGACCGAGACCTCGAGGGTGCGGGGGCGGTCCGAGAGCTCGGTGTGGTGCTCGGGCAGGTGGCGGGCCATGGCGGCCAGCAGCGCCGCGGGGTCCTCGCCGCCGCCCTTCGGAACGAAGGCGGGGTTGTCCAGCTGGGCCACGTCTGTGCGTGGGAAGGGCACGATGGGCTCGAGCCAGCTGCGGCGGCGGGTCTCGTGGATGGTCAGGCCCGAGCGCACCGACAGGCCCTTCTGCAGGGCGTGGAAGGAGCGCGGCACCGCGGGCAGGGTGGCGCGGGTGAGCAGGCACTTGATGCCCACGCCCTGGCCCCCGGCGGCCAGGTGTCGGGCGGCGAAGGCCACGGCGCGGTCCCAGGTTCCCCGGCCCCGGTGGCGCTCCTGGAAGCGGCGGGGCAGGTCCAGGCTGACCAGGGCGACCTTGTTGGCGGGATCGGGCAGGTCCCGGTCGGTCTGCCCGTTGGTCTGGACCACGTGCAGCAGGCGGTCGGGCCAGCGGGCGTCGAGCCCATGGAGCAGGCCCGGGAAGCGCCCGTCCTCGAAGACCTCCCCCAGGCCGCACCAGAAGATGCCGAGGGTCTCCTGGTCGGTGACCATGAGCTCGACGGCGCGGTGGATCAGGTCTGTGTCCAACAGCCGCTGCTCCCGGTGAGCGGTGTAGCAGAGCGCGCAGTCCAGGGAGCAGAGGGTGCAGGGCTCGAGGTAGAGCCCGGTGGTGGTGAGGGAGGTGGTCCTCACAACCTCACCTGGTCGATGTGATCGGCGCCGAGGAAGCACATCAGCGTGCGATCGAGCCCGATGCTGCCGCCGGCGCAGCGCTCGGGGAGCCGCTCGAGGGCGGCGAAGTAGGCGGGGTCGGGATCGGGGGGCGTGCGGCCCATGGCCCGCAGGCGGGCGCTCTCGGCGGCGAAGCGCCGGCGCTGGAGATCCGCGTCGGTGATCTCCGAGTAGGAGTTGCCCAGCTCCACGCCCTTCACCCAGACCTCGAACTGCTCGGCCAGCCAGGGGGCGTCGTCCTTGGGGCGGGCCTGCATGGCCAGGCCGGCGGGGTAGTCGGTGAGCAGGGTGGGCTTCGAGGCGCCCAGGTGGGGCTCGACCTCCATGGCCAGCAGCACGCAGAAGGCGTCCTGCCAGCTCTGTACGGTGCCCAGGCCGCGCTCGCGCACGGCGTCCGCGATGCGGTGCAGGTGGTGCTCGCCCTCGAGGACCACCCCGGCGTAGCGGGCCAGGGCTTCGGGGACGGTGATCACCTCCCAGTCCCCCAGGAAGTCCACCGGCGGCGGGGGCAGGGGGTGGATGGTCTGCTCCGCCAGGGCCGTGGCGATGGCCCGGTACAGGGCGATGGTGTCGTCCATGATGGCCCGGTAGTCGCTGTTCAGGCGGTACCACTCGGGCATGATGAAGTGGGCCCGGTGCTGGTGCCCCTCTTCCTCGCCGTCCCGGAAGGCGTGGCCCAGCTCGAAGCAGTCGGCCTGCAGCACGGCCAGGGCGCGCTTGAGGGCGGCCTCCGGGCTGGGGGGCAGGTAGCGGGTGCGGGGGCCTTCGAGGGTGTTCAGGGTGACGGGGAAGACCTCGACGAAGCTCTCCACGGGCGCGCCGGGCAGCAGCAGGGGCGCGTCCACCTCGATGAAGCCGCGGGCGTGGAAGAAGTCCCGCATGGCGCGCAGCACGACGGCGCGCAGCCTGAGGGCCTGGGGCAGGGGAGGGGGCGTGGGCATGGAGGTCCTCCGAGCGGCTGCCCCCTAACATCGGCGCGCACCGCCGGACGCTGCGGTATCCTCCCCTCGGCACACGGAGGCACCCCATGCGAGCAGCGCTCATCCCCCTCGTCTTTGCCAGCTCGGTCACCGTCGCGGCTGACGGGGTCGAGGCCCGCGTCGAGCAGGTCCGCGCGGTCTACCAGGCCGTGGAGGCCGAGGTCGAGGCCGGGCGGCTGCGGTCCACCACCCTCACCATCGGCGGTGGCCAGAACCCCGCCGAGATCGAGCTGCACTGGGTGGGGGGGACCGAGGTCGACTTCGAGCGCGACCCCTACGCCGAGCCCTTCGCCCTGCGCCGGGTGGTCAAGCGCAAGGTGCTCCCAGCGGTGGGGCCCGCCTCGGTGTCGTTCTGGTACGACGAGGTGGGAGCCTTGGTCTTCGCCTACGCCCAGGGTGTGGACATCTCCGGCACCGGCCTGGACGCCACCCCCGTGGACGAGCTGCGGGTCTACTTCGATGGGGACGCGGCGGTGCGCGTGCTCTGGGACAGCCCCCAGCACGAGCCGACCCGGCGGGAGCTGCCCGTCGATGGCGCCGCGGCCGATGCGCTGCGCACCCAGGGGCGCGCGCTGCAAGGGGCCTTGCAGCAGCTGGCGGACTGATCGTCAGCGCCCGCGGCGCTGCTCCCACCAGCTGCCCGCCTGGTACCACAGCCGGGCGCTGCGGCAGGCGACGGTGAACAGGGGGCTGTGGAACACCAGGCCGTGCACGGGGCTGCCCCGCAGCGCGGTCTCGAGCAGCGAGACGATGTTGTGCTGGGCCGGCTGGAAGGGGGCGATGGGGGGCACGCTGCCCTGCAGCGCGGGGGCGGGCTGGTCGATGCCCAGGTCCCGACGGATGGTGTCGAGGTAGGGGACCTGCCGCGGGTCGATGCCCATCAGTCCGGTGGTGAGCCAGTCCAGGTGGAAGGCGTCCCGGGCCGCGAAGACCAGGTCCAGCTGCCGCGGGCTGCCGGACTTGGGGCCGTCGCCCTCCATGGCTGTGGTGGCGTCCAGGATGCAGAGCTGGGGAGGGACGAGCCGGTAGAGGTCGGCCAGGGCGTCGTCCAGCACGGTGTGGTAGCGGTGGCGGTCGGTGGGCAGCAGGCCCCACTGGTTCTTCACCGCGCCGGTGACCTGGCACTTGGCGTGGGTCTTCATGACCGGCAGCGTGATCAGGGGGCCGGTCTCGAGCACGGCGGGCAGCTCGATCTGCTGGAACACCCTGGCGTCGGAGAGGCCCCGGGTGACCGTGGGGGACCGGCTGAGGTTCACCCAGGAGACCCGGGGTCGGCGGCACAGGGCGGGGATACCGGCCAGCTCGGCGGCTCGCTCCACCCGGACGAGCACCTGATCGCCCTCGATGATGACCACCTCGTGGCCGCGCTCTGTGAGCAGGTCTACGGCCGCTGCGATCACGACGGGGCTGGTGCAGGCGCCCCGGGAGGGCAGGTCGTAGCCCAGGTTGGGCTTGAGCAGCACCCGCTCGTGCTCGTCGAGCAGCGCGCGCCAGGCGACGGCCTCGAGGGCCTGGGCCATCCCCTCGCGCACGGCTCCAGGGGGGGCGGGGGCGACGCCGATGGTGGGTGAGGGGGCGTGCATCGCTGCAGGGTAGCACGGGCCACGCCACGGCACTTCCCAGGATCGCGGGTTACGCGAAGCGCCCCTCAGCGCGCGTGGATCGGCTGGCAACCTCCGCCCCCGGCCCGCGCTCGAGCCACCCTCCGGAGCCCCCCCGCATGAGCGTCGTCGTCATCGGTGGAGGGTTGTCGGGGCTGGCCGCTGCAGCCTCCCTGGCCCGCGCCGGTCGCGACGTGACCGTGCTCGAGGCCGAGGCCGAGCTGGGTGGGCTCGCCAGCAGCTTCGAGCGCGCCGGGCGTCGCTATCCGCTGGGCTACCACCACATCCTCGAGTCCGACACGGCGCTGTGGCAGCGCCTCGAGCAGCTCGGGCTCGCCGAACGGGTGGTCTGGGCCAAGCACCGCATGGCCTTCTGGATCGGGGGCTCGGCCCACGAGCTCACCAGCCCCCGCGGGCTGCTGCGCTTCCCCCTGCGGCGGCGCACCAAGCTGGGCCTCATCGCGCTGGGGCTGCGGACCTTCGTCAGCGAGCCCGACCCGGCGCAGGACGGCCGCTCCTGGCTCGAGGGCATCGGCGGCAGCGCGGCCTGCCTCGACTTCCTCGATCGGGTGGTGGCCCTGCGCTTCGGCCACAGCACCGCCGAGCTGTCGGCCTCCTACCTGCGGCGTCGCATCTCCACCCGGGAGCTGTCGGCGACCCTGGGCACGATCCCGGGTGCCAACTGGACCCACCTGCTCATCGAGGCCAGCCGGCGGGAGCTCGAGGACCTCGGTGTCCGGGTCCTGACCGGCATCGCCGCGGCCGGCCTGGAGCGCGACGGCGAGCGCGTAGAGGCGGTGCGCCTTGCGGACGGAGGGCGCCTTCCCGCCGACGCGGTGGTCTCATCGGTCCATCCCCACGCCTTCCTGGCCATCGCGCCCGGCCTCGGCGCGCCCATCTTCGAGGGTGTCCGCTCGAGCTCGCTGCTGTCGCTGGTGGTCGCGGTGCGGCCCCCGGTGCCCACCACCCACTACTGGAACAACCTGCTCGAGCCCGCCCATGCGGCCGGGGTGGTCTTCCAGCTGGATCGCCTCGAGGCCTCGCTGGCGCCGCCGGGTCTGCACGTGCTCAACCTGGTCACCCACGGCCACGCCGACACCGACACGGCATGGTGGGGCCGCGATCGGGCGCGAATCCTCGAGGACAGCCTCGACGCGCTGCAGGCGGCCACCGGCGTGCGGCCCGAGCCGGTCTGGTCGCACCTGACCCGCTTCCCCTTCTACACGCCGTTCTACCACCCCGGCTATCGGCCCCCGCCGGTGCGCTGTCCGGGAGCGACAAACCTGTACTTCGCCGGGAACTACACCACCTTCCCCCAGGTGGCGACCACCGGCATGGCCATGCGCTCCGGTGAGCGGGCGGCCGCGGCGCTGCTCGAGGACCCCGCGTGACCTGGCTGCACGGCTGGGAGGTGGCCGCGTGGCTCGGCGTGGTCGGCGGCTGGGCCTTCGCCCGCTTCGGCTGGCCGCGGGTCAAAGAGCCGCTGCTCGAGCGGCTCCCCGAGCGCTGGGCCGTCCCCGCCCGGGGGCTCATGACCCGGGGGCTGACCCCCAAGCAGGGCCGGCTGCTGGACCTGGGCCTGAGCCTGCTGGCGGTGCTGGCCGTGGGCATCCCCCTGTGGCGGGCCTGGAACCTCATCACCCCCCTGCGGGCGCCCTGCGGGCCCGACTACGAGGGACACCTCGCCGGGGCCCTGGCCTTCGAGCTGGGGGACTACTCGCTCTACTACCCGGAGCGCTACCCGGGGTACTCCTTCCTCATCGCCCTGGTCTCCCCCGACGCCCGCTGGGTGCCTCAGGCCGGCACGCTGTTGAGCATGGTGGTCACGGTGCTGTCGGTGATCGGCCTGTACTGGACGGGGCGCTACTTCGCTGGCCGGGCCGCGGGCTTCGTCGGCGCGGTGCTGGCGCTGCGCCAGCCGCTGACCATCGACGTGGGCCACTCCTACAACGTCTACCCCCTGGTCACCGCCTGCTTCGCCATCATGTCCGGCGCCCTGCTGCACCTGTCCAAGAAGGGTGGGGCCTGGACCGCGCCCCTCATCGGTGTCTGCGGTGCGGTGGCCATCTCCTGCCGCCCCACGGCCATCCCCTTCGTGCTGGGGGTGATCGGGCTGGGGTCGGTGTTGAGCCTGCTGCGCCGGGATCGGGCCTGGTGGCTCCGGGTCGCCATGGTGCTGATGCTCTGGGCGCCACTGCCGGGCATGAACATGCTGCTCGAGCGCTACCGCCTGCCGGTGGTGAGCCTGGAGCACACCCTGCTCATCTCGCCCATCAACATGGACGAGGCCGCCCTCGAGGAGCACCGCGAGACCGGCTTCTACGTGGGCCAGCCGGGCGCCTGGCGCACCATGGTGCCGTCGATGATCCGGGCCCAGCGCAACGTCTTCCCGCCGGAAGGCCAGCGCTACGATGTCGAGACCACCGCCAGCCTGCCCCTGGTCTTCCCGAACACGGGCCCCACCTGGTTCCTGCCCCTGGCCCTGTTGCCGCTGCTGCTGGTGGTGCGGCGGCCCAAGGACCTCACCCGCTGGGTGGGGGTGGCGCTGATCGCGCTGATGGTGTTGTCGGCGTCATCCACGGTGCGCGTCCGCTACGAGCACCGCTACTTCTACATGAGCTCGGCGTTCATGCCCCTGTTCGCTCTGTGCGGCATCGGCCTGGTGGCCGGACCGGGCGGGGCGGTGCTGGCCGGCCTGGCCGCCATCGTGCTGCCTGGGAGCGGCTACTCGCGGGTGGACGACAGCTACCTGACCACCTCCATGGAGGGCGTGGAGACCTGGGTGATGGGCGAGGATCTGCACCAGTGGCAGACCATGCGCTGGGTGGACGTGGAGCTGCCCGCCGACGTCGTCGTCTACGACTACGCGGCCATCGACCAGTTCCCGGCCATCGCGGCGGTGCGCGGCTACCGTCGCTGCTCGGACGAGGCGGCCTGTCGCGCCGAGCTGCAGACCAACCGCGCCCCGGCCGTGGCGGTGTTGCGGACCCACGACTCCCTGACCGCCAACATCCCCGGCGGTGGCCGGGAGCCCCTGAACCGCAACGCTCCGGCTGATCAGGTGCAGACCATGTGCCTGCCCACGGTGGGAGACGAGCTGGGCGGTGAGCTGGAGCGGCGCCCCTGGCAGCGGCAGGGCGGCGGCCAGGCCTTCGCCGGGGCCGAGGCGCCGCCCCCGGCGGGCTTCCCGGAGCGTTTCGGCCCCTGCTGGCGCCTGCTGTGCGAGGCCCGCTTCGACGCGGCGCTGTACGAGCTGACCTGCGACCCGGGCGTGCTGCGCTGATCCTGGCTCACGGGCCCCCCGCGGGCGGATTGCCCCCCTCCCGAAAGGGCGGTACATGCCGGGCACCAAGGCGGAATGCACCCATGCAGATGTCGATCTTCTTCCGGACCTACTACGCAGCGCACTTCCGCCTGCCGCCCTTCGGCGCGTGGAGCCGCAACAACCACGACTCCGTGCTCGGGGCCCTGCCCCAGCGCGAGCACGCCTCGGTGCTCGACGTGGGCTCCGGCGACGGACCGCTGGCCCGCGTCATCGCCGAGCGTCATCCCAGCTGGGACGTGCTGGGCATCGACATCGCCGAGGACCGCGTCACCGAGGCGCGGCGCAAGGGCGGCCCCGACAACCTGCGCTTCGAGCACTGCGACTTCCGCGACGCAGAGGGCGCCTACGACCTCATCATCAGCTGCGGGTGCTGGGAGTTCTTCGGCCGCAGCCTCGGCCTCGAGCGGGCCCAGACCCTGCTGCGGCCGGGCGGGACCCTGATCGTGAACACCCTGGCCCCCGGCCCCTTCGGGCGCTTCCACGCCCGCTGGTACGCCATCGCCTACCGGCGTCAGATGGAGCTGCAGCGACCGCGGGAGCTCACCGCCGCGTTCCAGGAGCTGGGCTGGGATGCGCGCTGGGAAGGCGTCAACCGCGCCGAGAACTCGTACACCCTGGTGGCTAGGCGTCCGGACTAGCCTCGTCCCGCTCCCCCCGCAGGCTCACCATCGCCAGCAGTGCCCTGGGGGTCAGGCCCTCGCTGCGGATGAAGATCAACGCGCCGACGGTCTGCAGCAGCACCTGGTACCAGTGGACGATGATGGCGTAGGCCAGCGCGATGGGGTCCATGCCCCCACCCCGGACGCCGAACAGCGCCAGCCCGCCGCGGCCGAAGGCCTCCTGCACCCCGGCCATGCCCGGAGGGGCCGGCAGCATGGAGCCCACCATGGTGACCACCATGACGCCCAGGGCCTCGGGCCAGCCGATGAGATGCCCGAGATCGAAGGCCTGGGCGGTCATCCAGTACATGGCGCAGGCCGAGGCCCAGATCGCGGCGGTCAGGGCCAGGGCGGCGACCATCACGCGACCGTCGCGCAGGCCCGACAGGCCCTCGGTGAAGCGGGCCACCAGGCCGGTGCCGATGTGGGCGACCCGGCCCAGCAGGGGGTTGCCGGTGCGCTCGAGGGCGCGAAGCACTGGCGCCACCACCCGGCGCTCGAGGGGCGCGCCGAAGAACGCCAGCCCCAGCGTGAAGGCCAGCGCGGGCAGCACCAGGCCCCAGCCCAGCCCGTGCAGCATGTCGTCCAGCGCCACCTCGGAGCTGCCCACGTGCATGGTGGCGGGCACGTCCACCGTGACCAGCACCAGCAGCAGCATGCACAGGGCCGCCAGCAGGTCCAGGGAGCGCAGGGCCACGACCATGGCCAGGCCCGTGGGCATGGGCAGGCCTTCCTTGTGGCGCAGCATCAGGGGGCGGGCCAGCTCGCCGAGGCGCAGGGGGAAGGTGTGCACACAGAAGAAGCCGATGAAGATGACCGAGGTGCTGCGCCGGAAGGTCAGATCGGGCAGCACCGGGCGCAGCAGCAGCAGCTGGCGCACCGAGCGCAGCAGCTCCTGGGCCACGAAGGCCCCGGCCATGGGCAGCAGCCAGAAGGGGTCCATGCGCAGCACGGCGTCCAGCAGCTCCCGCGGGGGCACGCCCCAGAAGGCCAGGGCCAGGAAGATGGCGCCCACGGCGAAGCCGAGCACGCTCCGCCAGTGCCGTGCGAGCCAGCTCTCGCTCAACGGGGGCCTCCCGAGGGGTTGGGCGGCGGCGGGGGTGCTCCGGGTCCGCCGGGTCCACCGGGTCCGCCCCCCCGGGCTTCACCCGGCTGGTAGGACCACAGGTACACGCCCTCTTCGGCCGCGAAGGGCTGCTCGAGCTCGATGAGGTGGCCCACGCACTCGTGGGGCAGGTCGAAGGTCTGGATGCTGCGGTGGGCCCGGGCCTCGAGCCAGTCGGCCTCGACCGAGGCTTCTCGCCGGCCGTGCACGATGTAGGCGAAGCGGGCGGTGCTGCCGGGCAGCAGGGTGCTCGAGGCCAGGAAGTCGTTCTCGGGGCCGTGGGCCAGGTGCAGCTCGACCCAGCCGAAGTAGCTGCCCTCGTTGATCCCCAGCAGGGCGTAGGGAGCGAGCCCGGGGAAGCCGGTGCACTGCCCGGAGATCAGCACCTGCTCGGCCTCGTCGATCAGGTCGGCGACGGCCTGGTTGACCTCGGAGACCTGCCACTGCCTGGGCTTGCCCGAGACCGGCATGAAGGGCTCGGCGGGGTAGGGCCAGCTGTCGAGCTTCAGCAGGCTGTCGGCGTCGTGGATCATGCCGCGGTGGGTGGGGGTGGTCTCGGCGTCGAGGTGGGCGTAGGCCGAGATGGAGCCGTACATCGACGCCACGCCCAGGCCGGTGGCGACGACCACCGCGGCCCACTTGAGGACCCGGAGCCAGATCTTCCCCTGGTTCAGGGCCCGGGGCAGGGCCGCGATGGCCAGCAGGAAGGTCATGGGCAGCAGGTAGCGGCCTTCACACACGTTCAGGCTGCTCATCAGCGCGAAGCCCGAGACCGCCGCCAGCAGGGGCAGCGGGCGCAGCAGCAGCAGCGCGACGGCGGCGGCGAACAGCAGCCCGGGCAGGCCCATGGCGTCCTCGAGGGCGGTCAGCGCGCTCAGCTGCTCCTCGCCGCTGAAGCGCTGCTCCATCGTGACGCCCTGGGAGAACTCCCCCGGGGTGTCCGGGGGCGCGACCGTGAGCCCGGCGTAGTCCAGCACCCGGGCACCGTTGTAGAGGTAGAAGGGCAGCGCCACCACGGCCCAGCCACCCACCGCCCGCAGCAGGCCCTTGGGGTTCTTCACCAGCGCGATGGCGCCGTAGATCACCACCGGCAGGAAGAGGGTGAGGGGGGCGGTGTACTTGACCATGAAGGCCACCCCCAGCCACAGCCCGAACGCCCAGGCGGCCCGCTTGCGGGACAGCAGCTTGGAGGCGTGCAGCCATGACAGGGCCTGGATCACCGCGGCGGTGGCCACCAGGTCGAAGCCGTAGTGGTCCGCCGCCCACCAGGTCAGCGCGGAGCCGAGCCCCAGCAGGCCCACGCACACCGACGCCCAGGGCGGCGCGGGCCGGCCCAGGCGGATCAAGCCGTCCACGATCAGGCCGATGGCCAGGCCCGAGGCGAGCACGATGGCGCCGCGGAGGGGCAGGAGCGGCAGCAGCAGCACCAGTGGCGTGTACCCGAGAGGCGGGTGGGGCGTGGCGATCATCACGAAGTCGCGCAGCGCCTGGAAGGGTCGGAGCGAGACCAGGCTGTGGCCGATGTCGCTGCCCACGAACAGGATGAACGGTCCGTCGGCGGAGGGGAAGCGGTCCTGCATCCCGAGGATCACCACGAAGAACAGCGCCACCAGCACGCTCAGCGCCAGGCTCCCGTAGCGCTGCAGCAGGGCGAGCGGGCCGCGCTTCTGGGCGGGCTGGGAGGGGTCTGGCATGGGTCCTCGGCTCCGGGCGAGCATATCACCCGTCGCCGAGGGGCGCCGGGTGCTGTCGCCGGTTGGAGGGGGTAGGATCACAGCTCCCCACCATGGCTCCCCGCATCCCAGCCCCCCGCGAGCTTCGCGCGCTGCTCGGCCCCTACCTGGCCCCGGCGATCCTGGTGGTGTTGCTGCTGTGGGGCCTGCGCTTCGTGACCGCCTTGCCGGCGGGCTACGACATGCCGCTGACCAGCTGGCTGGTGATCTGGTGGCCCATCGGGGCCCTGATCGCCGCGGGCGCGGCCATCGGGCTGGGTCGCCGGGCCTGGGAGCGCTGGGGACCAGCGACCACCGCCGACAGCCCCGTCGCCGAGCCATCCGCCCGGGACTGGACCTGGGTGGACAGCCTGGTGCTCGGCGCCTGTGCCGTGGCGGGGGCCTGGGTGGTGCTGCACTTCTCCCGCTCGGTGAACCCGGAGGGGGCGCTGCTGGGCACCGACGCGCCGAGCTACCTCGAGAACATGCTGGTGGCCGCCCGGGGCAACTGGGAGCGCTACAACACCGACAAGTACATCCTGCACGGCCGCCTCGGCGCCTGGCTCGGCGCCCTGATGGGCGGGGCCCCCCCCCCGGGGGGGGGGGTGGGGGGGGGGGCGGGCTGCGCCGGCGGCGCGCCCCTCACCTCCCCCCGGGGCCGGGGGGCGTGCGGCGGGGGGGCCAGCGCCAGCGCCGCGGCCTGGGTCGCCCTGGACCCGCTGCTGTGGACCTACGGGGTGCAGACCACCAACTACGCCCTGTTCGCCGCGGTGGTCACCGCCACCCTCGCGGCGGGGGCCTGGGTGCTGGCGCGCCCGCGCTGGTGGACCTGGGCCCTGCTCGGGCTCGCCACGGCGCTGCTGGCGTCCACCATGGAGAAGTCCCCCCTGGTGCTCGGGCCCATCTGGTTCGGGGTGCTGGTGGTGCAGCTGTGGAGGCGGCCGGCGCGGGGCTGGCGGGGCCCCAGCATCGCCGCGGGCCTGGCCATCGTGCTGATCGTCGCCCTCGATCCCCCCGTCCGCTACACGCCCTTCGGTTCTCTGGTCGTGAACCAGCGCGAGGAGCTCAACCAGGAGATGCCGGGCTGGACCTGGGATCAGGTGCAGCGCATGGACCCCGCCCGGCCGTCCCCGGTCAGCCATCTGCTGCCGGAGGCCCTGAAGAACGGGGCCCTCGAGGCCTCCCTCGCCAGCGCCACCGCCCCCCCCGACGCCGACGTGCTCCGGCTGGTGATCCGGGACGAGCACCAGCCGGCGTTCTTCCGGCTCGAGCCGAACACCTCCATCCCGCCGCTGGACTTCCGGCTGCGCTTCAACATGACGGGGGTGAAGGGCAGCTTCGGCACCCGGCTCGCGCCCCAGCTGGGGCTGCTGGCCCTGGGCTTGTTGGCGCTGCTGCTGCCGGCGGCCCCCGGGACCCGGCGGCGTTGGCTCCCGGCGCTGCTGCTGCTGGCGGTGCTGCCTTCACTGCTGGGGCCCATCAGCTTCAAGTACAACCCCCGCTACCTGATCCACGCCTTCCCGGCGGTGGCCCTGCTCTGCGCCGGCGGCGTGCAGCAGCTCGCGGGGTGGCTGGTGGGCGGCCGTCGTCGGCCCTGGCCCATCGTCGGGGGCGCCCTGGCCGCCATCGTCGGCCTGTGCTGGCTGGTGGGGCTCTACCTGCAGCAACCGGCCGCCTGGCTGCGACCTGGCCGGGCCCTCACCACCGCCCCCCTCGAGTCGATGCCCGAGGATCTGGGGGCCGACGACTTCTACCTGAGCCTGGCCCGCACCGCGGCGTGGCTCGAGGATCGCCCCGAGCCCGTGATCCACGACTGCGGCCCCGTGCTCATGTGGATCAGCCGGCCTTGGGACGACCGCTTCACCAGCATCACCACCGCCTCCTGCCGCGCGCTGCTGGAGCAGCCGCCCCCCGCCGGTGAGCTGATCATCGTCTCGGACCGCAACGAGTACCGCGCCGAGGGCACCCTGCGGCACACCGACCTCGCCCGGTCCGGGAGCTGGGAGCTGCTGGCGGCCTGGGGGCCGGACCGGGTGCCCGAGGGCGTGTCGGCCTGGGCCCTGCGCGACCACGTGGGGGTCTACCGCTCGCGCTGAAGCCCGGCGCTGCGCTACCCTCTCACCCTGCCTCCTGAGCCTGTATGTCGTTCGTCCAGTCCAGCTTCCTGGCCTTCTTCGCGCTCGTCGTGGTGGCCTACTGGGGGCTGGGTCGGCTGGGCTCCGGCCGGCGGGGTGTGGTGCTGCAGAACGCCTGGCTGCTGCTGGCCTCGGCGGTCTTCTACGGCTGGGTCCACCCCTGGTTCCTGCTGCTGCTGTGGGGCTCCACCCTGCTGGACTACGGTGTGGCCCAGGGCATGGTGCGCTGGCCACAAGCCCGCGGACGGCTGCTGCTGCTGAGCCTGGCGGGCAACCTGGGGCTGCTGGCCACCTTCAAGTACCTGGGCTTCTTCACGGCCAATGTCGTGGCGGTGCTCGACGCCCTGGGGCTGCAGCACGGCGTCGGTGTGGTGGAGCTGTTCCTGCCGGTGGGCATCTCGTTCTACACCTTCCAGACCATGGGCTACAGCATCGACGTCTACCGGGGGCGCGTCGAGCCCGAGCGGGATCTGCTGAACTACGCGCTCTATGTCGGGCTGTTCTGCCAGCTGGTCGCGGGGCCGGTGGAGCGGGCCGGGGACCTGCTGCCCCAGGTCCGCAACCCCCGCCGCTTCGAGCTCGAGCGCCTGCGCTCGGGGCTGGGCCTGGCGGTCTGGGGTGCGGTCAAGAAGCTCTGCATCGCCGACACCATCGCCCCCTTCGTGGATCGCGCGTTCGCGGTGGAGCACCCCTCGCTGCTGCTGCTGCTCACCGGTGGCGTGGCCTTCTCCCTGCAGATCCTGGCGGACTTCTCCGGCTACACCGACATCGCCCGGGGTACGGCCAGGATGCTGGGCTTCGAGCTGCGGGCCAACTTCCTGCACCCCTACCTGGCGGCCAACCCCCGGGAGCTGTGGCGCCGCTGGCACGTCTCCTTCTCCACCTGGATCCGCGACTACCTCTACATCCCCATGGGAGGCTCGCGGGGGCCCTGGTGGCGGGTCACCGCGGTCACGGCGGCGACCATGCTGCTGGCGGGGCTGTGGCACGGCGCGTCCTGGAACTTCGTGGCCTGGGGCGCCTTCCACGCGGCCCTGCTCGTCGGGCACCGGGCCTGGCGGCGCCTGGTGCCGGGCGCGGCCAGCTGGCCGGGGTGGACCCGGGTGCCTGCGGTGGTGGCCATGTACCTGACCGGCTGTGTGGGCTGGCTGCTGTTCCGGCAGCGGGAGCTCGACGTCGTCGGGCGCGCCATCGCCGAGCCGGCCGGGAGCGAGCCGGGACATCAGGCCGTCGTGGCCGTGGCGTTGCTGGGGGTCACGGCCCTCTGCGCCGCGCCCCTGGTGCTGGCCCTGATCGCCCAGCGCACCATCGGCGACAGGCTCGCCGCCAGCCCCTGGCGCCTCCCCCTGCAGACCACCGGCCTGGCCGTTGCGGTGGTCGCCATCTGGTTCTTCGCGCGCGAGAGCGGGAATGACTTCATCTACTTCCAGTTCTGATCCCCGCGCCCGCCTGGTGGCGGTGCTGGCACCCTTGGTGGTGCTGGCGGTGGCGGCGTGGGCGCTGTGGCCTGGGAGCCCCACCCCCGGACGGGTCACGCCCCACCTGGACAGCCTGGCGGAGGACTGCAGCGACGCCCGCGTCGTGCTGCTGGGCAACTCCAAGACCCGCAGCGACCTCAACCCCCGGGAGCTCGAGGCCTTCCTGGGCTTGCCCCGGGGGGCGGTGGCCGCCCTGACCCTGCACGGCTCGAGCGCGCCGGCCTGGTACGCCGTCGCCAAGAACCTGGTGCGCGGCGCGGGCTGTCGGCCCGCTGTGCTGGTGGCCTACGGGAGCATCGACAAGCTGCTGGCGGGGGACGTAAGCCCCGACGAGCGGGTGCGGCTGCTGGCGCCGGTGATGAGCGATCACGAGCCCGAGCTGGTGGCCAAGCTCGGCGGCGGCTCGGCCCCGGGGGGCTGGCTGCAGGCCCGCCAGGCGGCGGCCGGGCAGCGGGAGGCCCTGCTCCAGGGTGCGGCAGCCCTGCCAGTGGGGTTGCTGTACGCGCGCCCCGCGGATCTGGGCCCGGTGGAGCACGGCCGCGCGGTGCTCGACGCGGCCTGGGATCGCGTGTTCACAGGGAGCGTGGGGGCGGTGGAGGTCCCGTCGGCGGTGCTCCCGGTGCAGGCGGCGGCCCGGCCGGGCGAAACGCGGCGTCCCGCGGGGCCCGCCGAGACCTTCCTGCCAGAGCTGGCGGCGGAGGCCGAGGCCATGGGGGCGACCCTGGTGCTGGCCTGGGCCCCCATGCGGGACGAAGCCCAGGAGCGCGCCACCGTCGCGGTGCCAGGCCTGGTCCAGGGCTCGCGAGCCCTCGCCACCGAGCTGGGCGCGGTCTTCCTCGATCTGCGCAGCGACAGCCTGCCGGCGGACGCCTGGGAGGACGAGCGCCACATGAGCGCCATGGGCTCCACCCGCACGACCCGGGCTCTGGCCGTGGCCCTGGGGGAGCGGGGGTTGATCCCCGATGCTCCCGCGTCGTTGACGAACGCCGAGCCGGTCTGGCTGCTCGAGCGCCCTCGCCGCTTCGAGGGGGCGCCCCCGAGCGTGGCCCTCGGGCGACCCGCCCCCGTCTCCGGCGGTGGAGCCAGCGCCGCGGTCCAGCCGCCGCTGCCCCTGGGGGACCAGCACTGCCTGGAGCACGAGGTCTGGAGCTGCTGTTCACCCCTGCGGGTCTTCGAGGACGGTCAGCCCCTGCCCGAGCCCAACGTGGCCCCCCAGCTCGTGGGGAGCCTCGGAGCGGGCCGCTACACCCACCTGGGCGACCGCGTGCTGCTCAGCTCGAGCGACGGGACCCCCAGCTCCGACCACCGCTACGAGGCCCGGCTCGCCGCGGATCGCTGGTGCGGGGCCCTGTGGCTCTACCCCGGCGACCGGCTCGTGATCTCGGGGATCGACGACGACGCGCGGGGCGGCACGCTGGAGCTGCTGGTGCGCGGCTTCGGCCCCGCGCCCTGGCCCCTGCGGATCGGCCTGCGCGCCGACGGGGCGCCGGGGAGCCAGCACAGCATCGAGCTGGAGCCCGGGGTCGACGGCCTGCACCACGTCGAGCTGGGGACCTCGCTCCCAGCTGGACCCCTGGAGCTGGTGGTCCACAGCGACGGCGCGGAGGGCTACGCGCTGCTCACTCACCTCGCGCTGCTGCCCTGATCCTCCCGGCGCCACAGGGTGCCGTGGTGGTCGTGGGCCTGGCTGACGGCCTCCCAGCCCGCGGTGTCGGGGCTGGCGAAGGGCCAGGCTTCGTCGGTCACCAGCCAGCGCGCGCCCGGGCCCGTCGGGGGCTCGGCCAGCCAGGCGGCGCACTGCCGCATGTCCGGCGCTTCCCCCAGGGCGTGGGGGTCGGGGTGGTGGTTGTCGGGCAGCAGGGCGATCTGGAGCTTGAGGTTGAACGAGCAGTCCAGGAGGAGGTCCTCGGGCTCCAGGCGCCCCCGGATCGCCGGGGCCAGGCGCGCCTGCACCGCCTCGATCTGCATGTAGGCGTGCAGCGGCCTGATGGCGGGGCGGCTCTGCGGTCCCCAGAGCAGCAGCCACAGCCCCAGGGCTGCGCAGCCGAGGGCGCCCAGGCGGTGACCCCAGGGCGCAGGCAGGGTTCGACCCAGTCGGGCGAGGGCCACCGGCGCGATGAGGGCGATGGGCACCGCGAAGGGTACGTAGTACCGGCGCGGCAGATCGATGAGGCTGGCCGAGAACAGCAGCGCGGCGAGCACGGGGCTCAGCAGCAGGACTACGGCAGCGCTGCCGCGCCAGCCGTCCCGCCCCGGGAGCAGGGCCAGGGGCAGCAGCAGGCCTGTCACCAGCAAGCCCGCGGGGAGCTCGGGCCCGAGATCGGTGAGGTTGTCCCGCAGCAGCGCCTGGCCGCAGGGGTGCTGCCATGCGTCCAGCAGGCCCGCCTCGTCCACGAAGCCCATCGTGCACAGCTCCACCAGGCCCTCGACCCGCAGGTTCTGGATGTCGCCCATGGACTGACCCCGCTGGAACTGCAGCAGCCAGCTCGAGCTGGGACGGGGGATCAGCTGCAGCGCGCGCTGGAGCAGGGGGCCGGCGCCGGTGCCCGCCGCGAAGAGCACCGCCAGCAGGGCGCGGGTGCGCCAGCCGCGGGCCCGGGTCAGGGCCAGGGCCGCCAGGGCCACGCCGGCCATGAGCGCCACCGTGCCGCGGTTGTCCACGGACCAGGACAGCCCCGCGCCGATGCCGGCCGCCAGGGCCCACCACCAGCGCGGCCAGCGAGCCAGCGACAGCGCCGCGCACAGGGCGAGCCCGATCACCGCGCCGAAGAACGGGTACTGGGAGGCCCAGCGGGCGGCCTCGGCGTTGGTGGCCACCAGGGGGATCGACAGGGCCGCCACGCCCCCGGCCCAGGGCCCGGCCAGGGTGCGGCCGGCGAGCCCGGCACAGCCGACGATCACGGCCATCGAGCCGGAGGCCAGGAACAGCGCCGCGGGGCCGTAGCCCGCGCCTTCACCGATGGTGCCCACCAGCCACGGATAGGGCGGCAGGCGGAAGGCCGGGTAGTCGGCCACCACGCCGGCGCTGAGCTTCCAGGCGGCCATGAAGTACTGGTGCCAGTCGGGCCCCACGGGGATCTCCATGGGCACGAAGGCGGCCCCGAGGCGCCACAGCAGGTACCAGCCCACCACCAGCCCCAGCAGCAGGGGGAGCTCCGCCAGGAGCCGCTCGCGCACGCCGGCGGGTTCGCCGTCCGGTGGACGGGGTGCGTCCAGCAGCGCCGCCAGCGATCGCGTCCAGGCTGGGATCTCCATGGGATCATCTACCTCGTCGGGCGCCCGGGGGTGAGGTCCGGGTGAGTCGGGCGTTAGGATCGCGGGGATGTCTCCCTCCGCGCCCCCGCCGATGAGAGCACGCACGCCGTTCGGCTGGCGGACAGCGCTGCGCGCCCTCGGGCTCGAGGCGCCCTTCCTGCTCGGGCTGATCGCCGCCATCATCATCGCTGTGCGGCCGGGACTCGGCTGGTTCTACCCGGAGGGTGTGGACTGGGAGCAGTACGTGGACGCCGCGGACTTCCTGTGGCGGGCCACCGAGGGTGGCGGCTTCCCCACCTGGCGCCAGCCCCTGCACGCCTACCTGGTGGGCGCGCTGACCGGCGACGGCACCTACCTCGAGGCCTCCGCCCTGCTCGGCGTGGGCTCCGCGGTGGGCATCGTGGTGGCCGCGGGGCTGCTGGGCCGCGCCCTGGCCGACAGCTGGGCGGGCGCCGCGGCGGCCCTGTTCGCCGCCAGCATGGGCTCGGTGGCCCTCGCCGCCCGGCTGGTCACCCCCTACCCCCTGTTCGGGGCCCTGGCGGGCCTGGCCGTCGCGCTGGGGGTCTGCGCCGCGCGCTGGCGTCGCTGGCCCCTCGCGCTGCTGGCGGGCTTCGCGGCGTCGGCCGCCTGGGCCGTGGATCTCAAGGGCATGGCCCTGGTGCCCCTGGGCCTGGGCTTCGTGCTGCTGGCTCTGCTGCCGTCATGGCCCCGGGGCCGCCGCTGGTGGCTGCTGCTGCCCGTGGCGTTCGGCCTCGGTCTGGCGGGCCCGGCGGGGCTCGATCACTGGCTGAAGCAGGGCTGGGGCATCGAGCCGCTGCCCCTGTCGGAGCAGGTGGAGAGCCAGCGGGCCCAGAACCTGGACCGCATGGACGACACCGTGCTGTTCGAGCAGCCCCTGAGGGAGGCCTGCGCCGACGAGCAGGCTGTGGAGATGAGCCTGGACGCCCTGACCAACGACTGCGCCCGGGCCATGCTCGACGACAACCTCCAGCACATGGCGGTGCACACCGCCCTTCCCGACGCCCGCACCCTCTGGCTGCTGCCCCTGGCCTTGCTGCCCGCGCTGTGGGCTCGGAGGTCGCGCTGGAGCCTGGTGGCCAGCGTGCTGGCGTCGGCGGGTGCCTTGCTGGCGATGTTCCTGTGGGGCCTGGTGAGCATGCTGTGGATCAGCCACGGTGTGCGCTACGTCCTGCACCTCGCGGCCCCGGCCGCGGCCCTGGTGCCCGTGGCGCTGTACCGCCTGCTCGGGTTGCCGGGACTGCGCTGGCCCCGCGCCCGGCTGGCCGTGGGGCCGCTGACCTTGGGGCTCTCGCTGGCCTGGCTGCTGTGGGTCTGGCCCGCGGTACCCGCCAGCGAGCTCGCCCGCCTGCGGGGCCCGAACCTCCCCGGCCCCGGGGAGACGCCCCTGTGGTCCCCCGACCCCCGGCTGCGTCTGGTCGACGGCCTGGTGGACGGGCTCGCGCCAGGGGACACGGTCATCGACTGCGCCAATGTCTCCGTGCGCAGCTTCCTGCTGCCGGTGGACGCGGTCATCGAAGAGCCTCTGCCCCACGACCTCAGGCGCTGTCAGGAGCTCATCCAGCAGCCCCCCGTCCAGGACGGCGCGACCCCCTGGCTCATCACCCGGCACGTGCCGGACGATCCCGGGCGCCGCTGGACCATGGCCGCCGACTACCCCGGCGAGCACGGCTGGCGGGTGCTCGAGCGCGTGGACGCCCGCCCCCACGGCACGCCGTGGCCCGCCTGCTGCGATCTCATGATCCTGTGGGGACGCGAGCCCAGCCCCGGCGGTTGATCCGGCGCGCCGCCCTCAGTGGTCCTGGGGGCCGTGGAGGAGCACGGAGCGGTGACCCCAGCTCTGCAGGGATTCCTCGAGCTCGCGTCGATCGATGCCGCCGTCGCCGTCGCGGTCGCCCGCGGTGATGACCTGCTCCGCGAAGTGGGCGGGGAGCTCCCCGGCCTCGATGCGGCCGCTGGCGTCGGCGTCGAGATCCGTCAGCAGCAGGGCGTAGGGATCGGGCACGTCCAGGGGCGGGTGCGGCGCGGGCGGCGCCACGGGCTCGGGGGGGCTGGCGCAGGCCAGGAGCAGGAACCAGATCACGGGGTGCCCTCCCGAGGGGTCGAGGGGTCCGGCGTGGGCCAGTAGCCGGCGTCTCGCATCTGCTCGACCAGATCCTCGGGGACCGGGGCGACGGCGGGACCGCGGGTGCCTTCCAGCATGGCCTCCCAGCCCTGGGGCAGCGTGGCCAGCAGCGCGGCGACCCGTTCGGGATCGGCCGGCGCCTGGTGGCCGCTGCGCAGGTCCCGCAGGACGGGCTCGGCGCCGCTGCCGTCGTCGGGCGCGGCCTCGAGCATCCAGGGGTGTGCCCGCACCGCCGCGTGGCCGTGGCTGAAGCCCAGCAGGGGACCGCTGCGGCCCACGACGCGGGCGTCGCAGAGGGGAGTGTCGGCGGGTCGGGACCACAGCGCCTGCCCGTCGGCGGCGGCTGGGACCGGGATCTCCAGCAGGGTCAGCAGGCTCGGCACGAGGTCCACCAGCGAGACTTCGCCCTCCCAGCGCTGGGCATCCTGCTCGGGGCAGGGGAGCCGCAGCAGCCAGGGTACCCGCAGCAGCGCCTCGCCGGGGGGGTGGGGCTCGTGGTCTTTGCCGAAGGGGTTGAGGTCCGTGCCGTGGTCGGCCAGCACGACCACGATCATCTCTTCCAGCAGGCCCAGGCGACTCAGGTGCCCCAGCAGGCGACCCAGCTGCAGGTCGGCGTGACGGGCGGTGGCGTCGTACTCGGCCGCCAGGTGCGCGAGGTCGCGGGGGGCGGGGAGCTCGCCCTCGTCGGGGGCCTCGGGGGCGTCGGGTCCACGGGAGAGCATCCGGCCGTGGAAGGGCACCCGATCGCTGTGCCAGAGGCCCTCGTACGCGGGATCGTACATGTCCCACATCACCGGGGGGGCCTCCCAGGGCTCGTGGGTGTCGTAGCCGTGGACCAGCAACAGGAAGGGGTCCTCGTCGCCGCTGGCGCCGCGCTCGTCCAGCCAGGCCATGGCGTCGTCCACGCGGGGGCCGATGCTGTTCCAGGTGGCGCTCGAGACGATCGGGTCGAAGCCCGCGCTGAGCGGGTTGGGCGGCGCGTCCCCCGTCGCGGGCTGGAACACGGTGCCCGAGGTGAACGCGGCCCGGTCGTAGCCGTACAGGGCCAGGACCTGGGTGAGGGTCGGGAGCTCATCACCGAGGGTCCAGTGCCGGTTGGCGTAGCCGTGGGTGGTGGGCAGCGCCCCGGTGAGGATCGAGGCGAAGGAGGGCTCGCTCCAGGTGGCGGCGCTCCAGGTGGCGGCGCTCCAGGTGGTGGCCAGCTCCACGGCGCCGGGCCAGGACGCCGCGGCGGTCAGGATCGGGGTGGTCGTGAGGGCCGGGTCCGACAGGCTGGTGTGGTCGTAGCGCAGGCCGTCCTGGACCACGATCAGGATGTTGGGGCGCTGCGTGGGCGGCGCGGCGGTGGGGCCAGCGCAGCCGGCGGCCAGCAGGCAGAGGCTCGACGCGAGCAGGGCCCGTGCTGCGCTCACGGGGCTGCTTCAGCGCGGGCCTGCTCCAGCAGGCGGGCGAGCTCGAGGTTCGCGGCGGGATCGGAGCCGTGGGCCACCGCCTGCAGCAGCAGCTCCTCGGCCTCGGCGTGGCGCCCTTCGTCGATGAGGATCGCGGCCAGCCCGGTGTACTTGTAGTTGTGGACCTCCATGGGAGGCGGGCTGGCTCCCTGGGGCGGTGGCAGCGGCGGGGGGGAGTCCCCCATGGCCTCGATGGCCTGCTCGAAGCTGTGCTTGGCCGGGTCGGTGCGGCCCTGGCGAAGGTAGAGCATGCCCAGGCCCTCGTAGGGGCAGGTGGCGGCGTGCTCCTGGGGCCCGGAGGCTCCAGGGCCCAGCTGCCCGTAGTCCCCCCAGCCCCAGCAGCGGATGGCGCCGTCGGGGGACAGGCCACAGCTGTGGAACAGGCCGGCGTCCACGCGGGTGAACCGGCCCTGGGGGACGCGGGTCTGGCCCACGTCGTCGTGCCCCCAACAGCGGGCTGTGTCGTGGGTGTCCACGCCGCAGTAGTGGCGGTGGCCGCCGCTGATCTGGACGAACTGCGCCGCTGGAGGGCGCTCGGCCTCGCTGACCTTGCCCCAGCAATCCACCGAGCCGTCCTCGCGCAGGCCGCAGCTGGAGTCCTTGGTCACCGCGACCGCCGTGAAGCGGCCCTCGGGCGGGGTGGCCTTGCCGTGTTCGTTCTCGCCCCAGCACTGGGCGCTGCCATCGTGGCGCACACCGCAGCTGTGGAAGGTCTCCACGTCGACCTGGGTGAAGGCCCCCGCGGGGGGCGTGGCCTGCTGAGCGTCGTCCCAGCCCCAGCAGCGCAGCTCCCCGGTGTCGGACACCGCGCAGCCGTGGTCCCAGCCGACGGAGAGCTGCGCGAAGCGCCCGCTGGGGGGCTGGGTGGAGTGGGCCTGGTCGGGGCCCCAGCAGCGCAGGGAGCCCTGGTCGTCGAGGGCGCAGGCGTGGGTCCCGCCGGCCTCGACCGCGACGTAGCGTCCGGACGGTGGCTCGCGGACGCTGTCTTCCCGTCCGCCCCAGCAGAACAGGGCGCCGTCGCCGTCGATGCTGCAGGAGTGGTAGCCCCCCGCCGCGATCCAGCTGCCGCTGCGTTCCAGCGGGGGTGGGGCGACGTGGGGTGAGGGCTCCGCCGGCGGCGCCGGATCGGCTGGGGCGGCGGGCTGGGTGGGCGGACCGGGCGGGGGCGGCTGCGGCTCCGCGCTGCACCCCAGGATGAGCGGCAGCAGCGCGCTCCAGGCTGCGCGAAGTGTGCGTGTGGGCGGCTGTGTGTCGTGGCGGCGCATGCGTTCCCGGCGGCTACTCACCCTCTAGCCCACGCCGACCTCGACGCAACGTTGACAATCGACGGGGGTGCCCGCGGGCACGTCCCCGACGCATTAGGAGATTCTCCCCAGCGTCCCAGCCCGATGATGTCCCAGCCCAGCCCCGCCGCCACGCTCCTGATCCCGGCCTTCAACGAGGAGGGGGCCATCGCCGATGTCCTCGCCGAGGCGCGGGCGGTGATCGAGGGGGCGGATCTCGCTGTCGAGCTGCTGGTGGTGGACGACGGCTCGACCGACGCCACGGCGTCCCGCGCCGCGGGCGCCGGCGCCCGGGTGATCGAGCTGCCCCGCAACATGGGCTACGGCGCCGCCCTCAAGGAGGGCATCCGGCGGGCTGCGTCCGATCGCATCGTGATCGCCGACGCCGACGGGACCTACCCCCTGGATCGCCTGCCCGAGCTCATCGAGGCCCTCGACGACGCGGAGATGGCCGTCGGCGCCCGCGTCGGCACGTCGGTGGCCGCGCCGCTGATCCGACGCCCGGGCAAGTGGATCGTGCGCCGCCTCGCCGAGTACATCACCGGCTTCGAGGTGCCCGACTTCAACTCCGGACTGCGGGCCTTCCACCGCTCCCTGGCGCTGCGGTACCTGCACCTGCTCCCCGACGGCTTCTCCTTCACCACCACCATCACGGTCGCCTCCCTCTGCGACGGCCTGCGGGTCCGGTGGCTGCCCATCGACTACCGGGCCCGGGTCGGGCGCTCGAAGCTCGGCGCCGCCGACTTCCCCGGCTTCATCATGCTGCTGCTGCGGCTCTCCATCTTCTTCCGACCGCTGCGGGTCTTCATCCCGGTCTCGGTGGCCTCGGTGGGGCTCGGCGCGGCCAAGCTGACGCTGGACGTGTGGATGGCCCTGGCCCAGAGCACAGGCTGGCAGGACGCCTTCCTCGGACGCGAGGTGGTCTCATCCACCGCGGTCATCTTCCTGACCACCGGGGTCCAGGTCTTCCTCGTCGGCCTGGTGGCCGAGGCCCTGGCGCGCCGCCCGGTGTCCTGGGGACGCTGACGCATGTGCGGTCTCGCCGGCCTGCTGCGCCTCCCCGGCAGCGCTCCCTTGGACGATCCCGGCCTGCTGTCGCGCATGGCGGACAGCCTGGAGCATCGGGGGCCCGACGCCCGGGGGCACCGCTGGTTCGGCCCCTGCGGGCTCGCCCACACCCGGCTGGCCGTGATCGACACCAGCGCGGCGGGCAACCAGCCCATGGTCAGCGCCTGCGGCGATCACGCGCTGGCCTACAACGGGGAGATCTACGACTTCGCGCAGCTGGCCGCCCGGGGCCTGGGGGCCGCCTCTGGGGATCTGCGCTCCGGCACCGACACCGAGGTGCTGTTGGAGCTGCTGGCCCGGCGGGGGGCCGACCTCCTGCCCGAGCTCGATGGGATCTTCGCCTTCGCGGCCTGGGACCGCGCCCGGCGGCGGCTGTTGCTGGCCCGGGACCCCTGGGGGGTCAAGCCCCTGTTCTACCGCTGGGACGCCCTGGGATTGGCCTTCGCCTCGGAGATCAAGGCCCTGCTCGAGCTGCCCGGTGCGGCGCGGCGCCCCAGCGCCGAGGCGCTCTTCCACTTCCTCTCCTTCGACTACGTTCCCGGCGCGCAGACCGCCTTCGAGGGGATCCTCGAGCTGGAGCCCGGCTGGGCCCTCGAGGTCGACGCGGCCACCGGTGAGCATCGCCTCTGGCGCTGGCATCGTCCGCGCTTCGACGAGGACCCCAGCATCGGCGCCCGGGAGGCCACCGAGACCTGCCTGGAGCTGCTGGACGCCGCGGTCCGGCGGCAGCTGGTGGCGGACGTGCCGGTGGGGGTGATGCTGTCGGGGGGCATGGACTCGAGCGCCCTGGCCGCCCTGGTCGCGAAGCAGCGCGGGCCGGGCTTCCACACCTTCTCCCTGGCCTTCGACGCCCCCAGCTACGACGAGTCGCGCTGGGCCGCGCTGGTGGCCCGCAGCGTGGGGTCCCGTCACCACGAGATCCGGGTCACGCCGGAGCGGGTCGCGGACACCCTCTGGGCCCACACCGCCCACATCGACGAGCCCTACGCAGACGGCGCCGCGATCCCCACCTGGCTGCTCACCCAGCAGGCGAGCCGGCACGTCACCGTGCTGCTGTCGGGCGAAGGCGGCGACGAGATCTTCGCCGGCTACGACACCCACGCGGCCTGGAAGGCCCGCGCCCTGTACCGGCGGCTCTGCCCCGGCCCTCTGCGCCGGCGCGTCCTGCGGCCCCTCGCGCGGCGGCTGCCGGTGAGCGAGCGCAAGCTGGGGCTGGGCTTCAAGGCTCGCCGCTTCACCACCGGCGCCGAGCACGGCGTGGCCCGCTCCCACTTCCACTGGCGCCACGTGCTGTCCGAGGGAGCCAAGGCCCAGCTGCTCACCGTCCCCGGGCTCGCTGCCATGGAGCCTTCCTGGAGCCTGTTCGAGCGCATCTGGGACGAGCACGGCGACACCTCCGAGCTCAACCGGCTGCTGGCCATCGATCTGCGCCACCACCTGGCCGACGATCTGATGATCAAGAACGACCGCATGACCATGGCCTGGTCGGTCGAGGCCCGGGTGCCGTTCACCGATCGGGCCCTGGTGCGCTATCTCGAGCGGGTGCCCGCCCGGATCAAGATGCCGGGTCTGCTGGGCGGTCGGAAGCGGCTGCTGCGCGATGCGACCCGCGGGCTGCTCCCCGACGCCATCCGCACCCGCCCCAAGCTCGGCCTCGAGATGCCCTACGGCGGCTGGCTGCGGCGGGAGCTGCGGGAGCTGGCGGGGGATCTGCTGCTGGTCTCGGCCCCGGCCGAAGCCACGGGCTTGCTGCGCCAGCGCGAGGTGGAGCGCCTGTGGCGGGAGCACCAGGCCGGCCGCGCGGACCACGGCCGGGCCCTGTGGGGGCTGCTGTCCTTCATGGTCTGGCACGGCCTGTACATCGACGCGGCCCGCTGGCGCGAGCACCGCAACCCCGGGAGGACCCGATGAACCCGCGGCCGGATCTGCTGGTGCTCGGTGCGGGGCCCGCCGGGTTGTGGGCGGCCCTGCGCTGGCTGCGGGCGCATCCGGGGCGCCATGTGGTCGTCGTGGATCGCGACGTCGCCGTGGGCGGTCTCTGCGGTGGCTTCCAGTGGCGGGGTCGGGCCTTCGACTACGGCAGCCACCGCCTGCACCCGGCCACCGATCCGGCGCTGCTCCAGGAGCTCGCCGCGCTCCTCGATTGCGCGCTGCACACCCGCCCGCGCAATGGACGCATCCGCCTGGCTGGCCGCTGGCTGCGCTTCCCCCTGCGCCCCGTGGATCTGCTGCGGGCGCTGCCGCCGGGCCTGGCCGTGGGCCTGGCCGCGGACATGGCCACGGGGCCCCTGCGAAGGGAACGGGGCGACAGCTACGCCCACGTCCTCCGGGCCGGCGTCGGTCCGACCTTGAGCGCCCGCTTCTACGAGCCCTACGCCCGCAAGCTCTGGGGCCTCGAGCCCACCCGGCTCGACGGGGACCAGGCCCGCCGACGGGTGGCCGCCCGCAGCGGATCGGCCCTGCTGAGCAAGCTGGTGCGCGGTCGGCGGGCGGTGTTCCACTACCCCAACGGGGGCTTCGGTCGGCTCTGCGAGGCCATGGCGGCCGAGCTCGAGTCCCTGGGCGCCCGGCTGCTGCTCGAGACCCGCCCGCAGCGCCTGGAGCCCGGGCGTGTGCGCCTGGTGGACACCTCCGGGGCCACCCGGGAGCTCGAGCCCGGCTTCGTGCTGTCCACCATCCCCGTGGACGCCCTGGTCGAGGCGCTGGAGCCGGCTCCCCCGGCCGCGGTGCTGGAGGCGACGGCGGCCTTGCGCACCCGGGGGATGGTGTTCCTGTACCTCGAGCTGTCCGGGGCTCGGTACACCCCCTACGACGCCCACTACTTCCCGGGGCCCGAGGTGCCGTTCTCCCGCACCTCCGAGCTGGCGCACTACGATCCGGACCGCGCGCTGCCGGACCGCACGGACCTGTGCGTCGAGCTGCCCTGCGCGGTGGGGGATGCCCTGTGGCGGGCGTCGCTGGCGGAGATCGAGGACCGCGTCGTCGCCGGGCTCGAGACCTGTGGCCTGCCGTCGCCCACCGTGCTGGCCCGTCGGGTCGAGCGGCGCCCGGCGGTCTACCCGGTCCACGATCTCGGACAGCGGGCGCGCTGGCGCTGCATCACCGACCACCTCGGGCAGCGCCCCGGGATCGCCCACTTCGGCCGCCACGGCTCCTTCCTCCACGACAACCTGCACCACGCCCTCGAGCTGGCCCAGGACGCGGCGTCCTGCCTCGACGCCCAGCTCCGCTGGGATCAGGCCCGCTGGGCCAGCTGCCTCGAGCGCGCCCAGCGTCAGGTGGTGGTGGACTGATGGCGGCGCGTTCTGCCTTGGGAGCCCCCCGTCGCCGCGTCCTGGCGCTGCTGCTGGGGTTGGGGCTCGCGCTGCTCCTGCTCGCGGCCCTCGAGCTTGGAATCCGGGGCCTGGGCCTCGCGCCGCAGCAGGAGTTCGGCTCCCCGCTGGCGTTCCAGGACCCCGGCCTCGAGCCCGTGGCCCCCGGGCCCACCCCGGACTCCCTGCTGTTCATGAGCCAGGAGGGACGCACGGATCCACGCCGATCGGTGGTCTCCGCGGCCGAGGTGTCCGGACTGCGGGTGCTCACCTTCGGGGGCTCGGCCACCTACGGTCGCTCCTTCAACCCGCTGGTGAGCTTCTCCGGCTGGCTGCAGCAGGCCCTCGTCGCGGCCGCGGATCCCACGCCTGTCGAGGTGATCAACATGGGGGTCTGCGGCTGGAGCTCCACCCAGGTCCGGGGCTTGATGGAGCACTCGATCCAGCAGGCCCGGCCGGATCTCATCGTGATCTACTCCGGCAACAACGAGATGCTCGACCGGGCGGCGCTGCGGATGCTGTCGCCCATGTACAGCGCCCGGGTCGAGTACCTGCGCCGGCCGCTGGCCCGCCTCCACCTCTACCAGCTGCTGCGCGACCTGCTCGCCCGGGTGCGCCCCCCCGAGCCCATGCCTGGCCCGGCCCTGCCCATCGAGGAGGGCCTGGACGCGCCCATGAACGACGTGGACCGCGAGGTGGCGGCCTGGATCTACCAGTCCAACCTCGAGGAGATGGTGGCCCTGGCGGATCGGCACGACGTGCCGGTGCTGCTGGCCACCGTGGTGACCAACCAGCGCGACTACTGCCACGGCTCCCCCGAGCGCGACCTGAGCGCCGGGGATCGCGCCCAGCTCGAGGCCCTGCGGGCCTTCGCCGATCGCGGCGACCGGGACGGGCTGCTGGCCGCCCTGGCGGCGCTCCCCGCGGAGACCCTGCAGGACCAGGTGGGGCAGTTCCAGATCGGGACCCTGCTGCTGCGGGTCGAGGCCCCCACCGAGGCCCGGCCGTACTTCGAGCGGGCTGAGCTGCGCTCCAACCCGCCCCTGCGCTGCAACACCCTGCTGCGGGAGGCCATGCGCGACGCGGCGGAGACGTCGGGGGCGCCCCTGTGCGACACCGAGCGCGCCCTGGCCGCGGTGGCCGAGTGGGGCATCCCGGGGCGCGATCTGCTCTACGACAACTGCCACCCCAACGCCCGGGGACATCGCCTGCTGGCCCGCGAGCTGGCGGGCTGCATCGTCGATCACGAGCTGCTCGAGCTGCCCGGAGACTCCGTCGTCCAGCGGGAGCGCGCCCTGGCCGCCGTCGTCCCCCACGACGAGGGCTGCAGCTGGCGGCTGGACCGCTGGGACAGCTTCATCGGCGGCACGGACGGCCACCCGAGCCTGGTGGGTGGTGCCTGCCAGCTGGCGGACCAAGGACACCAGGCGTTCACCCGGGGCGACCTCGCGGGGGCGCGGGCCGCGTACAGCCTGGCCCTCGAGCGCGGGGCCCCCGAGGGCCCCATGGCCCTGGCCCTGGGGCTGACGGCGATCTACGAGGGGGACGTCGCGGCGGCGCGCCTGGAGCTGGAGCGGGCCGCCCGCCTGCTCCCGGACGATCGCCACGTCGCCTCGCTGCTGGCCAACATCGGCGGAGGCGCGCCGTGACCGTGGCCCAGCTGTGCTGGTCGGCGCTGGCCCTGGCCCTCGCCGGCGGGGTGGCCTGCGTGCTGCTGTCACGGCGGGTGGAGGCGCCGGCGTGGCTCAGCGCCGGCTGGACCCGCTGGCTCGATCCATCGCTGATGCTGATCCTCGTGCTGGCGGGGCCCCCCATCGCCTACGCCCTGCACGCCCTGGTGAACCCGGGCTGGTTCCCGGACGGGCAGGACTGGCCCGAGTTCTCCCAGCTGCTGCGCTGGGGCGTGCTCGACGGGACCCACGATCCCCCCGTGGAGAATCGTTATCCCCTCTACCCGTGGCTGGCGGCGGGGGTGCACCGGCTCTTCGACTCACCCCCCATCGACGCCGGGATGGTGGTGTCCATCGTCTCCTTCGGGCTGCTGCCCGCGGCGCTCTTCATCCTGGGGCGCCAGCTCCTGCCGCGGCCCCTGGCGGTCGCGGCCGCCGTAGCGCCCCTGCTGTCCATGGCCTTCCTGACCCGGCTGGGGCCCCCCACGGACTACCTGCTCTACACCACACTCCACGTCGGCACCATCGGCCTCACCGTCGCGGCCATCGCCCGTGGAGGCTGGTGGCGCTTCCTGGCGCTCGGGGTCGCCGCGGCGCTGCTGATGGCCGCCGCGGCCAAGGCGCTGGTGGTGCTGCTGCTGGTGCTGCCTGCGGCGCTGGCGGGCCTGGTCTGGCACCACCGCCGGCGACCGCGCATGGGCCTGCTCGCCCTGGCGGGGCTGGTCGTGCCCCTGCTGCTGTGCTGGCTGCAGCTGGGGACGGTCGCCCACAAGTTCCACTCCCTCGAGTCGCTGATGTGGCGCTCCCAGATGGAGCGGGCGCGGGACGCCGGGCACCACGTGCCCTTCCCGGACGGCTTCGGCTTCGATCCCGAGCAACCCATGGAGGTGCAGGGCTGGTGGCGCGCGGGCGACACCCGGGCCCTGACCCACCTGCCGGACACGCTGCGCTTCCTGACCCGCCCGGTGCCGGAGAACGTCCCGGCCGATCGGCGCTGGCTGTCGGTGAAGGCGGGCCTGGAGCACGGGCAGCCCGGCCCCACCGGGGGCATCTGGTTCGCCCTGGTGGGCGCCCTGGCCGCGGGCTTCCTGGTGCGTCGGGAGTCCACGCGGGCCGAGCGCTGGGTCCCCTGGGTGCTGGCCTCGGGGTTCCTGCTCGCGGTGAACCTGGCCTTCCTGAAGGGCCTGACCGGGGCGATGTTCGAGCAGCGCTACGCCCTGCCCTGGATCGCGCTGATGCCGGTGATGACCATCGCCGGGCTGGTGCTGCCCTTCCGGCTGGCGAGCCGGGCCACGGCCTGGCGGGACAGCGGGCTGCCCTGGCTCCCCCTGGCGGGCCTGCTCGCGGCCTGGATGGTGGTGGGCGTGGGTCCCCTGGGCTTCCCGGGCACCGCGCCCCAGCTGCGCCAGCTGGCTCACGAGCGTTCGGAGTCCCACACCGCGCCGCTGTGGCCTCTGGCGAGGACCGGGGAACAGCTCGTGGTGGTCGACGGCACCGGCGAGGAGATGGTCTCGGTGATGTTCTGGGACGATCTCGTCCTGGGGCTGGGCCCCAAGGCACGACACGATGGCATCCATCTCGAGGGGTGTCCTGGGGCGGTCCGGCTGCTGCTGCAGCCCTGCGCTCTGCGCGCCGCGGAGCAGAGCTCCCGCTGGGTCAGCGACGAGCCTGGGCGCTTGGAGGACCTGAGCCCCTGCATCCAGCGGGACACCGACCCAGGGCACAGTCTCGACCTGAGAGTCGTGGAGGTCGACCCCGCGGATCAGCCTTAGGGCGCGATCCCCTCGAGCAGCTCCCGGGCCTCGGGATCGTAGGGGTAGTTCTCGATGGACTTGCGCAGCAGGGCCGCGGCCTTGTCCAGCTCCCCGTTCTCGATGTGGATCTTCGCCAGCCCGTTGTACTTCTTGTACTCGACGTCCGGGTTGATCTCGATGGCCCGCTCGAAGTGACCGCGGGCCTGCTCGGTCTCGCCCCTGCGCAGGTAGACCAGGCCCAGGCCCTCGTGGGGGCAGGTGTAGGCGCCGTCATCCTGCTCGAGGGCCTCGCGGAAGCGCCGCTCCGCCAGCTCGTCCTCGCTGCGGTTGTAGTGGATGAGCGCCAGCTCGGCGAGCACGTACGGGTTGGTGGGGAACTCCTCGTGCAGGACCTCGAGCAGGCCCTGGGCTTCGTCCAGGCGCTGCAGGCCGCTGAGGGAGTTGGCCATGCCGATGCGCGCCAGCAGGTGGGCGGGGCGGACCAGGAGGACCTGCTCGTAGTGGGCGATGGCCCGGGCGTGTTGGCTCTGGTTGGCGGCGGTCCAGGCCAGCCCCAGCTGGGCGAGCTCGTAGAGCCACTCGTTGTCGAAGCGGCGGGGGTCTCTCAGGGTGTCGATCTCCCGCGCTCCGCCCACGGGGAAGCCCGCCTGCTCCAGGCGCTGCTCCACCACCCGCAGCACGGCGCCGAGCTGCTGCTCGGCGCTGTCGTAGTGACGGTTCACGATGGCCAGGTGCCCCAACCCCACGGCGGCGTCCGGTAGATCGGGCGCCAGGGCCTGGGCGCTGTCGAAGCGCTGCTGGGCGTCGTCGTAGCGCTGCAGCAACAGCAGGACGAAGCCCTCGAGTGCCAGGTAGCGGGGGAGGGGATCCTCGTGGCCCGCCGTCTGCGGCCGGGGCCCCGGCTCCGCGGCGGCCTGTCGCTGCGCCGCGAGGGCTCGCTCGGTGTAGGTCAGCGCCGTGGCGGCGTCACCGGCGGCCAGGCACTCCTGGGCGGCCTGGTACTGGGAGTGGGCGTTGTCCGGCTCGAGATCGGCGGCGCGGGTGTAGAAGCTGGCGGCCTGGCCCTGCTGCCCCAGCTGCGCGTACAGGGCCCCCAGCGCCTGGTAGGGGCAGCCCCAGTACAGGTCGTTGTCGGCGTTGAACTGCTCGAGGGACAGCGCCGAGCGCTGCAGGATCCGCTCCGCGTCCTCGTAGCGGCCGGTCTCGGTGTAGACGCGACCCAGCAGCTCGGCGGCCTTGCGCTCCTCGAAGCTCCCGTCCTGGCCCCCGTGTGCCTCGGCCCGCTCGAGGATGGCCAGCGCTGCCAGCTCGGCCTCCTCGTAGCGGCCCTGCAGCAGGTCGGTCCAGGCGCGGTCGATGGCGCCCGTCCCGCCGCTGGGGGGGGCCGGGCCCGGGGGGGGCGGGGCCGCGGGGGGCGGGCGCGGGGGCGGCGCCCCCGCCGGGGCCCGCCCGGGGGCCCCGCCGGGGCC
>CAYZVO010000035.1:20489-50015 GCA_964481655.1 uncultured Enterobacterales bacterium | reverse complement strand
TCGGGGATCCGTCTGCTACGCTACCTCCACTGGAACGACAGAACCCGGGACACGGGAAGGATGACGCCGTGGCAACATACATGTGGGTCTGGGGCGCACTCGCGCTCGCAGGGTGCGGGGACAAGGACGGCGAGACCGCGGCACCGATTGTCGACAGCGCCCAAGACTCCGACTCCGATGCCGAGACTGGCGATCAGCCGATCGACAGCCCCACCGACACGGGAGACTCCACGGGCGACAGCGGCGGAGACACAGGCTGCGACGAGCTGAGCTACTGGACCGACGCCGACGGGGACAGCTTCGGCGATCCCGCGAGCCCGACCCGCGCCTGCGCGTGGTCCGAAGGCCTCTCGGACAACGATCGCGACTGCGACGACACCGACGCCGACGTCTTCCCCTGGGCCATGGAGAGCGAAGGCGACGGCGTGGACAGCGACTGCGATGGCTTCGACGACCCCACCACCACCGCCGCCATGGGCACGATGCTGTGGGCCAGCAGCGAGGGCTCGAAGGCCGGCTACGCCGTGGCGGGGGCCGGTGACGTCAACGGCGACGGCCGCGCCGACCTCTTCATCGGAGGGCCGGGAGACGACGGCGGCGCCTGGTTGATCCACGGCCCCATCACCGGCCCGATGGCCCTGGACGACGCCGCGGCACACTTCGCCACCTGGGGCACATCCAACTACGCGGGCGCCGCGGTGGCCGGAGCCGGTGATGTCAACGGCGACGGCTTCGACGACCTCCTCATCGGCGCCTACGGCCGGGATCCCTACGACAGCGAGTCGGCCAGCTACCTGGCGGGTGCCGGCGAGGTCATGCTCGCCCTGGGGCCCGTCTCCGGGGCCCTCGAGCTGTACAGCGACACCATCCGCATCCCGGGCCTCGAAGAAGACCAATCCGTCGGTTCCAGCGTGGCAGGCTTGGGGGACACCGACGGCGACGGGTACGACGACTGGGCGGTGGGCAGCGCGAGCGTCGAGTACGAGACCGGACCCAGCAACGCCTGGGTCGTCCTGGGTGGCGACCAAACACCCGCAGCGCTCGGCGAAGACGCCGTCAACCTCTACTGGTGGCCGAACACAGGCTCGGGCGCGGCGGAGACCTTGATCGTGGGCAGTGTTGGAGACCTCGACGGCGACGGGCTCGCCGATCTGGGGCTGTCCTGCCCGGCGACGACCCGGGCCTGGGTCGTGAACGGTCCCATCTCCGGGAGCATCGATCTCGAGGACGCCGACTCCACCCTGCTCGTCATCGAAGGCAACTACACCACCTCTGGCGTCGTCTCGGGTGGCGGTGACAGCGACGGAGACGGCACACCGGAGCTGATCATCGGGTTCGGAAACCAGGAACTGGACGGAGACTACGCCGGACTGGTCTACCTGGTGAACGGCCCTGTGGGCACCGTCGTGGACCTGGCGGACGCCACGACCATCCTCGAAGGGACCCAGGGCCACGGCAGCACCGGGAACGCCGCCGAGCACGCCGGCGATCTGGACGAAGACGGTAAGGACGAGATCTTCATCGGCGACGCAGGGGTGCACTACGACGGAGCGGCCCACCTGGTGTTCGGCGGGGTGAGCGGACACCACAACCTCCACGATGTGGGGCTGCGGGTCATGGGTGCCGACGGGGACGACAACGCGGGGATCGCGGTCTCCGCGGGCGCGGACCTCGACGGTGACGGTGTGCCCGACCTCGTGGTGGGCGCGTCACAATCCGACGCGATGACCGAAGACGCGGGCGTCGTCTACCTGTTGGCGGGCAGCCTGTTCGCCGACTGGCGGGCCGCTGGAGGTGAGCTGTGAGACCGGAGCGACTCCCCCTGGTGCTGTGGACCTCCGCCCTCCTGGCTTGCGACCTCCCGGAAGCCGAGCTCCAGGCGAACAACGCGCAGCTGGACCTGCCCGATCAGGTCTCTTTGCTCGCAGAGCACGACCTGGAGGCAGCGGACGCCATCATGCTCGGGTCGGAGCCCGGCGAGCAGGCGGCCAGCGGCTTCGCCGCCCTGGGCGATGTGGACGGGGACAGCCGCGACGACTTCGCCGTCGCGACCCCGATGCTCGGGAGCTGGGCCAGCGAGTTGGGCGGCGCCTACGTCCTGCGGGCGCCGCCGACGGGGACCTGGCGCCTGCCTGCCGCCGACATCGTCGTCGAGGGGTCCCAGCCCGATCACGAGCTCGGCACCTCCGTGTCCGCCGCATGGGACATGGACGGCGACGGGCTCAGCGAACTCATCCTGGGCGGCCCCGGCGAGGACGGTCTGGACACCAACACCGGGTCCGTCTACCTCTTCGGGAGCGCCCTGCTGGGCCCCGGCGCCTACGAGCTGGGCCCCGCTGACGCCGACGCCTCGGTGCGCGGCTCCACCGAGCTGATGGATCTCGGCCTGGCCGCAGACGGTCGCGGCGATCTGGACGGCGACGGGCTGGGCGACCTGTTGGTGAGCTCGGAGTTCGACCTGTGGATCTTCCACGGTCCCCTGAGCGGCGACCACTTCGAGTACGACGCCGGCGCCTCCATCCACAGCCTCGACGGCGGGGACATCTTCAGCTGGTCCGCCCGTCACGTCGGTGATGTGGATGGGGATGGGCTCGGCGACATCGCGACCGGAACCTACAACCGCGGGCTCGTGCGTCTGCTCCTGAGCCCGACCAGCGGACGCAGCTTCATCGAAGACGCCGACCTCCAGCTCGAGCAGGAGGCGAGCGGCGACTATCTCGGCAAGGCGATCGCGGGCGGCACGGACCTGGATGGAGATGGCCTCAGCGACTTCCTCGTTGGCGCCGAGCGCAACGACAGCGGGGGGAACGCCGCCGGGGTCGTCTACGTGTTCACCACACTGCCGTCCGGCGACGCGAGCGCGAGCACCGCCGACGCGCAGATCCTCGGCCCCGAGGAGCTCGCCCAGGTCGGTGTGAGCCTGGACTTCGCCGGAGACGTCGATGGCGACGGCGAGCAGGACATCATCATCGGCGCGCCCTACCTGTTCGATGAGCGCGGCGCGGCCTTCCTGATCCTCGGACCGGTGAGCGGCTCGGTGTCCCTGGCAGATCGCGACGTGATGATGCGGGGCATGACCGAAGGCGGCCAGGCAGGCATGGCCGTGGCTGGAGCTGGCGATGTGGACGGCGACGGACTCGATGATGTGCTGGTCGGCGCCCCATGGGACAACACCAGCGGCAGCTACGCCGGGGCCGCGTTCCTGATCTACGGCTCGAGCCTGTTCGAGGAACCGGCGCTCTGACCATGGAGGAAGAGACGATGAAGCCCCTCACCATCACCCTGGCGGCCACGCTGCTGCCGGCCTGCGACGGCTGCGACGCCCTCGACGGCAAGACCTACGAGCCCTGGGCCTGCGACGAATCCGTGGAGGTCCTGTCCCTGGACGAGACCTCACCCATCGGCATCGCCGGCCAAGACATGCTGGACGCCTACGCGAAGGTCTGGACCAGCGCGTTCGAGTACACCGACCGCGACACCCCCACCGAGCTGACCCTCACGGTGGACTACAGCGGCGGAGAGGTGCGCTTCATCGACGCCGAAGAGCCCACGGACCGCCAGGTCCAGGCCAAGGAGACCGGGGGTGCGAACCAGTGCCCCGACCGGATCGAGGTGGACGTGATCGCGCAGCTCACCACCGCCGACGGCGCCTTCGACGAACCCCTGGAGGTCGCGCTCTGGGCCGTGGACCAGGCCTGGTCCCAGTTCACCATCACCATCGACGCCACCCAGCTGGCGGGCAGTTGGCAGCCCGACCACTTCGACCTGGCGGACTACGACGGCGCCGAGCTCGACATCCGGGCCGACTTCTACGGAGAGCCCAGCGGCTCGATGACCGTCTACTCCCTGAAGGAGTGCGAGGGCGAGGACTGCGACGGCAGCTGCACCGACGGCCTGTGCGAGGACAACTGGCGCGGCATCGCCCACTGGCCGCTGCGCTAAGGGGATGAGCGCGCGGGCCCCTCAAGGCCGGTGCTTGCGCCCCGGCTCCGCCTGCGGCGTCCGCATGTCCAGCCGGTCCCGATCCCGCGGCTTCGGCAGCGGCCCCACCTCCGGGAGCTCCAGCTCACAGGCCTCGAGGTCGTGGACCACCACACCGTCGGCCCCCCGGGCCACCTCGCAGGCAGCGCTGATGGCGATGAAGCCGTCGGGTTGATCGCCGTTGGGAGCCTGGGGGTGGTGCACCAGGTACCGGAACCCCAGCTCCTTCAACACCGCCAGCCGCTGGTGCGGGCCTTCGCCCCCGTGGTGCTTCAACAGCGTGCCCAGGTAGCGGCTGTCGGGACGGTTGATGCCCGAGTTCACCGGCCGACGGTGGCAGGTCACGCCGTACAGCCACAGCTCGTGGCTGCCGGGGGGCAGGTCATAGACAGGGCCGGGGGGCAGCTCGGCCAGCAGCTCGCAGGCTGAGTCCTCGAACACCGGCGCCGCACCCAGCCGCTGCCAGGCGCCGGTGATCACCAGCAGGTCCAAGCCCACCACGGCCACCACCACCCAGCCCCAGCGGCCGAGCCGATCCGCCAGCGCACCGCTGCAGAAGCCCAGCCCGAGCACGGCCAGGGCGCCATAGCGGTGGTACTGCCACAGCCGGGACAGGCCCAGCTTGTTGCCCAGGGACCACAGGGGGTTGACGATCTCGAAGCGATCCCCGTGGTACATCAGCGGGCCCAGGGCGAGCACCACCCCAGCGAGCGCCAGCAACAGCCAGCGCCAGCGCCGCCGCCAGACCGCGCCGACGATCCCAGCCAGGACCAGGGAGACGCCCAGGTAGCCGTCGTGCACGAAGTGCGAGGCGTCCCAGTCCTTGTTGGTGTGCAGCTCGGGCCAGGGCACCAGCAGCCCGTCCAGCACCGCGGCCCCGTGCAGGGCCACCTGGGTGCCGGGCTTGTAGACCGCGCTCATGGGGTCCTGCACGGACCACCAGGCCACAAACGCCCCCGCACCACCCACCACCAGGGCCGCGCCCAGGGCCGGCAGCCAGCGCCGCCGGGCCTTCCTGGGGGTCATCACCAGCAGCGCGGCCGCCACCATCACGCCCGCGTAGGGGCTGCACCAGGCCGCCAGCCCCGCGCAGGCGCCGCCCGCGAGGCCCCGGCGCCAGCCGCCCTCGCCGGCGACCAGGCCGATGGCCAGCGGAATCCAGTACCAGGCCGAGGCATCGGGGTTCTGGTTGAAGGTGGTGCCCACCAGGGCCGGGGCGAAGGCGAAGGCCAGCGCGGCCACCGCCTGGCCGGGCAGCTGGAGCCCCAGCACCCGGGCGCACCACCAGGCCGCCGCCGCGGCCAGGGCGTGGTGCAGCAGCTGCAGCAGGTTGAAGGCCACCGCAGCGCCGAAGAGCCAGGTGATGGGAGCCGCCAGCAGCATCTCGGGAAGGTCGGTGATCACCAGGCTCGCGCCAGCCGGGTACTCCATGGTGTCCACATGCACGGGGGGCCAGCTGCCACCCATGATGTGGCTGGCCAGGTGGTCCATGCCGAAGGCGATGCCGTAGAAGTCCGCCTGGCTCGCCCCGATCAGCCAGCTGCCAGGAGAGATGGCCACGGGCCACGAGCACAGCAGCACCACCGCCGCGGCCACCAGGCCCGCGACGAGCGGTCCGAGCCAGGGACGCCCGCTCACGGCCGCCCCCGCTGCCAGCCCGCCGCGACGAGCTCATCGTGCCGGCGCTCTCGCCAGGCCTGGGCGTCGGGCATGGCCTCGACCGACACCACCGGCGCCTCGATCCACCAGACCCAGGCCGAGCCCAGGTCCACCGGCTCCCCAAGGGCGACGATCAGGGGCTGAGCACGCTCGAGGCTGCGCGCGGGCGGGACCGCCCCGCCGGGCGACAGATCCAGCGCCACCGCGGCGACCCCCTCGCGCTCGAGCTGCGGCACGGCCCCCGCAGGCACAGGCTCGTCGCCGCCGCCCTGACGCTCGCGCCACCAGCCGCGCAGGGCCAGGTCCTCCTGCCAAGCGCGGAAGGCGATGGGCTGGGCCGCGCGCGGGGGCACCCCCAGCTCGTTGGCGAGGGGGGCGCCGCCGGCACGGTAGATCAGCCCCATGGTCGAGGGGCCGTCGGCGGCACTCTCCTGGGGCAACACGAGCACGGGGCCGGGGCTGGACGACAGCCCGGACCAGCCCGCGAAGCCATCCACCGGGGCCACCTGCAAGGGCGCGTTGCCCGACAGGAGCAGGGTCTCGAGCAGCAACACCCCGGCCCAGATCCAGGGTCGCGGCGCACGGGCGGCCAGGGGCAGCAGGGCCAGGGGCACCACCACGGCCCAGCGCAGGGGCCAGTGCAGGCGGGCGTAGCCATCGGACAGCTCGGCCAGCAGGTAGCCGGGCAGGGGCACCAGGAAGCTGCCGATGCGCACGGCCTCGCCCTGCCACTGCAGGAAGGGCCCCATCAGCAGCAGGCCGCCGAGCCCCGCCGCCAGCCACCAGGGCCAGCGGGGGCCATCACCCCGCAGGCTCCCGGCCACCGCCGCCGCCAGCAGCACCGGGCTCAGCCGGCAGGCGCTGGCGATGGGCTCGGACCGCCAGAGCCACTCAGGACCGCTGCCGTGCAGGAAGGTCCAGGCGTGCTCCGCGGGTACCGGCAGGCCCCGGGCACCGGGGATGTGCTGCAGGGCGGTCTCGCCCACCCCAGCCAACTCCGGCGCGGCGCCGACGGCGAGGGCCAGGGGTGCGGCGCAGAGCGCCAGGGCCAGCCCCAGCCCCGCGCCGACGCGCGGCGCCAACACCCGGAGGGAGCCCGCCCCGTGGGCGCGCAGCAGCCCGTGGGCCACCACGGGCAGGGCCAGCAGCCCCAGGAACAGGCCCTGGTACCAATAGGTCAAGGCCGACAGCGCCAGGGCGATCCCCGCGAGCAGCCCGTCCCGGACGCGGCCGTTCGCCGACAGGGCCCGCAGTAGCCACAGCAGGAACAGGGGAGAGAACAGCAGCAGCGCCTGGGGCGCGTGGCTGGCGTTGATCTCCCGCAGCACCGGCTCCGCCAGGGCGAAGCCCACGCCGCACAGGGCACCCGCGCCGTGCCCGCCGCCGAGCTGCCGGCCCAGGGCGTGCCCCGCCAGCCCGTTGGCGGCGATGAGCAGCAGCCAGAACAGGTTGTCGGCCAGGGGCCAAGGCAGCAGCAGCGCCAGGGGCGCCCCCAGCAGGTGGTCCACCCAGTTGGGGATCACCGCCGCGATGGGGTAGCCCACGGGCGCGAAGGCTCCGGTCTCGGCGCCCGTGAGCAACCGGCCGGCGGCCAAGCGCAGCCAGGCGGTGTCCACCTGGTCCATGGTGGCGGTGCCCAGCAGCGCGTCGCCCATGTTCAGGGCCAGGGGCCAGCTGATCAGCAGCGCGAGCCCCAGGTACCCGAGGGCGAGCAGGCTCCAGCTGCGGGCGCGGTGCTGGGGAGAGGACATGGGCCGGGGCTCACTCCACCGTGATGAGCTCGTGCTCGTAGGCGAAGCGGCGGTCGTTGCCGCTGACGGTCACCAGGCGCACGCGCACGTCGTCGTCCCAGGTGGCGTCGGTGACGTAGACATCCCACAGCTCCTGCACCGACTCGTCCTCTCCGTCGTCGTGGTAGTGCCCGCCGAAGTTGGCGTACACCCGCTCGGGCTCGTCCTCGACCGGCGCCTCGAGGGCCGCCATCTCGTCCAGATCGAAGGCGCCAGGGCTCAGGTGCATGGGGTGATGGGAGAAGGTCAGGACGCTGTCCGCGAGGCCGCCGGCGGTGGCGGCCATGGCGTCCTGGTAGAAGGGCATCGTGCCGCCCTCGAAGCCGTGCAGGTCGGCCATCTCCCCGAACAGGCTGCCGGTCACGCGGGCGCACCAGTCCAGGCCGACGAAGGTCACGCCACGGTGCTCGAAGGCCAGGTTGGTGAACCAGGACTGGTTGTCGAACTCCGGGTTGTCCACGGGCATGCGCGTGTACTCGAAGCCCGGGAGCTGGTCCTCGAGGGCCTGCCACTGGGGCTCGAAGGCCTCGAAGAAGGCCTGGGAGTCGTCGGACTGGATCTCGTTGTCGCCGGTGACGGGCACCCAGGGGATCTCGAGGGCGCCAAAGAGCGCCGGGGCGGTCTCTGTGCCGGAGTTCCAGGCGATGTCCCCCACGATGATGACCAGCTCGATGCCGCGTTCCTCGGCGTGCTCGTTGATCCAGGCCACCGCGGCCGCGGCCCGATCGTCGTGCTCGGTGTTCCCGTACAGGTGGGTGTCCGCCAGCACGGCGAAGGCGAACAGCTCTTCGAGGGGCTGGGCCTCACCGGTGTCCACCGGCCCGGTGTCCTGGGTGTCGGGGGTGTCCGGCTGGGACGGGCAGCCCTTCAGGACCGAGACGACGGCGAGGGCGAGGATGAAGCGGCGCATGGCGGGCTCGGCTGGTGTGCCCAGGGAGGATAGCGCATGAGGCCTGTGCCGTGGGCCACCGAGCCGACATGCATTGACAAGGTCGGCGGATCGCCCGTGAACCACGCCCCCACCGCCCGGTTAGACGAGCCCACCGTCCCCATGCGTCATCTCATCGGCATCGCAGCCTGCTGCCTCGCCCCCTGCTGGGGCTGCGGACCGCTGCGCGACACGGGCCACAGCGCCACAGGCCTGCTGGACGCCGACCCGAACCAGAGCCTGATCGATCCCCCGACGCTCACGGCCAGCCCCAAGGCCTTCCCGACCGCTGGCGCCGTCCCCCTGCGTGTGGCCTTCGAGGCCAAGGGCTCCGAGGGCGCCTGGACGTTGGCCCGCTGGGACTTCGGCGACGGCGAACACGGTGTGGGGGTGCGCACGGGCCACACCTACCTGGGCGCCGGCAGCTACCCGGTGACCCTCGAGCTGTCGGACCGCTTCGGCCAGGTGGCCCACCAGGAGCTCACCGTGCAGGTAGAGCCCGCCAGCTGCCCCACGGCGGGTGAGGCATCGGAGCTGGGCACGGTGGCCTACGAGGAGATCGACGAAGCCTCGGGCCTGGTGGACAGCCGCCGCAACCCCGGCGTGCTGTGGGTCCACAACGACTCCGGCGACGACCCCCTGCTCTACGCCCTGTCCCACAGCGGCGAGCACCTGGGTGTGTGGGAGGTCGAGGGCGTCAGCGCCCGGGACTGGGAGAGCATGGACACCGCCCAGGACCCGGAGACCGGCGCCTGGATGCTCTACGTGGGGGATGTGGGCGACAACGGCCAGAGCCGGGACACCGTGCTGGTCTACATCATCGAGGAGCCCGAGGTGGACGCCAACGGTGGGGAGCAGGGTGGCACCCTCGAGGCCACCACCATCGAGCTGGACTACCCGGACGAGGCCAGCCACAACAGCGAGACCATCATGGTCGACCCGGTCACCCAGGATCTCTGGGTGGTGACCAAGAGCTACGACGGTGTCTCCGGCGTCTTCCGCAAGCAGCCGCCCCATGACGACGGGCAGCTGGCCACCCTGGAAGAGATCGCCTGGCTCGACTTCTCAGAGGATCCCCTGAGCGGGAACGCCACCACCGGCGGCGGCTTCTCCCCCCTGGGGGACCGCTTCGTGATCCGCACCTACAGCACCCGGGTCTCCATCTGGCGGCGGGACGGTTCCCAGACGGTGGCCGAAGCCCTCGAGGGCGAGGTCTGCTCTGTCAGCATGCCCTCGGAGCGCCAAGCCGAGACCATCGCCTTCACCGCCAGCGGTGACGCCCTGCTGTCCATCAGCGAAGGCGACGCCCAGCCGATCAACCACCTGCCCCTGCTGCGCTGACGGTCCAGGTGTCCCGACCAGCAGCGCACCTCCGCCTCAGGCCACACCATGGGCGTCACCCCACACACGGTCACCCTCCAGCCGAGCCAGCTCGCCCCGCGCGCCGCCGCGGTCACCGCGCAGGCCCTGGCCAGCGGCGCCCTCGAGCCGCTGCCCACCGAGCTGCGCGTCGTCGAGCAGGCCGGGGTGCGCTTCCAGCTTCGGGTCCTCGACAGCCTGTGGCGCAAACACCGCGCCCTGGCGAAGCAGCAGGCCCGCACCGAGCGGGGTGAGCCCAGCGACCCCTTCGGGCCCTGCGATCCGGCCCTGCTGCTCGGCGACCTCTCCCCCACCCACTGCTGCGTCCTCAACAAGTTCCCGGCCCTGGGCCAGCACCTGCTGATCGTGACCCGGGCCTTCGAGCCCCAGGAGCAGCTGCTCACCGTCGCGGACTTCGAGGCGCTGTGGCGGGGGTTGCAGGGCACCGACGGCCTGGCCTTCTACAACGGCGGCCGGGAGGCGGGGGCCAGCCAGCCCCACAAGCACCTGCAGCTGATCCCACTCCCCATACACCCCGGCGAGCCCGACGTGCCCATGCACGCCCGGCTGGCCCATGCCGAGCTGCGGGATGGCATCGGCCGCGCACCGGGGCTGCCGTTCGAGCACGCCCTCGCCCCCCTCTCCACCGAGCTGCTCGCCGACGCCCGGCAGGCCGCCGTCGCCAGCCTCGCCCACTACCATCGCCTTCTGTCCGCCGTGGACCTGACCCGCCGGCCCGACAGCCGCAGCCAGGCCGGCCCCTACAACCTGCTGATGACACGCCGGTGGATGCTGGTGGTCCCCCGCAGCCGCGACGACTGGCAGGGCTGCTCGGTCAACGCCCTGGGCTTCGCCGGCAGCCTGCTGGCCCGGGACGAGGACGAGCTGGCGCGGATCCGCAGTGCAGGCCCGATGACCCTGCTGACCCACACGGGCGTGGCGCGCGGTCCGAGACCGGCCGGCCCCGTGGACCCCGGTCTCGTCTAGCCCCGCCCCAGCTTGCGCTTGAGGGTCCGGCGCAGCAGGCCGCCGCCGGGGCGCCAGCTCAGGGGATCGAAGCGCTCGTGCTCGGGCTCGATGGGATCGGGCCGGGTGGCCGGGCGCGGGGGGCTGCGCTTGGGGGGCTCATAGGGCTTCTCGAGATCCGGCACACCCTGCTTCTTGTGCTTGGCCTCGACCTCGTCGCTGGGGAAGGCCAGGGCGTCCACCGGGCAGACCGGGATGCACGCGGAGCACTCGGCACACAGGGGCTCGTCCACCACCAGGCGAGGCTCGGCGTCGTCGCTGATGGCGAGGCAGTTGGTGGGGCAGGCGGGGATGCAAGAGCCACAGACGATGCAGGCGTCGTGGTCCACCTGGATGGCCATGGAACCTCCGATGGTGCGTTGAGCGGAGTGGCCTCTATCGACACGGGGCCGATGTCGCCCGCCCTCGAAACAAGGAGTCGGGGCGTTACGTAGTCCAACCCGGAGGATCCTGATGACCCGTCGCATCGCAACCGCCGCCAGCCTGCTGTTCGTCCTGCTCACCGCGGTGCACTGCACCATGGGCGTCGCCATCCCCGAGGGCAAGCTGCAGGACATCGCCCAGGGCACCCTCGAGGTCGGCCACCCCATGGTCGGCGAAGCCACCGGCGCCCGCATCGTGGGCGGCTCCCCCGGCGGCTGCGGCGGGGGCACCCGCTACGTGGACGTCGAGATCGGCTACCGGGGCGCCCTGTCCGGCAAGCAGTACTACATGACCGTGCGCTATGACGTGGTCAGCATCGACCCCTGCGAGGTCGCCACCGACGTCATCGCCGACACCGGCCCCATGCCGCCGGTGCTGCTGGACAACGCCATGATGAGCACCGAGGTGGGCCGCTGGGTGTGCGAGGAGCTGCGGTAGGGAGCCCCCCCGACAAAACCTACCTCTCGTAAGAAATATGTGTGTACAGGTCGTGGTTCGGTGCTATGAACGCGCCGAAGGAGGCCACGACCATGCGCATCACGTCCCTGTTCTTCGTCCCCCTCGCCATCCTGCTGACCGCCTGTCCCGCGCCCACCGACAGCGCCGACAGCGCCAGCCCCGCCATCACGAGGCTGCGGGCCGACGGCCACGATCTGGTGAACGCCGACGGTGAGCCGGTGCTGCTGCGGGGCGTGGCCCTGGGGGCCTGGAGCTTCCACGAGACCTGGATCTCCCTGATGTCCTACCCGGCGCACGGGCGGCTGTGGCTGCAGGCCGCCGACCACGGCTGTCAGGCCGAGGTCGAGGCGGTCCTCGCGGACCTGGGCCCCAGCGGCGATGACGGCTGGCGCGAGGCCTTCGAGCAGGCCCTGGCCGCGTCCGTCGGCGCCGACGCCGCCGCCGCCCTGGTCGCCGACGCCGCCCAGTACCCCTCGACCTGGGACGACTCCGACCTGACCATGCGCCTGGTGCTCGAAGAGCGCTTCGGCATCGACGGCCGCGACGCCCTGCTGGACAGCTTCCAGCGCGCCTGGGTCCGGGAGGAGCACATCGCCTGGCTGGCCGAGCAGGGCATGAACGTGGTGCGCGTACCCCTGGGATACCGCGGGCTCACCAGCAGCTCCGACGCCGAACCGCTGACTGAGCTGGTGTGGAACGAGCGGGCCTTCGACCGGATCGACGAGCTGCTGGACTGGTGCGAGGAGTACGGCCTGTACGCCGTGCTCGACATCCAGGAGGCCCCGGGCGGCCAGAACACCTACAGCGGCAGCTCCACCCTCTACGAGGACCCGGCCATGCAGGCCCTGACCGTAGAGCTGTGGCAGGAGCTGTCCCGGCGCTACCGGGACCGCGACGTCGTCGCCGCCTACAGCCTGCTCGCGGAGCCCATGTCGGCCCCCGACACCGAAGCCCGCGACGCCATGTACGACCAGCTGGTGCAGGCCATCCGGGCCCAGGACGACGATCACCTGCTCGTGATCCACGACGGCTTCGAGGGCATGGCCTCGCTGCCTCAGCCCGAGGTCATGGGCTGGGAGGGCGTGATCTACTCCACCCACCTCTTCGAGTGGGGCGCGGACAGCATGGACGCCTACGAGGCCTTCCTGACGCTGTGGGAGAACGGCTTCGAGCTCACCCAGGGGGAGCACGGCGTGCCCTACTACATCGGCTCCTACTCCACCTTCGTCCACGCCGACTACGCCTACGAAGCCGCCGAGGCCATGCGGCTGCTCTTCGAGGACGAGGGCTGGTCCTGGACCGTCTGGACCTTCGCCCGCATCGACGATCCCATCGACCAGGCCATCTGGGGGGACGAGAGCTCCTGGGGCCTGCTGGGGCGCCTGCCCGAGGACGCCGTCTTCGAGCGGCCGGACATCTACCGGGACGACCAGGACACCCTGGAGACCAAGCTCGCCGGCTACGCCGACATCGGCCTCGAGCCCAACCCGGACCTGCTGGACGCGCTGACGGACTGAGGGGACCTGGCCAGGATCCTTGCGCAAGGTGCACGGCTCCATTACTGAGTCGCCACTCAATGAGTGAGCACTCAATGAGTGAGCACTCAATGAAACGAGCGGAACGCAAAGCCCTGACCCGCCAGACCATCCTCGAGGCCGCCGCCGGGCTGTTCGAGGATCGAGGCGTGCTCGCGGTCAAGACCGCCGAGATCGCTCGGGCCGCTGGGGTCTCCCACGGCACGGTGTTCGTGCACTTCCCCACCCGCGAGGACCTGGTGGCGGCGGTGATCTCCCTGCGAGCGAACGCCCTGATGGCCCACATCCACGCCGCCGCCGAGGCCTCCGACGGCCTGCGGGGCGTGCTCGAGGCCCACCTCGCGGGCCTGGCGGAGCACGAGCGCTTCTACGCCCACCTGGTGGCCGAGAGCCCCAGCCTGCCCCCCTACGCCCGCCACACCCTGCTGGGCATCCAGGCCGCCATCTCCCACCACATCCACCGGGCCGCCGCCCCCGCCGTGGCCGCTGGAGAGCTGCGCGCGGTGTCCATGCACCTGCTCTTCAACAGCTGGATCGGCCTGGTCCACCACTACCTGGTGAACCGGGACCTGTTCGCCCCCGACGCCTCCGTGCTGGCCGAGCACGGCCCCGCCCTCATCGACCACACCATGGCGCTGCTGGCGCCCTGAACCCGGAGACCACCATGTCCACCACCTGCATCAGCTGCGGCATGCCCATGGGCAAGCCCGAGCAGTTCGCCATGGGCGACACCAGCAAGGACTACTGTGTCCACTGCGCCCGCCCCGATGGCGCCATGAAGTCCTACGACGAGGCCCTGCAGGGCATGACCATGTTCATGATGCAGAGCCAGGGCCTGGCCGAAGGGCCCGCCCGCGAGGCCGTGAAGCAGATGATGGCCCGCCTGCCCGCCTGGAGCGGGCGATGAGCCCCTCGGCGGCGGCGCAGGCCGTCCTGCCGCGGCTGGGCTCGGCCCTGGGCGTGCGCCACACCAAGGCCGACATCGCCCTGGGCCAGGACATCGCCGCCCGCGGTGATGCCGAGGCCATCGCGGGGCTGGTGGAGCTGCTGGACGATGGCGCCCACGCCTCGAGCGCCATCAAGGCCATCTACGAGTGCGGCTACCAGGCCCCCGAGCTGTTGGTGCCCCACCTGCCCGTGTTCCGGGTGCTGCTGGACGGTGCGAACAACCGCATGGTCTGGGGTGGCATGATCGCCATCTCGTGCGTGGCCAAGGCGGATCCCGACGCGGTCTGGGCCCACCGGGAGCGCCTCGAGCTGGCCCTGCAGAACGGGACCGTCATCACCAAGATGTCCGCCGTGCACGCCCTGACCGCGGTGGCCGCCTCGGATCCGGCCAAGGCCGACGACCTGCAGGAGTGGTTCGAGGAGGCCCTCGAGGGCCTGGACGCCAAGCAGCTGCTGGGCGCGGCCGAGCTGATCCTGCCCGTAGCCACCGAGCGGCGGTACCTGTTGAGCACCCTGATCGAGCGCGGAGACCAGCTGGCCACCGCCACCGCCCGCAAGCGCCTGCAGCGGCTGTTGAAGCGCTACTCCGACTGACCACCCAGAGGGATGTCCAGCCGCTGGATGGCCTTGTCCACGGGCGTCGCCACCATGCGGGCGTGCTCCACGAAGGCATCCTGGGGGTTGGTGTCGCTGGCCAGGGTGTAGTTCACGCCGACCCAGCGGCCGGCGGCGTCGAAGACGGGGGCGCCGGAGTAGCCGTTGCAGCTGTCGTAGGTGGCCAGGAAGGGGCTGTTGGAGATGGGGCCGGTCCAGCTCTGCTCGTCGCCCTCGCCCACGGTCCCGCGGGGGCAGGTGCTGATGAGGGCCCAGTGCTCCTGGTTGCCGTCGGGGTTGCACAGGGGCGCGTCGGAGGGGTTGTCGTCGGCCAAGCGCCCGAAGCTCACCGTGGGGGTGCCCGCCACCAGGCGGTAGTCCTCGGCCTCCAACACATCCAGGGTCCTGCCGTGGACCCGGGGGTAGCCGAGGATGAACAGCGGCTCCCCCACCGCGGGGAGGGGCGCCCGCGGGAAGGGGGCAAGCGCACCGTCGTCGACACGGACCGCGGCCACGTCCACCGGGTCGGCGTCGTCGAGGGCGACCCAGTGATGGTCCCAGTCGTGCTTACCAGCCTTGATGGAGAGCAGCTCGAGCCGCTTGGCGGGCCGGCCGTCAGCGCCGGGCACCAGGATGGCCGAAGCCTGAGCCAGGCTCACGTCGGCCTCGAGCCCCGCCGTGCAGTGGGCCGCGGTGATGAACCAGCCGTCGCCAGCCAGCAGGCCCGAGCAGTTGCCGAAGTGCTCGTAGCGACAGGTCCCGTCCTCGCAGACGCGCTCTTCGAGGCCGCGGCAGCGATCCTCGTTCCAGGCCCGGTTGGCGTCGAACAGGCAGGCTGCGTTCCGCATGTCCTCCAGCTCGTCCTCGGGGGCCTCCCGCGCACCACCGGCGATCACCAGCTTGCCCACCCGGGCGGAGGCCAGGCGGATGGGCAGCGCGTCGAAGGGAAGCCGCCGCTCCTCGAGCCAGGGCTGCTCCACCCGGGACCACTCGAAGAAGCCCTCCCAGCCGGTCACGTCGACGGGCTCAGGCTCGGCAGGAGGGGCCGGCGAGGCGGTGGGTGGCGCGTCGGGGGTGCCAGTACAGGCGGCGAGCAGGAACACTGGAAGCAGGGAGATCGTCATGGTTCCCAGGTATCCACCGAACCGCGGTGGCGCCCCGGTGTCGGATAGGGGGCCGCCAGTCCCGGGTCTCCCATGCGCCTCCGCAACTCCTTCTACCTGCTGCCCCTGGCCGTCCTGGTCCTGGCCTGGCTGCTGACCCCAGCGCCCACCCGCACGGTCTACAGCGCGCCCGTCGATCCCCTCGACGAGCTGATCGCCACCATGGAGCCCCTCGCCCTGCCCCTGCCGGAGCCCGGACCCAGCGACTGGCTGGCCCACTACGAGGAACCTGGGCAGAGCTACACGGCGTGGAAGGTCATGGACCCGGTGGTGGCCACCCCCGACCGCCGCACGCTGGTGATCCAACCCATCGGCGACTTCGACCCCGACCGGCAGCGGGTGATGGAGCTCGCCACCGAGTGGCTGGGCCTCTTCTTCGGGCTGCCGGTCAGGATGGAGCCCCAGCTGCCGGCCTCGTCGATCCCCGACTCCATCCGTCGGAAGAATCCCTGGACCGGCGCGCCCCAGGTCCACTCCGTGAGCCTGCTGTACGGCCTGCTGCGGCCCCGGGTGTCCGACGACGCCCTCAGCCTGCTGGGCATCACCACCGAAGACCTCTACCCCCAGGACTCCTGGAACTTCGTCTTCGGCCAGGCCGCCTACCGGGAGCGCATCGGGGTGTGGTCACTGCACCGCTTCGGCGATCCCAGCGAGGGCGAGCTGGCCTTCCGCAGCGCCCTGCTACGCACCATGAAGCTGGCCACCCACGAGACGGGCCACAACTTCACCATGCACCACTGCACGGCCCACGCCTGCATCCTCAACGGCAGCAACAACCTGCCCGAGACCGATCGCACACCGGCCTGGCTGTGCCCCCAGTGCCTGGCCAAGCTGATCAACGCCACCGGCGCCGATCCGGTAGAGCGCTTCGAGACCCTGCGGGCGTTCTGCGCCGAGCACGGGCTCGAGACCGAGAAGACCTACTACAGCGAGGCGCTGCGCCTGTTGCACGACGCGGAACCGGAGGGCCCCAGGCCGCTGGGGCCGGAGCTGTAGCCCGCCGTGACCCCCGCGTGCCCCTCCGGGTGCCCACTCCCGGCGCTACTGTCTCCGGGTTCCCAGCCCCACGGAGCCCCCATGCGCGCCCTCGCCCTCGCCCTGCCCCTGCTCGCTGGCTGCGCGGTCGGTACCGCCCAGCCCTTCACCTCCGGCATCTACGAGGCCGTCGACCAGCAGGTCTGGCTCGATCTGAGGGCCGAGGACTCCCTGGCGGTCTTCTACGACGCCGAGGGCGCCACCATCGACGCCGACGGCCAGGTGCAGGGCACCGAGCTGTACCGGGATGAGCTGGACATCATCACCCAGGAGGAGCGGGGCGAGGCCTGCGGCGACGAGCTCTGGTACGACGCCGGCATGCTCGACGACATGCTGACCTTCGAGCTCAACGGGACCTGGTTCTCCTGGCCCACCCTGGTCCAGGTCTGCGACAGCGGCGACCTGGTCTTGAGCGACGACCCCGACGCCATGGACTGCGTCGGCCACGACGCCTGCCTGTACCTCGAGCCGATCGAGTAGCCGCCGTCAGCTGACCAGCCGCGCCAGCCAGGCCTCGAAGGCAGGAACCCAGTCGGACGCCCGCGCCTCCAGGAGGGCCTTGGTGGCTCCGATGGCCACCTGCTCCAGGCGCTGGTGCAGGGCGTGGCCCGACGTCCCCGCCTGGGTGTCCCGGGGGGCGTCGTCGGTCCACTCCGCCAGCACCAGGGGGTCGGTGACCGGGTGGACCTCCTCGTGGAACACCTGCATCACCGCGTGCTCGAGGGGCTGCTCCAGGGAGACCGCCACCAGGCGCTCACCGTCGTAGCGGGTGGCGCGACCGGCGCGGCCGAGGGCCGGACAGTCGATGATCCGCAGGGGGGGTGGGTCGCGGTCCTGGCCGGCGTACAGCGCCACCCGCAGCGGAGCGAGGGCGCGCAGCAGCTCGTCGATGGGGGTCGCCGGCGCGGTCACCCACGCGCTGTGGAACGCTGACGCCTCGGCCTCGAGGGCGGTGGCCAGCGCGACGGCGAGGGCTCGATCCTCGTCCCCCCGCAGGGGCGTGGGCGGGCTCTGTCGCAGGGCGCTGATCAGCGCCGCTGGCTCACGGAAGCGCAGCCCCAGCACCTGGAGGTGCAGGCGCCGCGGTGCACGGAACCAGGCCTGCAGCAGGTCCTGGGCCCAGGGTCGCTCGGGCAACGACGGGTCGAAGAGGTTCGCCGCGTCCCGGCCGAGATCGAGGTGGGCCAGCACGTGGTAGAGCAGGGCCGCCGCCTCGCGGCGCTCGACCACCAGCGCGGGCGCGACCCCGTCCTCGAGCGCCGGCGGCCAGGGCAGCCAGCCCCAGGGGCCTCCCAGCACCGGCATCCGGGTGCGGGACAGCACCCGCTCGAGGGGGCCGTCGTCCTGAGGCTGGATCAGCACCAGATCCTGGGCCCGGAAGCGCGGTCCCAGGAAGGTCACGGCGCGCCCGCCGGGGCGGTGGAGCCCGTCGAGGGCGGGCCGGGGCAGGCGGGGAAGGGCCGCCCCGATCCAGATGGCGTCCCAGGGGCCCGGCTCGGGCAGCAAGCGGGCGGGCGCGAGGGGGGCGAGCTCGACCTGGGACCACGGCTGCAGACGCGCGGCCATGGTCTCCGCGTTGGGCCCCCTCGGGACCGCGAGCACGCGGCCCTCGGGACCCACCAGCCGGGCCATGAGCGCGGCCACCCAGCCGCTGCCCGCCGCGGGGAGCACCACGCGCTCACCGGCCCCCAGCTGCAGAGCCTCGAGGCCGCGGGCCACCGAGCGGAAGGACGGCGCCACAGGCGGCAGGCCCTCGGCGGGCGCGGCGGGCGCCCGATCCTCGAGCACCGCGGTGGCCTGGTCCTTGGCCATGAAGCCCTCGGGACCCAGCTCGAGCAGGGCCTCCACCACCGACGGAGTGCGAAGCACGCCCAGGTCGAGCATGCGCCGCACGGCCTCCTCGCGCTTGCGGACCCAGGGATCCCGCACACGCAAGCCAAGGGGCATGGGCAGGCTGGGGGCCGACGACACGGCCCTGACCGATGACCGCCCGGCCTTGCGGATCAGGGTCTCGCCCATCGCCGGGTCCATGAAGCGGCGCTGCTCGGCCATGGAGCGCTCGAAGACCCGGTCCACATCCCGCGCCTGGCCCCGGAAGCGCCCCTGGACCCGCTCGAGCAGGGGTCCGTACAGGGCGTGCATGGTGCGGATGCGCGTCGCGAAGTCCAGCGCCGCGGACGGGTCCACCCACTCCGCGCGGAAGGCGTGGTCGTACCAGCCATGCCACCAGTCCGGGGCGTGGAACACGGTGCCCTGCTCCGCGCCGTAGCGCGCCAGCTCCGCGTGCACGCCCGAGCCGGGGTAGAGCCGGAACGGATCGACGGAGAGCCAGCCGCAGGTCTCCGGGGCCGCGAGGTAGAGGCGCTCCACGAACGCGGCGGTCGCCGCCATGCTCTCGGGGGTCTCTCCGGGGTGTCCGGCGATGACGTTGGCCGCCCAGCTCAAGCCGTGATCGCGGGCCAGGCTCGCCAGCCTCAGCATGGCGTCCAGGTAGCGCTCCGGCTGCCGGGACTTGCCGATGATGCGGAGCATCGCCGGGTCGCCGCTCTCGAGGCCGATGCCGATGGAGACGCGGGCCCGGGCCAGCAGGTCCACGTCGATGGCGTCCAGATCGTCAGCGCGGGTGAGGGTCCAGAACTGCCGGGGCCGGATGCCGCGCGCGATGACCCCTTCGAGCACCTCCCGCCGCCAGCTGCGCTGGAACCCGAAGAGGGGGTCGGCGATGTTGACCATCCAGGGCGCCAGGTCCACCCGGGCCGCCAGGCGCTCCAGCTCGTCGATGGCCCGCGCGGGAGAGAAGGCCCGCCAGCTGGCCTCGCCCTTGGCTCGCTCCATGCAGAAGGCGCAGCGGTAGGGGCAGCCCCGGGCGGTGTGGATCTGCAGCTTGCGGCCCAGGGCCGACGCCCGGGGCCAGTAGCGGTCCAGCAGCTCCCAGGCGTAGGGCGGCAGCGCGTCCAGCTCGGGCACGGGCTCGGGGCCCAGGACGGCCCCCTCGGGCAGCACGCCGCCCAGGATGCCCTCGAGCAGCCGCTGCAGGGGCAGCTCACCCTCGCCCACCACCACCACGTCGAAGGGGGCCAGGGGGGGCAGCAGATCCCGGGGCACCGCCGAGGCGTGGTAGCCACCGGCGATCAGGGGGATGCCCGGGAAGCGTTCGCGCAGGAAGCCCGCCAGGGCCACCACCCGGCGGTAGTCGAAGCTCGAGTAGCAGCTCACGCCGATGGCCAGGAAGGGGCCCAGGTCCTCGATGCGGCGGGCCAGCTCCCGGTGGTCGCAGGCCTCGTAGCCCAGGTCGAGGATCTCGACGCGCACCCCCAGCTTCGCCTTGATCCACCCACCCAGCGCCACCAGGTGCGGCAGGCCGAAGTCGGTGTCGGTCCACTTGATGATCCCAGGGGAGATCAAGAGCAGGGCGGGATCGCGGCTCATGTCGTGTCCCCCCTCTTCCCTCGGGTGAGAGGGGCCGGGGGTGAGGGGGTGGCCTCCTGCGCCGGCAACTCCGGCAGCTCCAGCCGCGCCCGCTCTTCCGGGCTCAGGGCCAACCACACCAGGGGATCGGGGGCCTCGAGGCTGCCGAAGGCGGCGTAGGCGCTCTCCTTGCAGCCACCGGCGCAGCTGCGAGCGTGGGGACAGCCGCGGCACATGGGGGGCAGCGCCCCGCGGAACTCGTCGAGGTAGGGCTCAGCCGTGAGCTGGTCCAGGCTCCGCTCCAGCGCCGACCCGAGCACCCGGTGGCTCAGGTTGCAGGCCCGCAGCCGCCCCTCGAGATCCATCACCAGGTTGTGCTGGCCCGAGCCGCTCGAGCAGACCCCGAAGCGCACCCAGGGGTAGCGCTGCCAGCGCACGATGCACGGGGGGATGGGCATGGCGGTGCTGACCCGGATCGTCCAGCGGCGGGCCAGGGTCTCGCAGGCCAGCAGGTCCGCCTCGATCTGCTCGGGGCTGGGCAACAGGGCCGCGATGCGGTGCACCCCCAGCCCGGCCGCGGACATGCGGTTGTAGGACAGGGAGCCGATGCCCAGGGCGAAGCAGAGCTCGAGCACCCCCGGCAGCTGCCCCGCGTTGCGCTGGCTGGCCACGTAGCAGGCGTTGACCCGCACCCCAGCGTCCTTCAGCCTCAGCACCGATCGCAGGGTGTCGTCGAAGCTCTCGACCCCCTTGAGCTCGTCGTGCACCTCCCGGCGGGCACCGAGCAGGGTCAGCTGGGCGGTCTTCAGGCCCGCGGCCCCCAGACGCCCGGCCAGCGCCTCGCTGACGTGGCTGCCGTTGGTGGTCAGCCCCACCGACGGCACCGCCGCGCAGGCGTGCTCGATGATGTCGATGGCGTGCGGGTGCAGCAGGGGCTCCCCCCCCGTCAGGGACAGGTGCTCGATCCCCTGGGCGGCCACCCGATCGATGAGGGCCCGCGCCCGGTCGAGGTCGGCCTGCACCCGGGGCTGCAGCCCGTGCTGGGCGTCACCAGGCTTGGCGTTCCAGACGTTGTAGCAGTGGACGCAGCGATGGTCGCAGACCGGCGTCAGCTCGATCTCGAGCCGGCGTGGGCCGTCCTGCTCTGCGTCGGAAGCCATCTCCGCCCAGCCTTCACGTAGGGGCGGGGTTTATCCCCGCCCGCCCGCGCGATCCGCCACGTCGTCGGGCAGGGTGCCCTCGTCGGCCAGGCGCTCGATGAGCGCGTCGCGCTCGCCAGTGGGCGCAGCTGGCGTGCCGGCGGGGATGGCGTCGCCGTCGGCCCGCAGCTCCGACAGGCAGGTGTCCGTGTCGGTGTCACTGTCCACGTCGGTGTCGCTGTCGGCCTCGTCGCTGTCTTCGGCCGCCAGGCAGACGTCCACGTCGAGGCAGGCGCAGGCGGTGGCCCCCACCAGGCCGAGGGCGAGCAGGATGGACTTGTCGAGGGGCCTGGGGCTCATGGTGATTCCTCCGAAGGTCGGTCAGTGTACCATCGACCGAGCGCCCCCACGAACCCCATGTCCATCCTGTTCCCCTTCCTCGTCGCCGCCGCCGTCGCCGCCCCGCAGTTCTCCGTGGAGCGGGGCCTGAAGGACGACCCGTTCTCGCTGGAGATCACTCCGGGTGACGAGGACTGCTACGTGCTGTACTCCACCGACGGCGGCGAACCCTCGGACCTGGTGGTCGGCCCCCTGTCCATCGACACCACCACGGTGGTGCGAGCGGTGGAGGTGAGCGGAGACGGCAGCTGGGGTGAGAGCGTCAGCCACAGCTACCTCTTCCTGGACCAGGTGCTGGGCTCGGCGGTCATGGACCCGACGATCGTCGAGGACCCCGTCTACGGCCCCGCCCTCGAGCGCACCCTGCGGGAGCTCGCCAGCGCCTCCCTGGTCACCAGCCGGCCCATCGACAGCGAGGAGCAGGCCGTGAGCTTCGAGTGGATCGAGCCCGCCGGGGACCACCTGCAGGTCGACTGCGGCGCGCGAGAGACCGGGGGCGCGAGCGTCGGCTACGACAAGGACACCCTGCGCCTGAACTTCCGCAGTGAGTACGGCGCCTCCAGGTTGGAAGCCGACCTGTTCGCCGAGGTCGCCACCGGCCTGCCCCCCGCCGACGACCACGACGCCCTGACCCTGCGCTCCGGCTCCCACGACTCGATCTTCTACCTGGGCGCCTCCGGCCAGTACCTCCGCAACCGCTGGATGGACGAGACCCAGCTCGAGGCCGGCCACGTCATGCCCCACGGCCGCTTCTTCCACCTGTACGTCGACGGGGTCTACGAGGGGCTGTACCACCTGCGCGAGCGCTTCGGCGCCCCCTTCCTGGCCGAGTACCTGGGCGGCGACGAGGACGACTGGGAGGCGGTCAACGCCGGCGAGGTCGTGGACGGCACCGGGGCGGGCTGGAGCGCGCTGCTGGCCGCCTCCCACAGCTACGAGACGCTGGGGGAGCACGCCGATGTGCAGCAGCTCATCGACTACATGCTCATCAACCTCTACGCCGCCAACGACTGGGACTGGCTCGAGACCCAGAACTGGATGGCCGGGGGCCCCCGGGAGGCCTCCGGGGGCTGGGTCTTCCACGCCTCCGACAACGACATCTGCCTGTACTACGACGCCGACACCGACATCCTGGACCTGCCGGGGCCCATGTCCATCTTCCCGGGGCTGCTGAGCGAGGGCCACCCCGGGTTCGAGCTGCTGCTGGCCGACCGCATCCACGCGCTGCTCGGCGACGGCGGCGTCCTGAGCGCCGAGGCCAGCGCGGACCGCTGGGAGCGCCTGGCGGCCCGGATCGACGACGCGGTCGTGGCCGAGTCCGCCCGCTGGGGCGGGGGCTGGTGGGACCGGGACGACGAGTGGGACAGCGAGGGCCAGCGCCTGCTCGGGGAGTTCTTCCCCCGCCGCACCGAGGTGCTCATGGGCCAGATCCGCGCAGCGGGCTGGTTCCCCCTGGACGCACCGCGGATCAGCCCGAACGACGGGATCGTGGAGGAAGGGAGCGCGGTGACCATCACGGTCCCCGACGGGCAGGACGCCCAGCTGTGGTGGTCCACCGACGGGCAGGACCCGCGGCAGCCAGGGGGCGAGCCCGCCGACGGCGCCACCGGCCCAAGCGACGGCGCGAGCATCGCCATGGAGCACAGCGCCGTCATCCAGGCCCGCCTGCGCCGAGGCGAGACCTGGGGCCCCATCGAGGGCGCCTTCATCGAGGTGGACGCAACCCCACCCATCGTGCTGAACGAGTGGAACGCCGTGGGCGAGGACCGCGTCCTGGACGACGACGGCGCCGACGACGCCATGGGGGTCGTGGAGGGCAACGGGGGCGACTGGTTCGAGCTGCTGGTGCTCGAGGACGGCCTGGACCTGCGAGGCTGGCGCCTCGAGCTGCGAGACCGCAACGGCGAGGCGGGCACACTCCAGCTCACGGACGCCCCGCTGCTGGGCACATTGCGCGCAGGCACCATCATCACCGTCGCCGAGGATCTGCCCGAGGATCCCAGCTACGACCCCGATGGAGGCGACTGGCGCTTCCACCTGCGCGCGGCGGCCGACGGCAGCGGCGAGTACGTCAGCGCCAGCGGGTTCGAGGTCACCCATCGAGAGTGGCAGCTGACCATCCACGACGCCGACGGCTGGGTGCGCTTCGGGCCCGCCGGCGAGGGGATCGCCCCCGTCGATGGCGTCTCTTCCCGGGAGGTGGGCCTGCTGGCCGCCGATCCGAGCGACGCCCTGCGCCGGGACGCGGGCGCCTACCGGGCCGGCACCCACTCCACCTTCGGCGCCCCCAACCGCTGGGAGGGGGGCGCGCAGGATCTGGCTGAGCTGCGAGGCGTGGTCGTGGACACCGACGCCCCCGCGGCGGACAGCCCCGTCGACACGGGCGAGCACGCCCCCATCGGAGGCCCAGGCTGCGGCTGCGGCGGTGCACCGCTGCGAGCCGGGCTGGGGATCGCGCTGGCGGCCCTGGGCCTGGGCCTGGTCCGGCGCCGACCCTGGCCCCTGCTCGCGGCCCTGACGGCCTGCTCCCCCGGGCACATGCTGGCGACCGAGGGCCCCGAGGACAGCGACACTCCAGCCTGCTACGCCGACGACGACGGCGACGGCTTCGGCGACGAGGCCCGGCCGGCTCCGTGCGCCCAGGGCGTCCCGGTGGCCGGCGACTGCGACGATCGTGACGCTGGGGTGCACCCCGACGCTGCGGAGCTGTGCGACGGGATGGACTCGGACTGCGACGGCCTGGTGGACGACGACGACCCCGACCTGGTCGATGGCCTGCCGTTCTACGCCGACGAGGACGGCGACGGCTGGGGGGACGCGGACACCGTGGTGACCGCCTGCGCCATCGGCGACGGCCTGGCCCTCGAGGCCGGCGACTGCGACGACGGCGATCCCGCCGTCAACCCCGGCGCCGAGGACCTGTGCGACGGGGTGGACCTGGACTGCGACGGGATCGCGGCCACCGCCTCCGGCGCCTCCGAGGGCTGCGCCGCCGAGAGCTGCCTGGAGATCCTCGAGCAGCTCCCCGACTCGGTGGACGGCGCGTACTGGCTCCAGCTGCCGTCGGGGACGCTCGCCCAGGTGCACTGCGACATGGGCAGCGACGGCGGGGGCTGGACCCTGGGCTTCCTGCGCAACAGCGCGGCCACCGGCAGCCAGGGGGACTTCGGCGCCGAGGACACGGATCCCGATCAACTGGACCGCGCCCCCACCGAGGCCAGCAGCTCCAGCGAAGCCCGGATGGCCTGGCTGGGGCTCAACGAGCTGGCCTGGGACGAGCTGCAGCTGGGGGCCTACCTGCACGGCGCCGAGACCTACCGCTCCCGCACCATCGCCCGCGATGAGCTGCGCATCGACTTCGGCCAGGACGGCTACCTGCTCTACGGCGGCGACAGCGGCTACTACTGGTGCGGCGGCGACGCCAGCTACACCGACGCCGGGCTGGGCGCGGTGAACAACCCTACGGGCGCGCCGCTGGACTGCCGCGGGCACGGCTCCCTGGGCTCGGGCTGGGACTTCTCGGAGACGACCGGGGCCAACCAGGGCCTCACCCTGTGCGGCGGCGACGGGTCAGCCATCATGCACGGCAGCTGGGCCGGCGGCTGGATCTACTACGGCACCACCGGCGCCGCGCAGGCGATCTGGGTCCGCTAGCGCTGCCGCAGCCGCGACAACACGTCGTCGCTGAGCTGGTCGGCCAGGCGCTCCACGGTCTCCGCGTGCTCGCCCAGGCCCTCGCCCGTGCGGCCCCGCTGCTCCTGGGTGTCCGGGCCGGTGTCGGCCGTGTCGCCGGTGTCGCCGGTGTCGCCGGTCTCCGCCGTCTCGGCGATGCTCAAGCACACACCCCAGGTGTCGCCGGTCTCCTGGACGTCGGTGTCCAGGCAGACGGCGTAGCTCAGGCAGACCTGGCTGTGGGTACACCCGGCGAGCCCGAGGGCCACGAGGACCGCGCTGGGGACGTCGATTTTGGGAGCCATGGTTTCTCCTCTCATGCCCTGCCAGGAAGCATACAGGATGTCGCAACAGGCCGCGCGGGCCCCATGCCCCCTGCGTTATGAGGCGCGCCGCCCTCGGCCCCGGAGGCTCTGTGCCCCTCGCCCTGCTCCTCGTCTCCAGCGTCCTCGCTCAGCCCCTCCACCACGAGCTGGTGGTCGAGATCGACCCCGCGGGCCACAGCCTGATCGTGGAGGACAGCATCGACCTGTCCGCCCTCGAGCCCGACGACGACGGCGTGTACCACTTCGTGCTGCACGCCGGCCTCGCCCCGGAGCTGACCACAAAGGCCTGGCGCCTGAAGCCCGCACCGGACGGCGAGCAGGCCCCCTTCGTGGGCATCAACGACGCGGCGGACGAGGCCCAGGTGCCCACAGAGTCCTGGCAGCTGACCCGCAAGCGGCGGGCCGGCGACACCGTGGTCCTCCGCTACGGCGGCACCCTGCACCACCCCATCAGCGCCGGCGAGGACGACTACCAGCGGGGCTTCTCCGAGACCCCGGGCATCATCGACGAGCAGGGGATCTACCTGGGCGGTGGCAGCGCCTGGGTGCCCGACTTCGACAGCGGCCTGGTCAGCTACGGCCTCGAGGTCCGCGACCTCACCCCGAGCTGGGACGTGATCAGCCAAGGCGAGCGCACCGAGCACGCGATGCCCGAAGGCCGCCGCCAGGTGCGCTGGGAGATGACCCAGCCCACCGAGGAGATCCACCTGGTGGGTGGCCCCCTGAGCGAGACCACCACCGAGCTCGAGGCCCTGCGCTTCCACGCCTACCTGCGCGACCCCGACCCCGGCCTGGTGCACCGCTTCGCCGAGGCCACCCGGCGCTACGCCGCCATGTACGAAGACATGCTGGGCCCCTACCCCTTCGCCAGCTTCTCGCTGGTCGAGAACTTCTGGGAGACCGGCTACGGCATGCCCGGCTTCACGCTGCTGGGCTCCAAGGTCATGCGCTTCCCCTGGATCCTGGCCTCGAGCTACCCCCACGAGCTGCTGCACAACTGGTGGGGCAACTCGGTCTACGTGGACTACGCCCAGGGCAACTGGTGCGAGGGCATCACCAGCTACATGGCCGACCACCTGATCGCCGAGCAAAAGGGCGAAGCCGTCACCTACCGCCGCACCTCGTTGAAGAAGTACGACGACTTCGTGGGTGGCGGCGAGGACTTCCCCCTGGCCGCCTTCGGCGCCCGCAGCTCCGCGGCCTCCGAGGCCGTCGGGTACGGCAAGAGCATGATGTTGCAACACATGGCGCGGCGCACCATGGGCGACGAGCTGTACATCGCCGCGCTGCGGGGGTTCTACGCGGAGCACCAGTGGACCGAGGCCAGCTGGACCGACCTGGCCGAGGCGTTCGAGGCCCAGCAGCCGGGCATGGCCGCCTTCATGCAGCCATGGATCGAGCGCACCGGCGCCCCGCAGCTGCGCATCGCCGAGGCCACGGTCCACGTGACCGATGCACACCCCTTCTCGGTGAAGCTGGTCCTCGAGCAAGCCCAGCAGGCCGAGCCGTTCCCGCTGCAGGTGCCCGTCGCGGTGACGATGGACGGCGTGGCCGAGCCCGGCTGGCACGTGGTCGCCTGCGCCGAGGTGCGCTGCGAGGCCGTGCTCCCCTGCGACGCCGAGCCCCTGCGGCTCGACGTGGACCCCATGTTCGACCTGATGCGCGACCTGGACCCCATGGAGGTGCCCCCGGCCCTGTCCACCGTGCAGGGCGATGAGGCCGCGATCTTCGTGCTGCCCGCCGCCGCGGAGGCCGATGAGCTCGAGGCCTGGAAGGCCCTGGCCTCCGCCTGGAAGCCCGAGGCCGACCAGGTGCTGGACAGCGAGCTCGAGGCCCTGCCCGCCCACGGCGCCTGGGTCCTGGGCTACGACAACAGCCACGGCATGGCGGTCCAGCAGGCCATCGGTGCCCAGGGCGTCGTGGTCCGCGACGACATGATCCAGGTCGGCGAGAACGTCGCCCCCCGCACCGAGCACTCGGTCGTGCTGGTGGGCCGCGCGCCGTCAGCCCCCGACGCCGCCTACGCCTGGGTCGCCGCCGATCCCGTCGAGGCCGTGCCCGGGCTGACCCGCAAGCTGCCCCACTACAGCAAGTACGGCTACCTGGCCTTCGAGGGCGACGAGCCCACCAACGTGATGAAGGGCCTGTGGGAGGCCCAGGGGTCCCCCCTGACCGTCAACCTGAGCGACGAGCCTCTGGTGCCCTTCGCGTCCCCCGAGCGCGGGGCCCTCGCCGAGCTGCCCCCCCGCTTCGACGCCGACGCCCTGGGCGCCTGGGTCGATCGGCTGGCGGATCCGGAGCTCAAGGGTCGCGGGCTCGGCTCATCGGGCCTGACCACCGCCACCGCCGAGGTGGCCCAGGCCATGGAGGCCCTCGGGCTCGAAGGCGCCGGCGACGACGGCGGCTTCCGTCACAGCTTCCGCATGGGCGGCGCGCCCTTCCCGGGGATCAACATCGTGGGCCGCATCCCGGGCTCCGATCCGGCCCTGGCCGACCACCCCATCCTGGTCATGGCCCACATCGACCACCTGGGCCTGGGCGAGGCCGGTGCCCCCGCCGAGCGCATGGGTGAGATCCACCCCGGCGCCGACGACAACGCCTCGGGCGTGTCCGTGCTCCTGGGCCTGGCCGGCGCCCTGGCGGCCGAGCCCCCCAGGGCTCGCCCCGTGGTCTTCGCGGTCACCAGCGCCGAAGAGGTGGGCGCCATCGGCTCCCGGGCCCTCGTGGAGAGCATGGGGGAGCAGGCCCCCTTCGCCTGCCTCAACCTGGACTCCGTGGGCCGCCTGTCCACCGGCCGGCTGTACGTGCTCAACGCCGACTCGGCGCGGGAGTGGCGCTTCATCATGATGGGCGTCGGCTTCACCACGGGCATCGACGTGGCCATCGTGCCCGAGCCCCTGGACGCCTCCGACGACGTGGCCTGCCTGGACGCCGGGGTCCCCGCCATCCAGCTCTTCACCGGCCCCCACGCCGACTACCACGAGCCCACCGACACCCCCGACAAGATCGACCGCGACGGCCTCGCCGCCGTCGCCGAGGCTTCCTACCAGGTGGTCGATTACCTGGCCGAGCGCCGCGACCCCCTGACCACCAGCCTCGCGCTGGGCGCCCGCAAGGGTGAGACCGCGGGCGGACACCCCGGCGGCGGACACCCCGGCGGTGGTCATCCGGGCGGCGGTCATCCGGGCGGCCAGCCCGGCGCCCGCAAGGTCAGCCTGGGCACCATGCCCGACTTCGCCTTCGGCGGCCCCGGCGTGAAGGTCCAGGAGGTCCGCGAGGGCTCCCCGGCCGCGGCCGCGGGCATCCAGGCCGGCGACGTGATCATCGCCGTGGACGAGGCCGGCATCCAGGGACTGAGAGAGCTCGGCAGCACCCTGCGCGAGTACCAGGCGGGAGACACGGTCACCGTCCGCTTGAAGCGCGGCGAGCAGGAGCTCGACGTGCAGGCCACCCTCGAGGAGAACTAGCATGGCCACCGCTTCGCCCCGCCGCTGGGTCGGCGTCCTGCTCTGGATCCTGGCCGTCATCCTGATGATGGCCACCGCCGTCTACCAGCGCCGCACCGGGCCCACCCACCCCGCACGGGGCACGGTGACCCTGGCCGACACGGACATCGCCTACAAGCTGAAGCGCAGCGAGACCACGGGCACCGAGGCCCGCATGGCGGTGACGGTGCCCGAGG
>CAYZVO010000035.1:0-20479 GCA_964481655.1 uncultured Enterobacterales bacterium | reverse complement strand
CTGCCCCCCCACCCGCCCCCCCCCCGCCCCCCGGGCCCCCGCCCCCCGCGGGGGGGGGGCGGGCCCCGAGGGCCCCATCAGCGGCAAGCTGCAGTGGCGTCGCTACCCCACCACCGAGGCCTACACCGCGGTCGAGCTGGTGCGGGACGGCGAGGAGCTGTTCGCGGTGCTCCCCACCCAGCCCCCCGCGGGCAAGGTGGAGTTCCGGGTCCAGCTCGAGGCCGGCGACCAGGTCGCGATGCTCCCCCTCGAAGGCCCCGCGGTGCTGCGCTACAAGGGCGACGTGCCCGCCGCGGTGCTCATCCCCCACATCCTGTTCATGTTCCTGGGCATGGTCTGGGGCCTGCGCACCATGCTCGAGCTCATGGCTGGTCGGCACCGCGTGCGCCGCCAGGCCTGGACCGCGCTGGGAATGATGGTCGTCGGCGGCCTGATGCTCGGCCCCGCCGTACAGTGGTACGCGTTTGGCGAGGCCTGGACGGGCGTGCCCTTCGGCTGGGACCTCACCGACAACAAGACCCTGGTGATGGTGATCGCCTGGGGTATCGGCTGCGGCTTCGTGGGCCTGCGCGGTGAGATCGCCCGCCGGGCCCGGGTGGCCATGTTCATCGCCGGCCTGGTGATGCTGGTGGTCTACCTGATCCCCCACTCCCTGTTCGGCTCGACCCTGAACTACGAAGCCGTCGACCAGGGTGCCGATCCCCTCGAGAGCATCGGGCAGGGCTAGCTGGCCAGCATCCCCTCGTCGAGCTCTGCCAGCGCGGCGCTGTCGCCGATCACCGTGAGCCGATCGCCCCGCTTGATGCGCTGACCCGGCGCGGGGATGAAGGTCTCGCCGTGCCGCCGCACCAGGGCGAGCATGGCCCCTCGCGGAAGGGACAGCGAGCCCATGGGCTGGCCCGCCAACACCGCGGTGGCGCCGCTGTCCCGCACCTTGACCACCCGCATGCGATCGTCTCGCAGCAGGGTCTCCTTGAGATCCTCCTCGGTCGCGTCGACCATCCAGTGCTCGAGGAAGCTGGGCTCCTCGAAGCGGCCCGCGAGGTGGGCCAGGATCCGCAGGTGCTGCCCCGTGTCCGAGACGGGGCTGACCAACAGGGCGATGGCGTAGACCCGCTGGCTCTGCTCGAGGTGCAGCACGCTCTCATCGAGGTCCAGGGGCGCACCGCCGCGGATGCGGATCAGCACCAACTGGGGCCGCTCCAGGCCGCCCAGGCGCAGGTGGGGCATGGCGGCGCCGTTGACCACGGGCATCAGCCCCTGGCGGGTCTCGTCCACCAGTCGCGACAGCAGCGTGTCCCCGCCCAGGCCGCGCACACAGCCCGCGCCGGTGCAGGCCTCCTGGCCGCCGGCGGCCTTCACAGGGCAGTTGCCACAGGCCGCCTTGCAGGCCTGACGCAGCGCGTCGCGGAAGCTGGGTGCGTCCTCGAGATCCAGCAGCCGCGCGTCCATCACCAGGTCCTCGAGGGGGTCGTCTTCGTGCAGCCCCTTCTCGTCGAGGATGGCCCGCAGTTCGTGATCCAGGCCGCGGTAGACCCGGCGGCCCAGCCGCTCGAAGAGGTGGTAGATGGCGCCGCTGCGCACCACCCTCGAGCGAGCCCAGCCATAGTACCAGGCCACGAACAGCGCCGAGAGCAGCAGCACCCCCACCACCGGGAACCAGCCCATCTGCACGATCAGCCAGACGGGGATGCCGATCCCCGCCAGCTGCACCCAGGGGTACAGGGGCGAGCGGAAGCCCGGCCGGTAGTAGTCGATGTGGCTCTCCCGCATGACGATGACGGCCAGGTTCATGGTGCCGAAGAGCATGAGCTGGAAGGCCGAGGCGAGCTTGGCGACCGAGGCGACGTCCAGGGCCAGGATCATGGCGGCCATCAACAGCGCCGTGAGCCCGATGGCGACCGTGGGGGTGCCGAAGCGCCCAAGGCCCGCCAGGGGTGACGGCAGGAGCTGATCCCGCGCCATGGCCAGGGGGAAGCGAGAGGCCGAGAGGATGCCCGCGTTGCCAGTAGAGGCGAAGGCCGCGATGGCCGCGACCACCACCAGCCCCACCGCGACAGGCTCAGGCATCCAGGTCATCACCTTGGGCGCCACCGTGGCGATGGGGGTCAGATCCGCGTGGAGCACATCCGCGGGCAGCAAGGCCACCAGCACGCCGGCGCCCAGCACATAGATGGTGGTGGCGGTGGCCAGGGACAGCCCCATGCCCAGCGGGATGTTCCGATCCGGGTTCTGGACCTCCTCGGCGACGCTCGCGACCTTGGTGAGCCCCGCGTAGGAGACGAACACGAAGCCGACGGTGGCGAAGAACGCCCCCAGCCCGTCCTTCAACAGCGGATCGAAGGAGGCGAAGGTGTCGCTGGCCCCATGGACGCCGAGGGTCTCCATCAGGCCACGCGCGGTGAAGTAGCCGAGGATCCCCACCAGCACCGTGACCAGCACGCGCTGCAGGCCGCTGGACTCCTTGGCCCCGACCACGTTCAGGGCGGCGAAGGCCAGGGTCAGCGCGACCGCCAGCGGCTTGATGGGCAGGTCGAGCAGCAGCGCCAGGTAGGCGCCCATGCCCAGCAGGGCGAAGGCGCTCTTGAGCACCAGGGCGATCCAGGCGCCGAGCCCGCCCACCGAACCCACCACCGGGCCCAGCGCCCGATCCAGGAAGTAGTAGGCGCCCCCGGCGCGGGGCATGGCCGTGGCCAGCTCGGCCTTGGACAGCATCGCGGGGATGATCAGCACACCGGCCACCAGGTAGGCCAGGGGCATGGACGCGCCGGTCATGGCCGCGGCGAGGCCCGGCAGCAGGAAGAACCCGGAGCTGAACATCGCGCCAGTGGAGATGGCGTACACGTCGAACAGCGTGAGGTGCTTCTCGAGCCGCTGGGTGCCAGCGCCGTTTCCTGCCATGCTCCCTCCAGCGCCAGCCACCGCGGCGCGTGGCGTAGACATTCGCAAAGCTCTACACGAGCGCCACCGCGCCAAGGGGTGGCTGGGTAGTGCCAGTCACCATGCGGTGGGGTGGTACGATGGACCCATGCCGCAGCCCCGCCTAACCGACCGCCGCGTGATCCTGCAGGCCTGGTCCCCTGCGGTGTTTCGCTGCAGCGACTGCGGCCGGACCTTCCACCCGATGATCTACACCCAGTCGGGTTGGATCCGGCTGGGGGCGGTGACCGCGGGCGTCGGCATCTACCTGGCCATCGCCATCCCGGGGCCCATCGGCTGGGCCGCGGCCGCGCTCGCCCTGGGCCTGGTGGTCAACGCGCTGCTGACCTACCGCAAGGAACGCCCCCTCGCCGGCCAGCGCCCCCGCTACGGCGCCATCATCGCCGAGTGCATCCACTGCAAGAGCCAGCAGGTCGCGGCGGACCCGGCCTTCGAGCAGCCCACCGGCCGAGCCTTCACCCTGAAGGACCCCAACCGTTAGCGGAACCCGCGGGCCTCCCCACCCAGCCACCGCCCCCTCCGCGTTACGTCCCAGCCGACCTCCACCATCGGCGGCTCGTCATGCACCTCGCCATCCTCGCCCTCGCGCTCCAGCCCGCCCTCGCCGCCCCCGTCATCGGCGGCCAGGAAGAGTCCGGCTTCCCGTCGGTGGTCTCCCTGGGGGCCGAGTTCGGTTCGAGCACCATCTCGGCCTGCTCCGGCAACCTGATCACGCCGCGCATCGTGCTGACCGCCGCCCACTGCGGCGAGGACATCCCCGAGAGCGTGATCATCAAGGTCGGCCGCGCCTTCTTCGGCCCCGACATCGAGGACTACGACCACGCCATCGGCTTCGAAGAGTACCTCTCCCACCCCGACTACGTGGAGCTGACCGGCTTCCAGCTCGGCGCGAACGACATCGGCATCGCCATCCTCGCCGAGGACGCCCCGGTGGAGCCGACCTTCGTCAACACCACCGAGCTGAGCGACGACGACCTGGGGCGGGCCATCAAGTCCGTAGGCTTCGGGGTCTCCAACTCGGCCGCGGGCACCGGCTCGGGCATCAAGCGCTCCGCCGATCTGACCCTGGACGAGTTCCGCGAGCAGTTCATCGTCGCCTACGCCACCGACGACGGCACCACCATCTGCAGCGGCGACTCCGGCGGCCCCCAGTTCATCGACGTCGACGGCGTCTGGGTCCAGGCCGCGGTCCACTCCTGGGCCGACGCCGACTGCACCCACTACAGCGGCAGCACCCGCACCGACCTGACCATGGACTGGGTGCTGGACGAGGTCGAGGCCTACCACGGCAGCCGCGACCTGTGCGAGATCAACGGCTGGTACGCCAACGACGTCTGCGAGCTGCTCTGCGACGAGCCCGACCCGGACTGCTTCGCCGACACCGGGGACACCGGCCTCGACAAGCCAGGCGGTGGCTGCGCCTGCAGCAGCGGCTCCGCGCCGACCGCCCCCTGGGCACTGCTCCCGCTGCTGGTGGGGCTGGGCCTGCGGCGGCGCCCTGGACCTGGCAGGCGATGACCGCCCTCGCGCTGTCCCTGCTCGCGGTCGCGCCCGCCATCGCCGCGCCCATCATCGCCGGCCAGGAAGAGCCCGGGTTCCCCGCGGTCGTCGCGCTGGGCATGGAGCACAGCGACGGGGTCGAGACGCTCTGCACCGGACACCTGATCACCCCGCGCCTGGTCCTGACCGCCGCCCACTGCGAAAACGACGAGTCCTGGGACTGGATGGTCGATGAGGCGATGGTGGTCTTCGGCGCAGACGTCGAGAGCCCCGACGGGACCCTCGGCATCGAGGACTACGCCGTCCACCCGAGCTACGAGGAGTGGGGCGATGACTGGGGGGAGTACGACGCGGCCATCATCGTCCTCGACGACGATGCCCCAGTAGTGGCGGGCTACGTCAGCCTCGAGCGGCTGTCCAACCGAGACCTCGGCCGCGTGGTGAAGTCCGTGGGCTTCGGTGTTCGGGACGCCGTCACGTTCATGGGGGACGGCAGCAAGCGCAGCGCCGACCTGACCCTGGACGAGCTGCAGGATCAGTACATGATCAGCTACGCCCTCGAGGACTACAGCGTGACCTGCAAAGGCGACTCGGGGGGGCCGGCGTTCATCGAACACGACGGCGCCTGGGCCCAGGCCGGCGTCCACTCCGGCGGCGACGACGCGTGCCGCGACTACGGGGTGAGCATCCAGGTCAGCCACATCTCGCCTTGGCTGGTCGAAGAACTGCAACACCACCACGGCACCCACGACCTCTGCGCCATCAACGGCTGGTACGACGACGACGACTGCCACGCCCACTGCCTCGAGCACGATCCGGCCTGCGGCGACGAGGGGGTCGGCTGCGCCTGCGGCCGCTCGTCGAGTCCGCACCCCGCGGCCGCCCTGCTGGGCCTGCTCACCGCAGGCCTCCTCCGCCGCCGACGGGTCGAATCCGAGGAATAGCCCGACACCGGTCCCGTACCCCCGGGTGTTCGCAGCCCCCGGTGTCAGCATGACCCCCACCATCCCCGAGCCCACCGTCCAGGACCTCCAGCAGCTCGACTACCTGAGCGCCTTCCACTACGTGGTCGCCGCCATGGCCGCGGTCTTCGGCCTGTTCCCCGTGCTCCACCTGGTGGTGGGGCTGACCCTGTTGGTGGCCCCCGACGCCATGCTCGCCGACGGCAACAGCCACACGGCCTTTCCGTTCCCCATCCGGCTCTTCGGACTGTTCTTCGCCCTGATCCCCGGCATGATGGTCCTGGCCGCACAGACCTTCGCCGTGACCGTCGCCATCGCGGGCCGGCGCCTGAAGGCCCACAGCCACTACAGCTACTGCCTGGTCATGGCCGCCATCGCCTGCGCGTTCATGCCCTTCGGCACCGTGCTCGGCGTGTTCACCCTGATCGTGCTGTCGCGCCCCGGCGTGAAGACCCTCTTCGGGGTCGAGCAACCCTGTCAGTTCTGACGGAAACCCCGCTGTGACCGGGGCCCGCGAGATTTATCTACCCCTCGGTTGACAAATAACCGAAAACGCGCAAAGCATGAAGCGGACACCCGCCACGGTGGAGCCACCATGCGCGCCTTGCCGACCCTCCTCGCCCTGCTGCTGACCTCCTGCACCGAGACCCGGATCGTGTACGGGACCGGCGACGATCCCGACGCCGCTGCCCACGGCTCATCGACCGAGGACTACGTCTACCTGCTGTCGGACAACCCCTGCACCGACCCCTGCACCTTCCGCACCTCCACGAACCAGGCCGTGCGCCGGGTGCGCTACGAGGCAGACGGCTGGGTGATCGGCGAGAGCAGCGACCGCGGCAACGGCTGGCCGATCAGCTACGACTTCCAGGTGCAGGGCGACCGGCTCATCAAGGCCTACGCCCTGGACGAGGCCGGGCGGCAGCTCGGCGCCGCGGGGGCCTGGATCGAGGTCGTTGGCGGCGACGAGGACGCCACAGGTGCCACCGGCGGCGGCTTCCCCGACGTGCCCTACTTCTACCAGTACGCCAACAGCTACTCGCCGGGCTCCAGCTGCCAGAACACATCGGCGGCCATGGTGCTGGCCTGGCTGGGCTGGAGCGGCGATCCCGACGACCTCACCGCCTACTGGGGCACCCAGTACGCCCAGACCCCCGCGGGCCTGGCGGCCATGTTCAACGCCGAGGCCGGCTGGGGGGGCATCGGGGATCGCCTGCAGGCCCACACCAGCGGCAGCATCGACGGCATGAAGCGGCTGCTCGACGCGGGCCTGCCCGTGATCATCCACGGCTACTTCACCAGCTACGGCCACGTGGTGGTGGTGCTGGGCTACGACAGCGGCGGCTACTGGGTGAACGACCCGGCGGGCACCTGGAACGAGCGCTTCATGGGGGGCTACCCCTACGGCTGGGAGCCCACCGCCGGCCACGCCATCTACTACGAGGCCGGCGCCTTCGAGGCCGCCGTGGCCACCAGCAACGGCAGCACCTATCTGCCGCTGTGGTACCACGAGCTGTACTGACGATCCCGACGGGAGGACCTAGCGCCCCCGGTGCACCGAGTAGGCGTGGTTGCCCAGGTACACGGCCCAGTTGTAGGACAGCTGGGTGATGCGCTTGGAGTACTTGTCGGAGAAGCCGTACTCCTCGCTGTAGGTGTAGTCCTGCTCGGTGATGCCGCCGCTGTAGATGCTGTCGCGGACGTAGAAGACGCCCTGGTCACTGCAGCCGCCCAGCTCGTCGATGCGGCTGTTGATGCGGCTGACGTAGCTGTTGTAGCCCTGCTGCTGGAAGTAGCTGAGGGTGCTCTCCACCATCGGGCAGCCGTCGGAGTCGATGCTGTCGTCGTACCCGACGATGATGTTGGCGTGCCAGTACAGGTAGTGGTTGTAGACCAGGACGACCGGGGCCTTCTTGGTGTCCAGCTCGTGCTTGATGCGCTCGATGGTCTCCCAGTCCATGATGCCCACGTTCCAGATGGAGCTGGAGTCCAGGTCCGGGTCCAGGAAGATGACGGAGCGCTCGACGTCGGGGGTGACGGTGAGGGTCTCCTGCCAGTCGTCGGGCAGGCCGTCGAGCCAGTTGGCGTAGCAGGTGAAGAACGCTCCCTCGTCATCGGGATCGGCCTCGACCAGGCCGCCGCTCGAGGTCTCGCGCAGGTAGTCGGCGATGAAGGGGTAGTCCCGGGACAGCAGCGAGCCACCGAAGGCGTCGTAGGTGTAGGTGACGTCGGTGATGCTGTAGGACATCTGGGCCCGCGTCGTGTAGTCGCTGGCGTTCATGAGGTAGCGCTCGGACAGATCGGTGTCGCCGAGGTAGTCGATGGCATCCAGCGCGGTGTGCTGGTTGAGCAGGATCTCCATGGCGCCGGTGTTGGCCATGAACAGGCAGCTGCCCGCGTCGTACTGGTTCGGCGAGGCCAGGGTCAGATCCACCAGCTCGGTGTTGGCCCGCAGCTCCTCGCCATCCACGGGCAGCAGCTCCCAGGAGCTGTCCCAGCCCGCGGGCGCGAGGCGCAAGGTCACCACCGGCGCCGGCGCGGCCAGCTCGGGGTGGGCGGTGCCGTCGGCCTTCACACCCCAGCGGGCGCGGCAGGCCAGACCCAGCTCACCCTCGCACAGGGACAGGCCACCGTCGCGGAGGGTGCCGACCTCGAGGCTGCGCTCCACAGCGTCGAAGAACACCTGTTCGCCTTCGGCCCGCAGCTCACCGCCCTCGACGATCACCGTGCTGTGCACCGTGTCGGAGACCAGCTCCAACGCCAGCCCTCCATGCATGACAGGCGTCACCCGGAGCGTCGCACCCTCGAGCCCGGGGCCCATGGGGCCCAGCTCGGCCAGGGGGTCCGGACCGGGCTGCACCCGGGCCTCGGCGCTGCTCTGGTAGCTCTCGTAGACCTCGCCGGGCACGCAGTCCAGGGCGCTCACATCGTCGATGCGGTTGTGGTCCACCATCAGCCAGGACAGGGCGCCCAGCTCACAGAGGGGGCTGACGGCGTCACTGGTGAGCGCGTTGTCGTTCAGGTCGAGCCAGGTCAGGGCGCCGAGGTCCGCGAGGGCCTGCACGTCGTGCAGGTCGGCGCTTCCCAAGCCCAGGCGCTCGAGGCCGACCAGGCCGGCCAGCGGCGCCAGGTCGGCGATGGGGTTGGCCCCCAGCTGCAGGGTGCGCAGCTGGGTGAGCCCGGACAGGGGCTCGAGGTCCCGGATGTCGTTCTCCCACAGGGACAGCTCGTCGAGGCTGGTGAACGCCTCGAGGCCGCTGATGTCGGCGATGCCGCGATCGGCACAGTTCAGCCGCTGCAGCTCGGCCACGTCCTCGGCGAAGACCTCGCCATCGGCCAGCTGCAGCGCGTCGCGCACGCAGGCCTCGAGGGCGGCGTCCACCAGCAGGGGACCATCGAGGCCCGCCTGATCGGCGTCGTGGGAGCAGGCCGCGATGGGCAGCCCGCAGAGCAACACGAAGGCACGGGGGAAGGTGTGGGACATGGGAGCTCTCCTGACCAAGAGACGGGGTGGGGGTGGGCGGTTCTCGATGATCGCGAAGTTCACGTTTTTCGCGATTTGAATGAGAATTCGCACACGGAAACCCAGCCCGCCACCCCCGGCCCGTCAACATGCTGTGAAGACGGGGCGCGGAGAGCGGCCGGATCAGCCTCGCCTCGACGGCCGAGGTCGAGGGCCCGGAGTTCTACTGGACGCTAGGTTTCGTCGAGCTCGATCAGCTCGAGCTCGAGGTCGTCCTCGCCCTCCATCCAGTCCTCGAGGACCAGATCGTCATCGTCTGCGGGGGAGAACGGGACACTCGGATCGGTGGCGGGGGTCATGGGCGCTCCTTCGCGGGTAGGGAGCGCCTGTCGGATCGCGGGGCGGACCATTACAGCGAAAAACGAAGCGACGGTGACCGAGGGAGAGAAACGATGGAGCACGCCCGCCTGCACATGCTGATCTCCGGCCGCGTTCAGGGCGTCTGGTACCGGGCATCCACCGCGAGCAGGGCCAAGGGCCTGGGGCTGCGTGGGTGGGTGCGCAACCTCGCGGACGGTCGAGTCGAGGCCCTGGCCGAGGGTCCCCGGGAACAGCTCGAGGCCCTGCTGGCCTGGGCCCACGACGGCCCCATGCTGGCCCGGGTGGACGACATCGAGGCCGTTTGGAGCGAGCACACCGGCGAGCTCACCGCCTTCGAGACCCGCTACGCCTAGCGCTGGGGCCCCGTGATAGGAGGGGGCATCTCGGCGAGGGTTCCATGGCCAGCAGGGCACGCACCATCGGCTTCGGCCTGATCACGGCGCTCATCGCGCTGGTGATCATCGAGCTCGTGGCCCGCCTGCTGGCGCCAGCCCTGCCCGGGCCCCAGGAGCAACCCCAGGAGGACGCCATGCGCGCCTCAGAGCTGCTCGGTTGGGAGCCCCTGCGCGGCGAGAGCACGGGCTTCGGTGTCCCCCGACCCACGACCATCAACAGCCTGGGCATCCGCGGGCCGGAGCCCGCCCCCCGGGCCGAACGCGAGCTGCGCCTGCTGACCCTGGGGGACTCCACGGTCTACGGTGTGCTGGTGGGCGACGACCAGGTCTTCTCGTCGGTGGCCGCCGCCTGGCTCTCCGATCGGCTCGGCCGCCCGGTACAGGCCTTCAACGGCGGGATCCCCGGCTACTCCACCGAGCAGTCCTGGCGCCTGCTCCGCTACAACCTGGCGGATCTCGAGCTGGACTACCTGGTCATCGCCAACCTCTGGAGCGACTGCCAGCCCTCCCCCGAGCCCGACACCGCCACCATCCCGCTGCGCTTCGTGAAGCTGCGGCGCATGGTGCTGGGCTCCGGCATCGTGCGGATGGTCGACCTCATGGTCAACGGGCCGCCCACCCCCCACGAGATCGGCTGGGTGCTGGGCGAAGAGCCCGGCGGACGCCGTGTCCCGCTGGACCGCTACGAGTCCAACCTCGAGAAGCTGGCCGACATGGCCCGCGACCGTGGCGCCGAGCCGGTCTTCCTGATGCTCCCCTCGGACCGCGACCTGCGCCAGCAGCCCCTCGAGGCGCCGCGGCCCGCCTACCGCGAGGTCATGCGGGCTGTCGCGGCCGATGAAAGCGCGCTGCTGGTCGAGGGCCACACCCCTTTCGTCGGCGGCCCCGGTTCGCTGCTGCTCGACGACGTCCACCCGTCGGCCGAAGGACACCGCCTGCTGGGGATGACCCTCGCCGAGGCCATGCTCCCGATCATGGAGCGCTGATCGCGGCGCGACAGGCGGTGACATTCGTTTGGAGGAGCCCGGATCCGAGGCTATCCTGGGCGCGCCAGGTGTCGTGTGGGTCACCGTCGTCCTTCGGAGTGCTGTCATGCGCTGTGCTGTGGGTCTCTGCCTCGTCTTCGCTCTCTCCAGCCTGGGGTGCGCCACCCCCAGCGCCACGCCCGTGGACGCCGACAACGACTGGGAGCAGCTCCCCGTGCCGAGCACCTGGTCGGTCTGCCACGACGGCAGCGGCGACTTCACCACCATCCAGGACGCGCTGGACCACGTGCCCGACAACAGCCTGGTGGGCGTCTGCGCCGGCACCTACCACGAGAACATCGTGCACTACAGCAAGGTGGTGGCCCTGGTCTCGAGCGACGGCGACGGCGCGGCGATCATCGACGGCGGCGGCATCGACCGCGCCCTGCGGGTGCGCAACGTGCCCGAGCCGGGCTTCACCTTGAACGGCTTCACGATCCAGAACGGAGCCGCCGGCTACCACGGCGGCGGCATGTACGTGAAGTACAGCGTGCTGAACCTCGAGAACAACAGCTTCATCGACAACAGCGCCGACGGCGACGGCGGCGGCCTGTGGGTCGGCGCCTCGACCGTGGACATCAGCGGCAACCACTTCGAGGGCAACCTCGCCTACGACGACGGCGGCGGCGCCACCATCGACACCTGCACCGGCACCTTCGAGGACAACACCCTGGTCGAGAACGAGGCCGACGACGGCGGCGCCCTGTCCACTGAGCAGGGCGGGGTCTTGATCAGCGGCAACAGCTTCGAGCGCAACGTGGCCCAGGACATCGGCGGCGCGATCTTCATGATCGGCGACGCCTGGCTGGTCGGCAACACCATCGCCGACAACATCGCCTGGGACGACGGCGGCGGCTTCTTCCTGTACCGGGGCGACGGCCTCATCCAGGACAACGTGGTCACCGGCAACTGGTGCGAGGACGACGGCGGCGGTGGCTACACCAGCCGCTCGGCCTCCCACATCGTGGGCAACACCTTCCAGTACAACTCCGCGGACGACGACGCGGGCGGCCTGCGCATCTACGTGGGCAACGATGCGCTCATCGAGGACAACGACATCTCCTACAACGTCGCCCACGACGCCGGCGGCGGCGTGAAGATGTCCCACGCCGAGGGCATCTTCCGGGACAACACCGTCATCGGCAACGTGACCGGCGACCGGGGCGGCGGCATCGAGCTGGACAACGACACCAGCCTGATCTCCGGCTGCCTGGTCCAGGGCAACACCGCCGCGCTCGGCGGCGGGCTGCACTCGCAGCTGAACCACTCGCCCCAGACCATCGAGGACTCGAGCTTCATCGACAACGCGGCCGAGGACGGCGCCGGGATCATGCTCGAGGAAGACAGCTACCGGGTCACCCTGGAGCGGCTGGTGTTCACCGGCAACAGCGCCGAGCACGGGGGCGCCCTGTACGCCCTGGACTCCACCTTCTGGGCCTTCAACCAGATCGCGGCCGACAACTCGGCGACCGACGAAGGGGGCGGCTTCGCCCTGAAGAACTCCAACGCCCTGCTGCAGAACGCCACCTTCTGGGGCAACGCGGCCCCGTCGGGCGCTGGGGTCCACCTGCGGGACAACCAGACCTTCACCCTGCGCAGCAGCATCTTCGCGGCCCACGAGGAAGGCTCGGTCATCCGGGTCAAGCGCAGCCCCACCACCGCCATCAGCACCATCGACCTGTGGGACAACAGCAACGGCGTCTACGGCATCGACGAGCCCGCCGGCACCGACGGCAACGTCGAAGTCGACCCCATGTTCGTCGACGCCGACAGCTACGACTTCCAGCTGCAGACGGGCAGCCCCGTCATCGACGCGGGTGAGCCGGGCACCTACGACACCGACGGCAGCGCCGCGGACATGGGCGCCTACGGCGGGCCCTACGCGACCTGGCAGTGATCTGACGGGGTCCAGGCCGTGCGACACCTCGCCCTGTGGTGCGGGCTGACCCTCTCGGCCTGCGGCGCCGGCGACGGTGCACCCACCGGCCCGGTGACCCTCGACCTGCGCTCCCAGCGCCCCGCCGCCCACCAGAACCAGCTCCGCATGGCCGCGACCCGGGGCACCCAGCCCACATCCACAACCGCGCGGTCCGTCGCAGAGATGATCGCACCCCTCGAGCTGGCCCCCGGCGACGTGGTCGCCGACATCGGCTGCGGATCCGGCTTCACGATCCCCACCCTCAGGGAGCAGGTGGGGCCCACCGGGATGGTCTACGCCGTGGAGTACTTCCCCCCGGCGCTGGCCTACATGGAGCGCCGCTTCGACACCCTGGGCTACGACAACGTGCGGGTGCACCAGGACAGCGAAGATGCCCTGGGCCTGCCGTCCGACGCCCTCGACCACGGCTTCATGATCAACGTCCTGCACGCCTTCGTGGACGAGGACCGCGCTGAGGGGATCTCACCGGAGGGGGAGCGTTTCCTCGCCAGCATCCACGACGCGCTGCGACCAGGCGGACAGCTGCTGGTGGTCGACGTCGGCCCGGTCGAGGACCAGGAGGGCCCACCGCCCGCGGGACACTTCCTCTCCCGGGAGGTCACCCGCTCCGCGCTGCAGAGCGCGGGCTTCGAGCTGCGGCCCGTCGCGGACCTGTCCGACCAGGGCGGAATCCGGCCCTACCGCGTCGTCGCGGCGCGACCGGGGGTGTGAACGATGCGCCGCTGCTGGCTCCTCACGTCGCTGTCCTTGGCCTGCGGCGGTCCAGGCACCGAGGCCGATCCGGGCGCGATCCGGATCCCGGCGACGACCGTGACGGTGCTGCACGACGCGGGGCGGCTCGAGGACCAGCTGATCGGGCCCTTCTCCATCGATCGCGACCCGGTCACCGTGGCGGAGTTCGCCGCGTTCACCGCCGAGACGGGGGAGCTGCTCAGCTACCCGCCCTTCCTGGTCCCCGGAAGACCCGAGCTCGAGCCCACCCCCGCCCCCGACGACCACCCCGCCATCATCGGAGACGTGGCCCAGGCCGAGGTCTACTGCCGCTGGCGTGGCGCCCGGCTCCCCACCGAGGCCGAGTGGTTCCTGGCCGCTTGCGGCACCGACGGGCGCACCTATCCCTGGGGCATGGACTGGGAACCAGGGCGCGCCAACGTGGACGGGACGGAGCTGGCGCCGATCGGGGCACACCCCGGCGATGTGGGGGCCGGCGGGCTGCGAGGCGTGACAGGCAACGCCCTGGACCTGCTGCGCCGGGATCACTCCCGGGGCGATCCCCGCTACGTGCTGCGCGGCGGTGGCTGGGACATGATCCAGGTCGCCTCCCGATGTGACGCCCGCATGGTACTGGACGACGTCCACCACGAGTTTGGCGGCCGGCAGATCGGCTTCCGCTGCGTACGGGGCCCAGCGGAGGAGTGATGAGCGCAGGATTCCGGCTCCACCGCGCCCTGGGCGCCCTGGTGGTCTCCGGGTTCCTGGTCGTGGGGGGCGTGTGGGTCGGCCTGTGGGCCAACCACCGTAGCCCGCGCTTCGCGGCGCTGCAGGCCCAGGTCGCCGCCGAGCACAAGGTCATCCTGCACGCCAGCTCCTCGGACGGGCTGCGCTGGACCGTGACGGACCGCACCCCGTTCCGAGGCAGCACGCCCGAGCTCACCGAGCTCGACAGCGGGTTCGACGTCATCTTCTGGCGCGGCAGCGACGAGGGCGAACTGGTGCACTGGGCTGAGGGGCAGCGGACGCCGCGCCTGGTCTTCGAGGATCGCTGCGGACTGGACATGGGCGCCCAATGCGTGGACCCGGACGTGGTGGCCCTGCCGGGCGGTGGCTTCCGCATGTTCTGGGTCGAAGCCAGCGGCCTCGCCGACCCCGCCGGGCCAGACCAGGACAACACGATCCGCAGCGCCACCTCCCCCGACGGCCTCACCTGGACGCCGGAAGACGGCGCCCGCCTCCGGGGACCCTTCGTGGACCCGGACGTGGTGGCCCTGCCTGAGGGCGGCTTCCGCATGTACCTCACGCGCTTGCTGCCCCGGGAACGACTCGGCCCCGAGGATCCCCACATGGCCATCGTCAGCGCACGCTCGGTGGACGGCCTGGCCTTCCGGCTCGAGGACGGCTCGCGGATCCCTGGGGGCAACGCGAGCTCCACCGTCCACCTGCCCAACGGCCGCGTGCGCACCTACTTCCACACCCGCCCGGTCTTCTTTCCACAGGAGCCCCGCGACCCAACCGCAGTCATCCGGAGCGCGGTCTCGAGCAACGGGCTGGACTTCGAGGTCGAGGTGGGTGACCGGATCGCGCTGCCGGCCGGTACGCGTGGCCGCCTGATGGGGGCGGAGGCGCCCGGGGTCGTCGCGCACCCGGGGGGCGGCCTGCACATGACCTTCGCGTCCGTCGAGGAACCCCGCTTCCCCTGGAACCTGCTCGAGGTGGCCGGAGCCAAGGACCCTCCACCCGCCGTTGAAGTCCCTCCTCTGTTGCGCTAGGCTGGCGGCCCGCGAGGTCGAGGTCGATGGTGACTGCTCCGAACCAGGCTCGAACGAACCGGTCCATCGTCCTGGCGATGTTCTTCCTGTCGGGAGCCTGCGCGCTCATCTACCAGGTGCTCTGGGTCCGGCTGATCATCCTGCAGGTCGGCGCGACCTCCGTGGCCGTGGCCCTGGTCCTGGCGACCTTCATGGCGGGGCTGGGGCTGGGCAGCGCCATCGCGGCCCGCATCGCCCACAAGGTGGGCTCTCCACTGCGCTTCTACGCCGGCCTCGAGATCGGCATCGGCCTGGCCGCCCTGGCCATGCCCGCCGCCATCGGCGCCATCGGCACCCTGTCCGCCTCGCTCCTGTCCCCGGATCTGCACCACAGCGCGGTCCTGGGGATCGAGGGGCTGCTCTGCTTCGGCCTGCTGCTGATCCCCACCACCTGCATGGGGGCCACCCTGCCGGTGCTGTCGCGCTGGATCGCCCGGGACGCCGCCACCCGCGGCCGGGATCTGGGCGCGCTGTACGCCATCAACACCATCGGCGCCTTCGCGGGCACGGTCTTCACCGGCTTCTGGGCCATCGAGGCCCTGGGCATCTCCACCACCAACCTCGCCGCCGCCATCGCCAACTTCGCGGCGGCGGGGCTGGCCCTGGCCCTGGGGAGCCGCGAGGGCGCGCTGCCCCCGGCACCCTCCGGCGGCGCCTCGGACCGCACCTGGTCCGTGCGCTCGGTGCTGCTGATGGGCGCCGCGGCGGGCTTCCTGGGCCTGGCCCACGAGGTGATCTGGACCCGGATCGTGGGCATGGTGCTGATCACCACCACCTACGCCTACACCACCATCCTGGCCACGGTCATCGGCGGCATCGGCCTGGGCAGCTGGCTGGGCGCCCGCGCCGCGGACCGCGCCGAGGACCCCCGCCGCCTGTTCGGACTGCTGCAGATGGGCATCGGGCTGGGGGCATTGCTGGTCTTCCCCCTGCTGATGCTCGTCCTGCACCTGGCCCCGGACCTGCTGCAGGCGGGGGTGTTGGGCTTCCAGCGCAACCAGCTGCTGTCCGTGGGGGTCTGCGCCGCGGTGATGGCGGTGCCCTCGCTGCTGATGGGCGCCACCTTCCCGGCCCTGGCCCGGGCGGTCACCGCAGGCAGCGAAGACGTGGGCGGACGGGTGGGCCGCCTCTACATCTGGAACACCCTCGCGGGCGTCCTGGGCTCCATCGCGGCGGGCTTCCTGCTGCTGCCCTTCGTGGGGGCGCTGGGGGCGGTGCAGATCCTGGCCGGTGGCAACCTGGTGCTGGGCATCTGGGTGGCCGGCCCGCGCAGGGGGCAGCGGCCAAGCATGGCCTGGGGCCTGCTGCTCGGGGCCGCCGCGCTGGTGGCCGTGGGCACCGCAGGTCGGGTCGACCTCGAGGACCTGTACCAGGCGCGCCTGCCCGAGGGCAGCGAGATCCTCCACCTGAAGGAGGGCATCACCTCCACGGTCATGGTGGCCGACCACAGCGATCCGCCAGTGCGCCGGATCTGGATCCAGTCGACCTGGGTCGCCGGCACCGGCGGCACGCACCGCATGCTGGGGCACCTGTCGATGCTCCACTCCACCGGCCTGGACCATGCCGTGGGCATCGCCTTCGGCACCGGGCAGTCCTTCGCCTCGGCCAGGCTCCACGGCCTCGAGCGGCTGGACTGCGTGGACCTGGACAAGGGCATGGTGGAGGCCGGCTCGCACTGGTTCGCCGACCACAACGACCGCCTGCTGGAGCAGGACGGCGTGCACGTCTTCATCGACGACGGCCGCAGCTTCCTGGCCCGCAGCGGGCCGAGCTTCGACGCGGTGTTGATGGAGCCGCTGCAGCCCTGGGCCGCGGGCGCGGTGAACCTCTACACCCGCGAGTTCTACGAGCTGGCCGCCGCGCGCCTGGAGCCCGGGGGCACCATCACCCAGTGGATGCCCATCGACGACATCCCCCCCGATCTGACCCGCTCGGTGGTCGCCACCCTCGCCAGCGTCTTCCCGGAGACCTGGGTCTACCTCGACAACTACGATCTGTGGATCGTCGGCCGCCAGGGGGGGCCGCCGGTGGAGCTGTCGTCCTGGCAGCAGCGCCTGCAGCAGCCCCGGATCGCCGAAGACCTGATCGCCATCCGCTACGGCGACGTGCCGAGCATCCTGGCCACCATGCTGGTCGGCCCCGCCGACCTCGCGGCCTATGTCGGCGACGCGCCGCTGCTCACCGACGACCACCCCTTCATGGAGTTCGTGGCGCCGCGCACCGCCTCGGGCAGCTGGTTCGCCCCCAACGTCGAGGCCCTGCTCGAGGCCTGCGCCGCCCCCCTCGAGGGCATGGTGCCGCCCCCCGGCCGCAGCCTGCCGGACAGCCTGAGCTGCTGCGAGCTCGGCGGCCTGCTCGCCCGGGTCAACGTCGCCCACGACAGCGGCGATCTCCTCGCCGCCCGCGATCTGGCGCGCCAGGCCTGGACCGGCGCACCCCGGGTGGGCAGGGCCGCGGGCGTCTACCGCAACCAGACCGCGTTCCTGGCCAACTCCCTGGCGAGCGCTGGCGAGCTGGACGCCGCCATCGAGGTGTACCGGGATCACCTCCAGCGGGAGCAGGGCTTCCCCGGTGTGGCCCTGAACATGGCGCTGCTGCAGGCCCGCGCCGGGCAGCCCCAGGCCGCCCTGGAGACCCTCGAGTCCATGGGGGGCGAGCTGGGTCCCTTCGGCCCGCAGGTGGCCGAGCTGACCGCCGCGCTGCGGGAACAACTGCCCCCCGAGACGCCGGGTCCACCGGAGGATCCCGAGGACTGAAGGTCCTGAAACCACACGGATCCTGAACCGCATGCCTCACCGAACCGATGAGTGAGACATGCGCTACCCAATCCCCGCCTCCATCGTGTTCTCCGTCTGCGCCATGGGCTGCTACGAGCCCGTGGACTTCGACGTCGAGGTGTCCGACAACCCCAGCCTGGTCCTCGAGAAGATCTTCTCGGTGGAGCTGTCACAAGAGGCGCAGGTGGCCATCCGCTGTACGCGGGACGACGAGCAGAGCGAGGTCCACCTGGTGGAGTCCCCCAAGGCGGCCATGGCGCACACGATGCGCGTGGCGGGCCTGGTGGCCGAGACCGACTACACCTGCGACATCGCCGCCATCGACGTGCCCCTGCCGTCGTCGACCACGGTCCAGATCACCACGGGCGCCCTGCCCGATGAGATCCCCTCGGCCACCGGCGAGAGCTTCGGCGATCCCGGCGCGGCCTACACCCTGGTCCCCCACCAGCGCTTCGGCGAAGGCGACCTGAACATCCGCCTGGTCCTGATGGACAACGACGGTGAGGTGCGCTGGTACTACCCGATCCCCACCCTGGGCTACGCCGACATGGGCGCCGAGTACTACGGCGACGGCATGTTCCTGTGGGGCGGCATCAGCGGCTCCGGCGAGGGCGAAGGCGCGCCCCGCCTGGTCAACATCAGCCACGACGAGGTCTGGCGGGCCGACTACCGGGGTGCGGACACGGGCCTGTACCACCACCACGCAGAGCAGCAGTACGACGGCACCATCGTCACCCTGGTGGACGACCACATCCGCGCCGGCGAGGACGAGTGGACGGGCTTCGCCATCCACCAGGTCGATGTGAAGAGCGACGAGCTGGTCTGGGCCTGGAGCGTGCAGGAAGCCCTGGACAACGGCGACCTGATCCCCAACGAGCTGAACGACTGGAGCGCCAACTGGGCCGGCATCATGCTGAACCAGGCGGGCGAGGAGACCATGGTGGTCAGCCTCTGCGAGTCCTACGTGGTGCTCGGCGTGAACATGGAGTCCGGCGAGCTGGACTGGACCCTGGGCCCCGAGGGTGAGCTCGAGCTGACCGACGGGCGGCAGCCCAACTGCCAGCACGGCCTGGACATCCGGGACCAGCACCTGCTGATGTACGACAACGGCGCGGCGCCCACCACGCGGGCGGTGGAGTTCGAGGTGGAGCCCGGTGAGGACAGCTTCACCCAGACCTGGGCCTGGACCGAGGACGGCTGGCGCGAGCAGGCCTGGGGCGATGTGGACTACCTGGGCCACGATCGCGTGGTCATCGGTCGCGGCCACCTGGCCGGCTGGGGCGAGGGCGAAGGCCCCTCCCAGGTGGTCGAAGTGGACACCACCAACGACGAGGTGGTCTGGCGCCTGAGCTTCTCCGACGAGCGGGACGCCTTCTACGCCGCGGACCGCATCGGCGGCTGCGAGCTGTTCGGCGACGTCTCCCGCTGCCACGAGACGGCGGTGCGGCTGGCCGAGCTGTCCCAGTGGTTCGACCGGGACGCGCTCACGGATCGTTGGGAGCGGTAAGCACCGGTTCTCAGGAGGCGACGCCACCGCACAGTGCTACCCTTCCGGGGACCGCCCCCGGGAGGCCCCGTGCGCATCCTCGCCCTGACCGCTGCCTTCGTGCTCGTCTCCGCCTGCCGGAACGACCCCGACAAGCCCGACACCGACACCCTCCCCGACGACACCGCCGCCGAGCCGGTGGACGCCGATGGTGACGGCTTCACAACCGACGACGACTGCGACGACAGCGACGCGGGGGTGAACCCCGAGGCCGACGAGCGCTGCGACGGCATCGACAACGACTGCGACGGAGACGTGGACGAGGACGCCGTCGACGCCACCACCTGGTACGCCGACGCCGACGGCGACGGCTGGGGCTTCGAGGCCGACAGCGTCACCGCCTGCGATCAGCCCGACGGCTACCTCGACAGCTACGGCGACTGCGACGACGCCGACCCCACGAGCTACCCCGACGCGCCGGAGCGCTGCGACGGCATCGACAACGACTGCGACGGCGAGATCGACGAGGACCTCATCGAGCTGTGGTACGCCGACGCCGACGCCGACGGCTACGGCAACCCCGAGAGCAGCCTCGAGTCCTGCGATCCCGGCGAGGGCTGGGTCGAGGACGCCACCGACTGCGACGACTCCAACTCCTCGGTGAACCCCGGCGCCGACGAGGTCTGCAACGACCTCGACGACGACTGCGACGGAGAGGTGGACGAGGACCTGGAGTCCACCTGGTACGCCGACGCCGACGGCGACGGCTTCGGCGACCCCGACAGCTCCACCTTCGACTGCGAGCCCGGGGCCGGCTGGGTCGAGGACAGCGCCGACTGCGACGACGCCAACTCCGACATCCACCCCGACGCTGACGAGATCTGCGACACCCTGGACAACGACTGCGACGGCCTGATCGACGACGCCGACGACTCGGTCAGCGGTGGTGAGACCTGGTACAGCGACGCCGACGGCGACGGCTACGGCGACGACGCGAGCACCACCACCGCCTGCGAGCAGCCCAGTGGCACCGCCGCCTACGGGGGCGACTGCGACGACAGCGACGCCGCCTACAACCCCGGCGCC
>CAYZVO010000034.1:0-50022 GCA_964481655.1 uncultured Enterobacterales bacterium | reverse complement strand
ACCAAGCTCGACGGCGACGCCCGCGGTGGCGCGGCCCTGTCCATCCGCAAGGTCACCGGCAAGCCGGTGCTCTACGTCGGTATGGGCGAAGGCCTGGACAAGCTCGAGCCCTTCCGGGCCGACGGCCTGGCCGGGCGCATCCTGGGCATGGGCGACGTCGTCGGCCTGATGCGGGACTTCGAGGACGTGGTCGATCAGGAGACCGCCGCGAAGGACGCCGAGAAGATGCTGTCGGGGGACTTCACCTTCGACACCTTCATCAACCAGCTGCGGACCATCCGCAAGATGGGTCCCATCAAGGACATCATCGCCAAGCTCCCCATGTTCTCGGACATGATGGACCAGATCCCCGCGGAGGCGCTGGACGACAACGAGCTGGTCAAGGTCGAGGCCATGGTCCAGTCCATGACCAAGCAGGAGCGGAACAACCCGCAGCTCATCAACGAGTCCCGCATCCGGCGCATCGCCCGCGGCTCCGGCCGCACCCCCAAGGAGGTCCGCGAGCTGTACGAGCGCTTCCTGATGGCCCGCCAGGCCATGGGGCAGCTCGGTGCCGCCTCGGGCATGTTCGGCTCATCCAAGAAGATGAAGAAGGCCCGCAAGGCCATGGCCGCCATGGGCGGTGACATGGGCGGCATGGGCGGGATGCCCGGCATGGGCGGGATGCCCGGCATGGGCTTCCCCGGCATGGGCGAAGACGAAGGCCCGCGCCTGTCCCCGGCCGAAAAAGCCGCGCGCAAGAAGAAGGCGCGCACCGCCCGCAAGGCCCGCCGCAAGCAGCGCAAGCGCAAGTAGCCCACCCCCGGAGGCCCCATGGCCCCAGCGCAGCCCCCGAGTGAGCCCCGCGCGGACGCCCCCACCGGGCTGATCCCCCGGCACCTGCTCCTCGTCGTGCTGCTGGTGGCCGTCGTGGGCCTGGTGGTGGTCAACCTGCGGCTGAGCGCCCGCAACACGGCGCTCGAGCTGCGGATCGAGAGCCTGGAGACCACCCGTCCCGTCCGCCCCCCTCCACCGGAGTCCCCCGAGGACGGGCCGCCAGAGGGCGCCACCGGCCACACCCCTCGGCGCGGTCCGCCGTCCGAGCGGCCCGGCTCGCCCCCCAGCGGGGCCCGCCCGAGCGACGGTGGGTCCTCGTCGTCCAGCAGCAGCGGCAGCGGCGCCGCCAGCAGCGGTGGGTCCAGCGGCGGCGAGGCCGAGCTGATCATCCACGGCGAGCAGGGCGGGGTCATCGAGCGCCACCCCAGCAAGGCCAAGGCCCGCGCCGAGCGCCAGCGCATCGAGCAGCGCTTCGACGATCGCCTCCAGAACGCCGGCTACGACGAAGAGACCGAGATCGCCCTCGAGGACGAGATCTTCCGCAGCTTCGACGCCCACGATCAGGTGCGCACGCAGCTCGACCAGGGCGGCATGAACGATCAGCAGCTGCAGGAGTTCATGGAGGACGACCTGGCCACCCTGGTCGAGAACGTCACCGACATCCTCGGCAAGGAAGAGGGCGTGGAGTTCATCGAGGAGGTCCTCGGTGTGCCCCAGGAAGAGATCCAGCGCGCGGCCATGCCCCGCACGGCGGAAGAGGTGGAGCCGTGAGCGCTCCTGGGATCCGCTTCCGCTGGGACCAGATCCTCGTGCTCGCCGCCGTGGTCGTCGCGGCCGACTACATCGGCTTCTGGTGGCTGACCCGCGACGCTCCGGGCGCTGGGGCGGTCCAGGCGGCCCCGGCCGAGCCCGCGGTGCCGGACGCCACCGTGCTCGACGACGAGATGTCCAAGGCCGTGCGGCGGACCGCGCTCCAGCAGGGCATCAACCCCTCCACGCTCCCCGAGCTCCCCGAGCTGTGGGAGCAGATCGCCGCTGCGAGCCCCCGCACCGCGGACGTCGATGTGCAAGACCGCGAGGCGGTGCTGGCGGGCTTCGAGCGCCACCTGCGCAGCCAGCGGGTCACCTCCGGTGGCGCCACGGCCCGGTCGGGCCTGGGGGGGCAAGCCGGCGTCGGCGATCGGCAGGCCGGCCACGGCGGCCGCGGCGTCTTCCTGCAGCCCTCCATGGAGCGCATCGACGAGCTGCAGGCCTTTCGGCTGACCAAGCTGGCCCGGCAGCACGACGTGGACCCCGCCCTGGTCCTCCCTCCCGACATCCTGCGCGAGGCCGCCATCGCCACCGGCGACACCCGCAGCGACGCGTCCCGCAAGCTGATCGAGGCCTACCGCGGCGCCCTGCTCGGCCTGTCCTCCACCGCGGAGAGCGCCGAGCAGCGCTGACTAGTCGTCACCCTGCGGCGCCAGGCCGACCTCCGCGAGGGGCTCAGCGGTGCTGTCCACCTCGTCCATCAGGGCCCCGTGGATGCGGTCATCGAGGCTCGCTCCGGTGGGGAGCGACCCGGCGATCACCAGCTGGGCGAGGTCGGCCTCGAGGGCGGCCTGGAACGAGGGCAGCTCCGGGGACAGGCAGAGGCTCACGAAGCTGCGCCAGCCGAAGTTGCCGTTGGCCCGGAAGCAGGCCCGCTGCATCTGGGGGGCGGGCTTGCCCAGGTCCCCCGCCAGCCAGATCGCGGCCTGGCGGGGGTCGTCGTTGAAGCTGTGCATCGCCTGCTTGATGGCGGTGAGGGCGGCCTGGCCCACGTCCCTGTGCTCTTCGACCAGCCGGGGGTCGAAGACGACCGCGGTGAAGTGCTCGCGGGTCTCGAGGGCGCGGCTGGTGCCCCGGAACTCGGCGCCGAAGAGCGCGGGATCCCACAGCACGGTGGCGTCGGCACCCAGGCTCAGGGCCTGGTCCACGGAGCCCGCTTCGACCAGCTCGACCTCGGCGGGCTCCAGCCCGGCGGCGGCCAGCCAGGCGTTGGCGTGGCGGCGTGCGCCGGGGCCCGGGGGGACGGCCACCCGGCGTCCGCGCAGCTCGGCGGTGGTGGTGATGGGGGAGCCGGTGGGGACCACCAGCCCGATCCTCCCGGCGGAGCCCAGGCTCGCCACGATCCGCGCGCCACCGGAGCGCTCGGCCAGGAGCAGGGCGTGGGTCTCGTCGGTGATCACCACGTCGGCCCGCTCGGCCAGCTCGCCGAACGCGGCGCGATCCTCGGGGGCCTCCACGTGGGCCTCGAGGCCGTTCTGCTGCAGGATGTCGGTGCGCTCGAGCACCGCGCCGACCTGGCTGCCGATGAGCAGGTCCCGGCGCGGAAACACCAGGAGCACCTCGCTGGGGTCCGGCCACAGCGCCAGCGCCGCCACCGCCGCGGCGATGGTCAGCGCGGCCAGGGTCAGCCCCACTCCTCGGACGCCAGCCCGGCCTGGCACGCTGCGCTCGCCTGCGGCCGAGGTGCTCATGGAGGTCCTCGCTTGGTGGCTGGCTGGGCCTTCCCGCCGCTCTTGGTGAACGGCGTGTGGGCGGCATGATATCTACCCCGGGCCCCCGTGGCCACGACGCGAGCCCAGGGAGAGACGCGCCCATGCCCCGCCGCTCCGCCCCCGGGTCCCGGCCCCCCATGCACGACGCGCTGTTCGTGCGCGCGCCGAACCACCTGGGGGATGGCGTGATGGCGCTGCCGGCGATCGCCGCCCTCGCGGCCTCCGCGCGTCGCTGCCGGATCGCCGCTCCCCCGTGGGGGGAGCTGCTCTATCGCGGGCTCGGGGCCCGCTGGGTGCCCAAGGCCACGCCCCCCGAGCGTGACGAGCAGGCGGTGCTGCTGGCGCCGTCGTTCCGGGCGGCCTGGCAGGCGCGCCGCGCCCGCCGCCGGGTGGGCCTGGCCAGCGACGGGCGCCGGCTGTTGCTCAGCGACTCGACCCCGCCCCCGGGGCTGCACCGTAGCGAGGACTACCGCGCCGTGGCCGCCCTGATCGGGGTCGAGGTCCGTGGCGCGCCCCGCTTCGAGCCCACCCCGGCTGAACGGGAGGCCTGGGCGGCGCTGCCGGTCCATGTGGGCCTCAACCCCGTCAGCGTCTCCGGTGCGCCGGTGCAGTGGCCGGGCTTCGCGGAGCTGGCCGAGGCCCTGGACGAGCCAGCCCGGGTCTACTGCGGGCCGGGGGAGGGCCCCGAGGCCCAGGCCCAGGTCCCAGGCGGTGAGCTGCTCGAGGGGCTGCCCCTGGGGGAGCTCGCCGGGGCACTGCAGCGCTGCCGGGTGATGGTCTCCAACGACAGCGGCGTGGCCCACTTCGCGGCGGCCTGTGGGGTGCGGGTGGTGGTGATCCACGGCTCCACGACCGCAGCCACCACGGGCATCGCCGGCGCGAGCCCCATCGAGGGGCCCGAGCTGCCCTGCCGACCCTGCTACCGCAAGCGCTGCGACATCGGGGTCCCCTGCCTCACGGGTGTCCCGGTGGAGCGGGTCCTGGAGGCCATCGCATGAGCGACCCGACCCTCGTCGTGCGCTTCTCATCCCTGGGTGATGTGGTGCTCTGCGGCGCGGTCACCGGCGCCTTGGCGCCGGTGGTCTTCGCGACCTCCGAGCGCTACGCCGAGATCGCCGCGCAGCTGCCGGGGGTCGAGGGGGTCGTGGCCCTGCGGCCGGGGGAGGGCATCGCCTCCCTGGCGCGGCGCCTGCCTCCCCATGGGCGGCGGGTGGATCTGCACCGCAGCCTGCGCTCGAGCGCCCTGGCGCTGCGCCTCGGTGGGGTCTGGGACGCGGTGGAGCCCCAGCGGCTGCGGCGCCACCTCCGGGTGGCCCTCAAGCGTCCGCCCGCGGATCCGGTGGTGGCCCGCTACGCGGCCGCCGCGCGGGTCGAGCCTGCGCCCCTGCCCTGGATCGAGATCGACGGCCCCCGGGACGCCGTGATCGTGGTCCCCGGCGCTCAGCACGCCACCAAGCGCTGGCCCGTGTCGCTGTTCGCCCAGGCCCTCGAGCCCGTGCCCGGGCCCGTCCTGGTGTTGGGTGGACCGGGCGAGGAGCGCGTCTGCGCGCAGCTCGTCGATGCCCTCGGCCCCCGCGCAGAGGCGATCTGCGAGGCGGGCTTCAGCGGCGCGCTGCGGGCCATCGGCCGCGCCCGGGCTTGCGTCGCCGGGGACACGGGCCTGGCCCACCTCTGCGCGGCAGCGGGTGTGCCTGTGGTCGCGCTTTTCGGCTCGACCCACAGCCTCGACGGCTACTGGGAGCAGCGCTGCACGCCGGTGGAGCTGGCGCTGCCCTGCCGGCCCTGCGGCCGCTACGGTCGCCCCCGCTGTCCCTTCGGTGATCTGAGCTGCCTGCGGGACATGGAACCCGCCTGGGTGACCGAGGCCCTGCTCGAGGTGCTGGCGTGACCTGGCACGTGGTCGTCGGCGACTTCCCCCCCGCCTTCACCGGCGGCGTCGCCAGCTGGACCGAGCGGGTCTGCCACGCCCTGATCGAGCGGGGCGAGGAGCTGGTGCTTCACGCCCGGGGGGCGCGCCTGCGCGGCCGGGTGGATGAGTCCCGGCACGACGCCGCCTCGGCGCTGTCCATCCGGCGCCTCCGGGTCCGGAGCTGGAACGCCAACCAGGCCTCGGCCGTGGCCCGGCTGGTGGGTCCGCAGCTGTGTGCGGGCGATCGTGTCCTGGCGACCACCTGGCCCCTGGCGCCCGGGCTGCGGGCGCCCTGCGAGGCCCTCGGGGTGCCGCTGCTGGTGGTCGCCCACGGCAGCGAGGTCTCGCGCCTCGAGCTCGCGCCGGCGCCGCTGGCGGAGCTGGCCACCGGGGCGCGCTTCGCGGCGGTCTCTGGCTTCCTCGCGGCGCGCCTGGCGGCCCTCGGCGTGGCCGCGCGTGTGCTCCCCGCCCCCGTGGAGCTCGACGCCGACGCGCCCGGGCCGGAAGGGCGCGAGGGGCTGCTGGTGGTGGCGCGCTGCACGCCCAACAAGGGCATCGAGCGGGCCATCGATCTGGCCGGCGCGCTGGGCTGGACCCTCACCGTGGTGGGCGAAGGCTCCCAGCTCCCCGCCCTGCGCGCCCACGCCCGGGCCGCCGGTGTGGCCGTGCGCTTCGAGGGCCGCCTGAGCTGGGAGGCCACCGTGGCCCGGTACCGCGGTGCCCGGGCGCTGGTGCAGCTGTCCCGGGCCGACGCGGACGGCGGTGGCGCCGAAGGGCTCGGCCTGGTGGTGCTGGAGGCGGTGGCCCACGGGGCACCCGCCGCGGTCTCGGCGGTGGGGGGCCTGCCCGAGGCGGTGGGTCCCGGCCTGGTGCTGTCCGAGCCGGACGACCCCCAGGCCAGCGCCCGCGCGCTGCGCGCCTGGCTCGACACCGGCGCGCCCGTCGCCCGCCAGCGTGCCTGGCTCGCGACGGAGCACGGCGTGCAGCGCACGGTGGACGCCCTGCTCGCCATGGCGCAGGATGAGGCCCCATGAGGATCATCCACCTCTACCGTCCCCAGGTGCCCGACCTGCGCGCCCAGGCCATCCAGGTCATGCACAGCTGCCACGCGCTCGCGCGCCGGGGGCACCATGTGACGCTGTTCGCGCAGGTGCGGGCCGACTACGAGCGCAGCGTGGAGCGCGCCCTGGCGCCCTACGGCCTCGAGCCCCACCCGCAGCTGTCCCTCGAGCTGCTGCCCTGGCAACACCCCGGGCTCTCCGGCGCGGACTTCCGGCTGCGGGCCGTCAGCTGGCTCCGCGCCCATCGTGGGGATCGGCCTGTGGTCTACGCCCGCACCAAGCGCCACGCGGCCCAGGCCGCTCGGCTCCGCCGGGTGCTCGGCTTCCGCCTGGTCTTCGAGAGCCACGAGGCGGAGTCGGTCCAGCGACGGGCTTGGGGTGAGCCCCACGCCGCCGCCGAGGCCCTCGAGCGTCGGGTCCTGCGAGGCTGTGACGGGCTCGTCACCAACTGCGAGGGCACCCTCGAGGTGCTCCGGGAGGCCCACCCTGGGCTGCTGCCCTCCCACTGCCTCGCGGTCCACAACGGCACCGATCCCGCCCGCCAGCGCCCGGCGGTCCCCCACGACGGCGTGGTCGCCGGGTACGTCGGGTCCATGCGGGCGTACAAGAACATCCACACCCTCATCCACGCGGCCGAGCTGCTGCCCGACGAGTACCGCCTGCGCCTCGTGGGCGGCGCCGAGGGCCAGGAGGAGCTGATCAGGGCGAGGGTCCTGGCCGGTCCCCGGGTGCGGGTCAGCGCCGCGGTGCCCTACGCGATGGTGCCCGAGGTGCTCGCCGGGCTCGACGTGCTGGTGCTGTCCCTGGCGGACGATCTCTACGGGAGGCGGCTGGCGTCGCCCCTCAAGCTCTGGGACTACCTGGCCACGGGCCTGCCGGTGGTGGCGCCGGATCTGCCCTCTGTGCGGATCATCGCTGGGGACGGCTTCGTGCCCTACGCCCCCGGAGACCCGGCCTCGGTGGCCCGGGCCATCGAGCGGGCCGCGGCGCTCGGCCCCGGCGAGCCGCGGGTGCGCTCCTGGGATGACCGGGCGGCCGAGCTCGAGGCCTTCTTCGAGGCGCTGCCGTGAGCGGGACCCCCACCACCCTGCGGGTGCTCTACCTGCTCCGCTACTACCCCACCCTGACCGAGACCTTCGTCTACCGCGAGATCACGGGCCTGCTCGAGCGCGGGGTCGCGGTCACCGTGGGCAGCCTCGACGCCCGGGCCGACGGTGCCCTGCAGCGGGAGCTGCCCCCCGTGGCTGTGCTCCGCCCGCCCACCCTCCCGCTGTACGCGCCGCTGCTGATGCAGCTCCTGCCGGTGCTGGCCACCGCCCGTGGTCGGGGGGTGTACGGCTGGCTGCGCAGGCAGCTGAGGGTCAAGGACGCCCTCAAGGCGCTCTGGCTCGCCCAGCAGGCCCGCGCCTTCGACCGCGTCCACGTGCACTTCGCCGGCGAGGCCGCGGCCTGGGCCCTGGCCGCGCGCCGGCTGCACGGCACGCCCTACACCGTCACCGTCCACGCGGTGGACCTCTTCAAGCCCAGCCCGGTGTTGCCGGAGCTGCTCGAGGGCGCCGAGTCCGTCCTGACCATCTCCAGCTACAACCGCGAGCTCATCCGCGAGCGCCACGGCGTGGAGGCGTCGCTGGTGCGCTGCGGCGTGCCGCCCTGGCCAGGCCCTGCGGTCGAGCCCTCTCGGCAGCCCCTGGTCATCGCGGCGGTGGGGCGCTGGGTGCCCAAGAAGGGCTTCGATCTCCTGGTCGAGGCCGTGGAGCGTGTGGATCGCCCGGTTAGGCTGCTGTTGGTCTCCGACGCACCGCCGTCGGTGGCCTCGGAGCGGGTGGAGCTGCTCGGCCTGCTGCCCCCCGATGAGCTGCGGGCCGTGATCGGGCGCGCCGGGCTGGTGGCGCTGCCCTGCCGCGAGGCGGCCGACGGTGACATGGACGGGGTGCCCGTGGTGCTGATGGAGGCGCTCTCTGCGGGGCTGCCGGTCCTGAGCACCCCGGTGAGCGGCGTGCCGGAGCTGGTGGACGAGGACGTCGGCTGGCTCACGCCCCCCGAGGATCTCTCGAGCCTGGTGGACACCCTGCGCGACATCGCGGACGCGCCCGACCTGCGGGCCCGGCGGGGGGCGGCGGGTCCGGCGAGGCTCGCGGAGCGGGGCTTCACCTTGGATGACCAGCTGCTCGGTCTCCTGCGGTCCTGGGGGGCCCCCGGACGCTGAAGGGGTGCGCTCTCCGCGCGTCCACACAGTTCGCACGGATCACGGGTGGTCCTTTGCCTTCAGTTCGCGGTACGGTGTACCGATAGCACCTTGGTCACCACACGCGCGCCCGTAGCTCAGGAGCCTCCATGGACCCAGTCTCCGTGGACCCCACCGCCGTCCTTCGCCTCCTCGAGGAGCGCGATGACAAGAAGCGCGCGCGCGGCCGTCGCCGCCGCCGCTCCCGCAGTCAGGACGCTGCGGTCCGGAGCATCTTCGGCGAGGCCACCCCCGAGGCCAGCGACCCCAGCGCGGCCCTGACCGATCCGGGGATGGCCATCGACAGCGACCCGGCGCTCCCCGGGGCCATGGTGTCCAGCGACCCGGACATCTCCCCCGCTACCCGGGCCCAGCCCCCCGAGACCGAGTCCACCCTCGCCCAGCAGATCGACCTCACCGATCGGCCCCTGCGCCTGCTGCTGGTGGACGAAGACCCCGACGACCGCGCCATGGTCGTGCAGGTGCTGCGCAAGCAGTTCCCGCGGATGCGGGTCACCCAGGTCTGGGACGCCGATCGCCTCGGCGTCGCGCTGCAGGGGCGCCCCTTCGACGCGGTGATCACCGACTACCACCTGCTGTGGGGCGACGGCATCCGCGTGCTGCGGCGGGTCCGCGAGGCCTGGGCCGACTGCCCCGTCATCATGTTCACCGGCGCCGGCTCGGAAGAGGTCGCCGTCGAGGCCATGAAGCTGGGCCTCGAAGACTACGTGGTCAAGCACCCGCGGCACTTCATCCGGCTGCCCGCGGTGCTGCGGCGCGTGCTCGAGCAGCGCGAGAAACACCGCCTGGCCCTCGAGGCCGAGAGTCAGTACCGGCGGCTCTTCGAGCACCTGCCCCTGGGCCTGTACCGGGCGACCCCCGGCGGCCGGCTGCTCGAGGCCAACCCCGCCATGAGCCAGCTGCTGCGGCTTCCTCCGGACACCAACCTGGCCACGCTGGACACCCAGCAGGTCTACATGGACCCCCAGCGGCGGGCCGAGTGGCTGGCCGAGCTCGACGCCAACGACGTGGTCAAGGACTTCGTGGCCGAGTTCAAGCGCCCCGACGGCGAGCGCATCTGGGTCCGGGAGAACACCCGCGCGGTGCGCGACGACAGCGGCCGGGTCCAGTTCTACGAGGGCAGCCTCGAGGACATCACCGCCCGCAAGAAGGCCGAGCTGGCCCTGCAGTCCAGCGAGCAGGAGCTGGCGGTGGTGTTCGACAACGCGCCGTTCATGATGCTGCTGCTCGACCGCAAGCTGCGCATCCGCAAGGCCAACCGGGCGGTGACCCACTTCGTGCACCGCGACAAGCGCTCCCTGCTGTCGAAGCCCGTGGCCCGCGCCCTGAACTGCGCCTTCGCCGTGCGACGGGACGAGGCCGGCGGGCGCTCCCGGCTGATGGCCGACTGCCGCGAGTGCACCATCTGCCGCCAGGCCGAGAACACCCTGATGAACAACATCTCCCACGAGAAGGTGGAGGTGAAGATCCCGGTGGTGCTCGATCGGCGCAAGCAGGACCGCGACTTCCTGGTCACCACCACCCCCGTCCGCATCGGCGGCACCCGGCTGGTGCTGCTCTGCCTGCAGGACATCACCGAGCAGAAGCGCACCGCGCAGCTGGCGATGGAGTCCCGGGGCGAGCTCGAGCGGGCCATGGGGGCGGTCATCCACGCCCTGGCCGAGATGCTCGCCACCCGCGACCCCTACACCGCCGGTCACCAGCAGCGCGTGGCGGATCTGGGCAGCGCCATCGGCCTCGAGATGGGCCTGAGCGACGATCAGGTGGCCGGCATCCGCATGGCCTCGATCATCCACGATCTGGGCAAGGTGGCCGTGCCATCCGAGATCCTCACCAAGCCCGGGCGGCTCACGCGGCTCGAGTTCGACATCATGAAGATGCACCCCCAGGTGGGCTTCGACATCCTGTCCAAGCTCACCTTCCCCTGGCCGGTGGCCGACGTCGCGCTGCAGCACCACGAGCGGCTCGACGGCACGGGCTATCCGCAGGGGCTGGTGGGCGACGAGATCCGCATCGAGGCGCGCATCGTGGCGGTGGCCGACGTGGTCGAGGCCATGGCCTCCCACCGCCCCTACCGTCCCTCCCTGGGCATCACCCGTGCCCTCGAGGAGATCTCCCAGCAGAAGGGCTCCCGCTACGATCCGGACGTGGTGGATGCCTGCGTGGCCCTCGCGGGGCGTGAGGGCTTTGCCCTCGTCTGATCCGCGGCAGCGCGCCCTCGACGCCTGGCTCGCGGCGGCGGCCTCCGGCGCGGGACACCCTCAGGCCTGCGCGGCGGCTGCACGGGCGGCGGGTCCCGATCCTTGGCAGGCCCTGGCGGCGGCGACCCCCATCGCCCGCGCCAGGCCCGCGGTCGCCGAGGACGATCTGGGGTTGGACGCTGCGATGAGGCGGCGTGGGCCCGACGATCCCAGGGCTGTGGTCCAGGTGCCGGCCGGCGCGCCCTACCCGGCCCTCGCGCGGGGACAGCGCAAGGCGCTGGGGGCCTTCGACACGCCGGCGCCCATGGCCCGGCGCGTGGTGCGCCTGGCCCTCGAGGCCGCCGAGGGGCCCGTGGACCGCGGCCTCGATCCGGCCTGTGGCACGGGGACCTTCCTGCTGGCCATGTGCGAGGCGGGGGTGCGGGAGATCCGGGGTGAGGACCTCGATCCGGCCGCCGTCGCGGTGGCGGCCGTGGTCGTCCCCGGAGCCACGGTGGTGACCACCGACGGCCTGGCGGGCGGCGCCCGCACCGACCTGGTCGTGGGCAATCCCCCCTTCGTGCCTCCCGAGCGGCAGGACAAGCAGCTGCGGGCGGCGCTGCGCCGACGCCTGCCCTGGCTGCACGGACGCTTCGATCTCGCCGTCCCCTTCGCCTGGCTCTGCAGCGAGCGGCTGCGGCCTGGTGGAGGCCTGGGGCTGGTGCTGCCGTCCTCGCTGCTGGTGCAGCCCTACGGCCGGGAGCTGCGGCGGCGGTGGCTGCAGCGCCATCGCATCACCCACCTGGGGGCCCCCGAGCCCTTCCCCGGTGCGCGGGTCTCGGTGGTCTCGCTGGCGCTCCGGGCCGAGGCGGGTCCCGCCACCGTGCCGCCCCACGGCGTCGCGGTGGAGGACGTACTGGGCCTGGCGGGGGTGCCGCTCTGCGCCTGGCTGCTGCCCGGCGACGCGGCCCTGTTGTCGGCGGTGCGCGCTCTGACTCGTCCTCTGGGGGAGCTGTTCGAGGTGGACACCGGGGTGGTGGTGCACGGGCGCGGGCACCGGCGGGAGGATCTGGTGTCGGACGCGCCAGGGGAGGGGAGGCTGCCCTACGCCGACGCCCGGGACCTGCGCGCCGGCCGCCGGCGCTGGCTGGACTACCAGCCCGATCGTATGCACCGGGCCAAGCGCCCGGCGCTCTTCGAGGGGCCGAAGCTGCTGGTCCCCCGGGTCGTGGCGGACCGCCCCATCGAGGTCTTCGAGGACACCACGGGGCTGTGGGTCGGCCACACCGTCAATGTGGCCCGCCCGCTGGACCCCAGCCTCGAGCTGGCCCCCTACGCCGCGCTGCTGCGCGCGCCCCTCACCAGGGCGGTGCTGCGCCTCGAGCGGGGGGAGCGGCTCGATCTCTACCCCCGCGATCTGCGCTCGCTGCCGGTGCCGCGGGCGTGGCAAGAGGACCCGTCCTGCACGTTGCGAGAGGCCCTCTCCCTCGAGCCCGCCCAGTGGGAGCGGCTCCAACAGCTGGGCGCGCCGCGGCTATCATGAGCGCCATGCTCGCCCCGCTGCTGCTGCTGCTGGCCTGCGGCTCCGACCCGGAGCCGGTGGAGCCGGCCTGCGCCCACAGCGTGGATGCCTGGTTCGGGGGCCCCAGCCGTCACCTGTCGCAGGCCCGCGCCGACGGCCTCATCGACCTGCAGGCCGACGAGGCCTGGGTGCATCGCGTCGAAGGTCATCGGGATCGACACGGGTCCAGCTTCGTGATCGATGTCGGCTACGTCCAGGACTACTTCCTGCAGACCACCGTGCAGACCGGAAACGGCTGGCTGGCCCCCAGCGGGGACTACGCGCTGACCTGGACCGAGACCACCGTCGACGCCCTGGGCGAGCTGGCCCGAGGCTCGGTCGACGAGCGGCGCACCGGCTGCGCGGTGGAGCGCGTCGCTCACAGCGAGGGCGCGCGGGTCACCACCCTCGCCTGGATCGTGGACGACGACACCGTCACCGGGACCATCACCAGCACCGCCAGCGCCTTCGACGTCACCGCCACCTGGCGCTCGGACCACAGCGCGTCGCAGTCCTACGCCGGCCACGACGGTGAGAGCTGGTACGAGGTCGAAGAGCCCGGCGACGGCACCCGGGAGGCGAGCTTCCACCTGGCCTACGACGGCTACACCGAGGACGGCGGCTACGTCCGCACCATCGGTGGGGACCGCGAGTACGACTTCGATCGGGTGCACGACAGCGGGGAGTGGGTGGTCATGCACATCTGGTGGCTGCTGCGCTACGACGGCAGCGGCGAGGGCGAGGTCGTGGGCGAGGCCGAGGACGGCTCGAGCTTGACCTGCTGGTACGAGTGGGACGCCGACGGGGTGGGCAGCTACAGCTGCGACGATGGGACCAGCGGGCCGTATTGACCCCCCGAGCGCAGCGACCCTGTGGCATCATGGACCTGGGCACCCGGAGGAGAGATGAAGAGGATCCTGTTGAAGAGCTTCGGCCTGATGGCGGGCATGGCCATGGGCTGCTTCGAGAAGCCCACCCCCGTCTACGGTGTGCCCGACACCGGCTACATGGACGCCGACGACGACGGCTGGCCCGCCGGTGAAGACTGCGACGACGAAGACCCCGCGGTGAACCCCGAGGCCGAAGAGATCTGCGACGACGCCATCGACAACGACTGCGACGGCGACGAGGACGCCGACGACCCGGACTGCGCCGCCTGATCCGGGGCCTGTGAGCGTTCCTACGGGGGCCCTGCTTCGGGGGTTCCGTGCGCGCGAGGGCGTGCATGCTGAGCCGTGAGGTCTTCTCATGGTTCCCACCGTCACCCGCTTCCTGCCCATCCTGGTCGTCGCCGGCACCCTGGCGGCCATCGCGGTGGATCACGTGGCGCGGGATGTGGACCTCGCGGCCAAGGCAACCCCGGCGGAGGACGCCCCCGTGGAACGTACCATCTCGGCCTCGGGCCACGACGTGACCCCCCTCTCCCGGGAGCGGGTGGCCCAGCTCGCCGCCGATCTGGAGCCCGAGGCCTACCGGGTCACCCAGCGGGCCGGCACCGAGCCCCCCTTCTGCGGCAACCTGCTGCACAACCACGAAGAGGGCACCTACACCTGCACCGTCTGCGGGCTGCCGCTGTTCTCGAGCCACGACAAGTTCGACTCAGGCACCGGCTGGCCCAGCTTCACAGGTCCCGTGGACGGCGCCCACGTCGCCGAGCACCGCGACATCAGCCACGGCATGATCCGCACCGAGATCTCGTGTGCTCGATGCGACGCCCACCTGGGCCACGTCTTCCCCGACGGCCCGGAGCCGACGGGGACGCGCTACTGCCTGAACTCCGCGGCCATGGACTTCGTCGAGGACGGAGCTGAGCCGCCGGAGCGCAGCCGGCCGGTGGAGTCCGCGGACGCCAGCTGACAGCTAGCCGTTCCAGTCCGCCAGGATGAGCTTCTCCATCTCATCCCAGGTCGAGAACCCGGTCTCGACGGCCATGACGGTCATGTCCGGGCGGACGATGGCCCAGGCGGGGTAGCCCAGCTCGTCGCCCAGGTAGTTGGCGAACATGGCGTAGCCGTAGCCCCGGTCCTTGAGCAGCGGCTCGCCGCTGCCGTAGGCGTCGAGGTAGTCGCCGTAGGTGCTGTCGTCGGGCTCGCCGATGACGTTGGAGAGGCCGTCACCCAGCATGGAGACGAAGGCCACGGGCACGCCCTGGGACTCCATGCTCGCCAGGAACGCCGGGGCCTCGTCGGCCATCACCAGGCAGTAGCCGCAGTCGCTCTGGGTGGAGTCCAGCACGATGTAGCGGCCGTAGAAGTCCCACAGATCCACCAGGTCGCCGCACTGGTCCTCGAGCCAGGCCGTTGGCAGGGTGGCGTCCATGGCCATGACCTGGTCGGTCTCGAGATCACCGGGGTTGTCGGTGGGCCAGCCGCAGTTGTAGGGGCCGGGCCGGGGCTGGGTCAGGTCGTCCAGGCCCACGCTGTCCGAGACGGAGAGGGTGGCGGTGCCGGTGGCGGTGAGGGTCAGCTCGCCCGGGTCCGACAGGCCGAGGTCGGTCAGGGCGTAGGTGGCCTCCCAGCTCAGGTCGAACGGGGTGTCCATGCCCGCCGCGGTGAAGGTGGCCAGCTCGCCGATGCCGTAGTTCTCGGTGGCGCCACGGAAGAAGGCGCCGTCGCCGCTGTCGCCCGCGGGCCAGGTCAGGCCCCAGTACTCCGTGCGGTCCTGGGTCCCGCCGAAGACGGGCTCGTAGCAGCTGTCGAAGCCCACGGTCATGCTGGCGGTGCCGGAGACCTGGTGGGTGCAGTCGGGGCACAGCCAGGGCTGGTCGATGAACTGCACGCCGCTGTAGCTGCGGGTGTAGTCGCAGTCGCTGTAGCCGGCCTTGGTGGCGGTCTCGTCGAAGACCAGCGCCCAGGTGATCTCGCCGTCGAGCAGGTGGGCGTCGACGGTGGGGTAGACCACGTCGGTGTCGGCATCCGCGTCGGCGTCGGCGTCGGCGTCGGCGTCGGCGTCGGTGTCCCCGTCGGCGTCGGCGTCCGTGTCGCTGTCGGTGTCCGCGTCGGTGTCGGTGTCGGTGTCGCCCTCGGGGGGCGCGGTGTCGTCCTTGTCGGGGTCGCCGCAGCCGAAGGACAGGGCGAGGGTGAGCAGGGCGAGAGAGGTGCTGCGCATGGGGACTCCGAGGCGTTGGACCCCTCGAGGGTACGCCACGCCACCAGCGCCGTCCAGCGGCCTGCGCTACCGTCCCGCGCGCTGGCGAGGGGCTGGCCGGGACGCTAGGTTCCCGGCCTCGCGGACCCCCGGAGAGACCATGCCTCACAGCGCACCGCACTTCGACGTCGCCGGCCTGGGCAACGCCCTTGTGGACACCCTCGTCACCATCGAGGATCGGGCCCTCGCCGAGACCCACTACCAGCGTGGCATCATGCACCCCGTGCCCCACGCCGAGTGGGAGCAGGCCTTCGCCCGCTTCCAGGATCCCACCATGCAGGTCCACGCCGGTGGCTCTGCGGCCAACACCATCGCCGGCCTCGGGCTGCTCGGGGCGCACACGGTGTTCCGCGGCCAGGTGGGCGACGACGAGCTGGGCCGCCGCTACGGCGCCTCCCTGGACGACGCCTGCGGCGGGCACGCCCTGGCGGTCACCCCGGACCACCCCTCCGGCAAGTGCCTGGCGCTGGTCTCGAAGTCCGACAGTGAGCGCACCATGATCGTGGACCTGGGTGCGGCACCGCAGCTGGATGGGCTCGGAGAGTTCGAGACCCACATCATGCGCAGCAAGGTCTTCCACGTCACCGGCTACGCCTTCCTCGAGGGTCCCATCCGGACCACCGCCTTCCACGCCCTCGACGTGGCCCGGCGGGCGGGCGTGCAGATCAGCCTGGACGTGGCCGATCCCTTCGTGGTCGCCGCCATCCGCGACGACGTCTGGCGCATCCTGCGGGAGTACGCCTCCATCGCGTTCATGAACAACGAAGAAGCCGCGGCCCTGTGCGGCGGCGCCGCCCCCGAGCGGGCCGTGCACGAGGTGGCCGAGGCGGTCGAGACCACCGTGGTCAAGCTCGGCAGCCGGGGCAGCCTGGTCAAGCACCGCGGCGTGCTCACCCCCGTGGGCATCCACACGGTCGTGCCCATGGACACCACCGGCGCGGGCGACGCCTACGCCGCCGGCTTCCTCTACGGCTACGTCAACGACTGGTCCGCCGCCCGGGCTGGGCGCCTGGGCGCCCGGGTCGCCGCCCTCACGGTGGCGCAGCTGGGGGGCGTCTTCCGGGACCGCGACGGCCTCGCCGCCGCCGTGGACGCCTGCAAGGAGCAGCCATGAGCCTCCCCGTCGAGGTGATCGAGGCCGTCCGCGACGGCCGGTGCGTGTTGGTGCTGGGCAGCCGCGCCAGCCGCGAGGCTGCCATGCTGGCCGGCCGCGACTACCCCAAGAACGCCGCCCTGGCCCGCAAGCTGGGCTGGACCCGTCCTCGGCGCCTGATGGGCTCCAAGACCCGCCCCGAGATGCCCTCGGTCGAGAAGGGCGCGGTGGCCTTCGAGGACGCCAACGGGCGCACCCAGCTGCTGCGGGAGCTGCGGCGCCTGGTGGGCTGCGAGGATGTGGCGCCGTCCGAGGCCCACGCCATCGCCGTGCGGCGCTTCCCCGTGATCCTCTCCTCCGCCTGGGACGATCTGCTCGAGCGCGCGGCGGCCGACGCCGGGCGTGAGCTGCAGGTGGTGCGCCGCGGCCAGCCCATTCCCGAGCCCGCCGAGGGTGGGGGCGTGCTGGTCAAGGTGCGCGGTGGCTTCGACGAGCCCCGGACCCTGTTGGTCAGCAGCCTCGACCACGGCGAGCGCCGCTTCGGGCCCGAGGTGCGCAAGAGCATGCGCTCCTTCTTCCGCCAGAGCGTCGTGCTCTTCGTGGGGCTGCGCCCGGACGAGGAAGAGTTCGATCGCCTCTGGGAGGATCTCACCGACGCCTACGGCGGTGAGCTGCCCCGCTGCCACATGGCCGTGGCCCAGGGCCCCATGTCCGACTTCCTCTGGCAGAAGTGGGTCTGGCGCGGCCTGCTGCTGTTCACCGCCGATCCGGTCGATTGCCTGACCGAGATCGAGGAGCGCCTCGAGGGCTGAGCCCCCATGGACGACGCCATCCGCAACGCCGCGGTCTTCGGCGCGCTGGCGCTGGCCTGCGCCGGTGTCGGCTGGTGGCCGCGCTGGGGTGGCTACGCCGCGGCGGCCACGGCGCTGATCGCCGGGATCGCGGCGGTGGTGCTGGGCGTGGTCGACCCCCTCGCCCCGGCCGTCTGGGCCAGCGCCTGGCCGGCGGAGCCCCTGCTGCTGCTGGCGGGCTGGGGGCTGCTGGCCGTCGGCGTGCGGCGCATCGGCGTCGGCGGTGGCTGGGGACCTTCCCTGGTGGGAGCGTTCCTGGGTGGCGCGGCCCTGGGTGGGCTGCCCGTGGCCCTCGGCCTCGCCGCGGATCGCCCCCCGGCTCAGGCTGCGAGGCTGGCCATCGCGGCCATCGGCGGTGGGCTCTGCGGCCCCCTCGGATCGGCGCCGCTGCTGCTGCTGGGCGGGCCGGAGCTGATCGGCGCCCTGTGGCCCCTGGGGCTGGCCCTGGGCGTGCTCGCAGCCTCGCCTCCCTGGGGACCACCGCCGCTGGCGCGCTCGACCGACTCGGCGGCCAGGGTGTTGCTCTTCGCCTGCCTGCCCCTGTGGGCCCTCGCGGTCTGGGGCTCCCCACAGTGGGCCCTGATCGCGGGCCTGGTCCTGGTCGTGGGGCTCACGGCCTGGCGGCGCGTGGGGCGCATCACCCCGTCCGTGCAGCCGGCCCTCCACCTCCTGGGCTTGCTCGCCTGCGTGGCGCTGCTGGTGCCCGCCGGGGTGCTCGACTTCCTGGCCTGGGGGCTGGACGACGCCCGCATCGTGCTCGGCGGCCTGCTCGATGCCGGCTTCGGCCTGGCGAGCCTCGGCCTCGCCGCCCTCGCCACCGGCCCGGCCCTGGCCCTCACCGGAGCCCTGGCGATCTGCTCGGACCCCACCCTCTTCGACCCAGGCCTGCGGGCTGCCTTGGTCGCGGGTGCGGCGGTCGGAGGTCTGGTGCCCGTGATGGCGTGGATGGGACCGGGGGTGCTGCGAGCTGGGGCGGGGAGATGGGCCCTGGCGGTGTCGGCGCTGCTTGTCTGGCTGGGGTGGTCGTCGTTCTGAGTGGTGGCGGCACCTGACGGTTCTCGTGGCGGGAGCAGATGAACTGCTCCCATACGCTCAGTGTGCTAGAGTGGGCTCCGAGGCGACCATGCGCAGCATTCTTCTCCCCGTGATCCTGTCGATCCCTGCGGCTCTGTCGCTGGGCTGCGACCCGGACTGCGACAACCCCAACCGGCTCAATGGGCTCCACAACGTGTGGTCCAATGTCGTCGAGCACTCCCCGGCTCCGGGGGCCATCCCCGACGAGTACCCGGTCGACGAGATCTTCTACAACGGCCACTCCGAGTGGCGGCTGCGCTACGTGCAGAACCAGCGCGCCTTCGATCTCGAGCTCGACGGACAGAAGTACTCGGCGGACTACCGCAAGAGCGACGACAGCTGCAACGCCTTCCGGCTCCTCTTCGACGGCGTCTACGTCTCCCCCAGCGGCGCCCAGCACCAGTTCGAGTGGAAGGGCGACCTGGTCTACTTCGGCACCCACATGGGCGGCACCTTCGAGTACGTGGCCGACTGGGACGACGTGTCCACCAACACCGCCGGCCACATCTGGACCACCGGTGAGCTGCGCAGCACCAGCACGGAAGACACCGGGTACTAGCTGGCGTGGTTGCGGGCGGGTAGTGGGGTTATCGGGCGGCCATGATCAACCTCGCAATCGCCATCGGTTCCGCTGCGGCTGCCTTTCTGTTGGGCATGGCCGTGGCCGGTCACTGGATCGCGGGCTTCCTGCCGGCCATCCTGGTGCTCGCCATCGTCTACTTCCTGCTCGCGCGGCGCACCTCGAACAGGCTGCAGGCGCTGATGGAGACGGCCGGCAAGGCCATTCAACGTCAGAAGATCGACGAGGCCCGGCGGGTGCTCGAGACCGGGCGGCCCCTGGGCAAGTGGCAGTTCATGGTCGAGGGTCAGATCGAGGCCCAGCTGGGCGCGCTGGCCTACCTCGAGCGTGACTGGGGTCGGGCCCGCAAGCACCTGGACAAGGCCTTCTCCCGCAACTGGATGGCCCAGGGCATGCTCGCGGCCATGGACCTGCGCGAGAAGAAGGCCTCCGACGGCATCGAGCGCATGGAGAAGGCGTCCGGCTTCGCCAAGAAGGAGGCCCTGTTCTGGGGCCTGTACGCCTACATCCTCGCGGAGTCCAAGCAGCAGGACAAGGCCCTCGAGATCCTGGCCCGCGGGCTCAAGATCATGCCCGACAACGAGGGCCTCAAGGGGCTGCAGAAGGCCGTCTCGAACAAGCGCCGCAAGCTCAAGATGGGCTCCCTGTTCGGCAACCAGTGGTACACCTTCTTCCCCGAGCAGTTCCCCGTCCGTCGCTACCAGAACGCGGCGGTGCAGGGCAGAGGGTTCCCGCAGCCCCGACGCTAGGTGGCGGGCGCTGCCCGGCTCCTAGGGCAAGCTGGGCTCGAAGCTCATCGCGTCGCTCTCGGGCACCGGGGGGACCTCGAGGCCGCGCAGGAGCAGGGCCTTGCGCAGCTGGGGGTCGCCGGGGACCTGGCGCCAGCCCTCGAGCAGGGTCAGGTCCGCCTCGTTGGGGCGGTCCAGGGTGTCCAGCACCCGCGCAGCCGCGACCCGCAGGGTGGCGTCGTCGGGGTGGACGCGCAGGGCGATGTCCACGGCCTCGGCGCGACCGTCGAGCCGGTAGGTGGCGAGCAGATCGAGCAGGCCGGTGACCGGGCGGGGATCGTCGGGCACCAGATCCCCAGCCTTGCGCCATGCCTCGCGGGCGGCCTCGGGGTGGCCGGCGCGACCCAGGGCCTCGGCCAGATCCGCCTGGGCCTTCCAGGAGGTGAGCTGCTGGCCCGACTTGCGCTTGGCCTGGGCCAGCTCGAGGGGATCCTCGATGTCGACCTCGTCCAGGATGCGGCGCCACAGCACGCGGTAGCGATCCTCGAGGCCCTCGGCGGTGTGCAGGTGGATGCGGTGCAGGTAGTGGCCGCGGGCGACCAGCAGGGCCTCCAGCACGTGGGGCTCGCCGCTCAGATCGAAGTTCGCGCGGAGGGACACCGCCGGCCAGTTCTCGAAGCGGGCGGCGGAGCGCTCGACGATCTCCACCTGCTTGTTCCCGGCGTCCACCTGCTCCACGAAGCGATCGGTGGCCGCCTCGATGTCCACCGGTGAGCCGTGCACGGTGGTGTCGATCACCAGGGTGGACTGGCGGGTAGGGGAGAAGGAGCCCCGGTCTCCGGTGAAGGTCCAGCCCTCGACCCAGTAGGCCGGCCTCGCCGCCGCCAGCCCGCGGTAGTGCCAGGGCTCGAAGGGGACCAGGTGGGGACCCAGCCAGGCCATGCCGCCCCCCACCAGCAGCAGCACGGCCAGGAAGCCCCAGCGGATGCGGCGGTTGTGGGCCTGGTACCGCGAGATCGCCTCGGGGTGGAGCAGGGTGATCATCACCGCGCCGCCCAGCAACCCGCCCAGGTGGCCCCAGTTGTCGACCCCCGGCGAGCGGATTCCCGACAGCAGCGCGGCCACCAGGTAGGCCAGGATCGCCCAGCCGTAGAACTTGCGGGCCGAGGCCGGGATCAGCTCGCCGTACTTCCAGCCGAAGATCACCGCCGCGGCGATGAGGCCGAAGTCGCCGCCGCTGGCCCCCAGGGACGGCCGGTCCGGGGACATGGCCATGGACAGCAGGCCGCCGCAGAACACCGACGCCAGGTAGATGAACAGCAGGTTGCGGCGCCCCATGGCCCGCTCGAGGTTCCAGCCCGCGTAGGCCAGGAAGAGCAGGTTGAAGGCCATGTGGGTGAGGCCGAGGTGCAGGAAGCCGTAGCTGATCAGGCGGTGCACCTGGCCCAGCTCGAGCACCGCGGGCGCCCAGTTCGCCAGGCGCTCGAGGAACCACGCGTCGGCGTCCGGCAGGGCGGTCCACAGGTAGATGCGCAGCTGCAGCCCCACCAGGATGGCGGTCACCCAGGGCAGGCCCCGGCGCGCGAGGCTGCGGCGGAAGCGGGCCTGGTCCGAGTGGGCCAGCTCCCGGTAGAGTTCCAGGCTGCGCAGGGGCACGAAGGCGTCGCCGGTGGCGGCCTCGAAGCGGATCTCGGCGTCAGGGGGGACCTGACCGTCCCGCACCTGCTGCTCGAACGCCTCGTAGGTCAGGCGCTCGATCTTGTCCTCGTGCTTCAGCTCCACCAGCATCTGCGCAGCGTTCTCCGTGGGGACAGCCTATCAGCCCCCGGTGCAGCGCTCGGCGGCCCAGGCCGCGTGGGAGCGCACGTGGGGGTCGGGGTGCTCCATCGCCGCGCGCAGGGCTGGCAGCGCGGAGGGATCACCGAGATTGCCCAGCACCACCGCGGCGTTGCGCTTGAGGCCGGCGGCGCGGGCGCGGCGCAGAGGGCTGCCTTCGAGGCGTCGCTCGAGGGCCTGGTCATCCTCGGTCAACAGCGCTGCCAGGTCGAGCCAGGCGTGGCCGGGCCGTGGCGCGAAGTCCGGGTGGCCGTCGCTGCGGCGCTGGCTGCGGGGGCAGCAGTCCTGGCAGGCGTCGCAGCCGAAGACCCGGCGGCCCATGGCCAGGCGCAGGGGCTCGGGGATGGGGCCCTTGTGCTCGATGGTGAGGTAGGACAGGCAGCGGCGGGCGTCGAGGCGGCCTGGGGCGATCAGGGCGCCGGTGGGGCAGGCCCGCAGGCATCGCGCACAGGTCCCGCAGTCGGCCTCGAGGGGCCCGCTGGGGGGCAGCGCCCGGTCGAGGATCAGGGTGGCGAGGAACGCCCAGCTGCCGAGCCCCGGGATCAGGGTGCAGCTGTTGCGCCCGGCGAAGCCCAGCCCCGCGCGCACGGCCCAGGCCCGCTCGAAGACCGGGCGGCTGTCCACGGAGGCGTAGCTCGACAGCTCCGGGGCGCGCTCACGCAGCGCCCGCTGCATCCTGCGCAGGGCTTTGCCCACGGCGTTGTGGTAGTCGCGGCCCCAGGCGTAGCGGGAGACCTGGCCCGTAAGGCCCCCCGGGTCCGAGGGGCGGAGGTGGGCGTAGGGCATGGCCAGCACGGCCACCGTGGCGGCGCCGGGCAGCAGCTGACCAGGCTCCAGCCGGGCGTCCCGCCCGCGGCCCATCCAGCCCATCTCGGCGTGCAGGCCCTCGGCCAGCCAGCGATCGAGCCAGCCCCCTTCGGGCTCGAGGGGCTCGATCCCGGCGAAGCCGACCTTCGCGAAGCCTTCGGCTGCGGCCAGCTCGCGGATGGCGTCGGCCACCAGCGCATCGTCCAGGCGGGTCATCGCACCCCGCCCCTCCGCTGACAGCTGACAGCCGACAGCTGACAGCTCATCACGGCATCATCCCGTACAGGCCGTGCAGCACGTTGCGGGGCTTGAGGGTCTTGAGCTCGAACAGCTGCCGGCGGATCTGTCGGGGGCGCAGGTAGAAGCGCCGCAGGGACCAGTGCTGCAGGCGGATCAGCTCCCGGGGGTCGTAGCCGGGGGGGTGCCAGATCAGGGCGTCGGGGTCGCTGTTGAACGTGACGTAGTTCTCCCAGTCGTCCCGGAAGAGGGTGGTCTGCCAGGCGTCCTCGAAGAGCTTCGAGCCGGGGAAGGGGACCGTGATGGCGAACTTGGCGAAGTCCAGGTCGAGATCCACCGCGAACTCGACGGTGTCGCGGGTCTCGGCCGGGGTCTCACCGGGCAGCCCGATCATGAACAGGCCCACGGTCTGGATGCCGGCGGCGCGGGCGTTGGCCACGCCCTGCCGGATCTGCTCGGGCTGCAGCTTCTTGTTCACGTTGTCGAGCAGGCGCACGGAGCTGGACTCGATGCCCAGGAGCACCCGGCGGCAGCCCGCGGCGTACATCAGGCGGCAGGTCTCGGGGTCCAGCCGGTCGGCGCGGGTCTCCGAGAGCCACACGCAGCGCTCGGGGAGTCCGCGGTTCAGGAGCTCTTCGCAGAAGAGGGGGAGGTCCTGCTTGTCCAGGGGGAAGATGGGATCGACGAAGCCGATCTGCTTCACCCCGAAGCGATCCACCAGGTGCTCGTATTCGTCCACCACCCGCACCAGGTCCCGGCGCCGGTAGCGCTTGCCGTGGGAGTGCAGCAGCGAGCAGTAGTCGCAGCGATAGGGGCATCCCCGTGACGCCGAGATGGTGAGCACCGGCCGGGCGATGTCCGCGAAGGGCAGCAGGCCGTAGCGGTGGATCGGGAAGAGGTGCCAGGCGGGGTAGGGGAGATCGTCGAGCTGGACGTTGAGGGCCCGCTCGGCGGTGCGCTGGGGCTCGCCGTCGGCGGACCAGGTGATGCCGGAGATGCCGGAGAGGTCGGTCTCGCCGCCGGCCCAGGCCTGGACGAGCTCCACGATGGCGTGCTCGCCTTCGCCGTGGACCACCACGTCCGCGTGTCCGGCGCTGACCAGGTCGGCGGCGAAGACGTCGGCGTGCACGCCGCCCAGGACGATCCGGGCCGGGGGCAGGGCCTGGCGGATCATGCCGGCGATGCGGGTCACCACCGGCGCCGAGGGGGTCATCACGGTGAACCCCACCACGTCGGGCCGGAAGCGCTCGACCCGCTCGAGCACGTCGTCGGCGCCCAGGCCTTCGGCGAACATGTCCACCGCGCGCACGTGGAAGCCCGCCTGCTCGAGGGTGGCGGCCAGGTAGGCCACGCCGATGCAGGGCATGGGCTCCAGCAAGCCGGCCACGCGCCCGAGGCGCTCGAGGTTCATGCCGGGGTTGATCAGGAGGACGCGCATGGGGGCTCGGGGGGGAGGGTCCCACACCTTATTCCCTGGCACCGCTGGGCGCTGGCTCGAGGCGCGCAATGCCCGCGTAGGTGCTGGGGCGGTTACCGTGGTGGCCATGGTCACCGGAGGTCCCATGCGCGCGCTGCTGTTCCTTCCCCTGGCGCTGTCCCTGTACGGCTGTGGCGGCGAGTGCCGCGCGCCCGATGATCTGGGCAGCGGGACCCTCGAGGGCAGCCTCGACGGCGCGGCCTGGAGCACCAGCGACGCCACCTGGGCCGAGACCGGCGAGCAGCTGCTCATCGGGCACTCCATGGTGGACGGCATCATGATGAGCGCGGTCATCCACACCACGGCGGACAGCCGCCCGGTCCAGGACCTGCTGGAGCGCGAGGAGTTCCCCTTCGACGTCATCCTGGGTGAGGGCGAGGACGGCGGCTGGGTCACGGTCTACCGCGAGGGTGAGACCGCCAGCTTCCACACCCAGAACGCCGCCGGCGGCACGCTCACCATCGCCAGCCGCGAGGGCGACGACCTGCTGGGCTGCCTCCACTTCAGCGCCGCCACCAACGAAGGCGACAGCGTGGGCTTCGAGGATGGGTTCTTCCAGCTGGCCTATCGGGAGATGTAGGGCGCCCCGCGCGGGTCAGAGCCCCCGCGGCTCGTGCGCCGCGTCGTCGAATGCCCAGGGGCCCGTCCGGGTGGGCTCCTGCAGCGCGTCCGCCAGACGCTCCAGGTAGCGGGCCCGCGAGATCTCGTAGGCGCCGAGGCTGGCGAGGTGGTCCGTGTGGAACTGGGTGTCGATCATGGTGAAGCCCCAGCGGGCGAGCTGTCCAGCGAGCCGCACGAGGGCCACCTTGGAGGCGTCGTCGGCGCGGCTGAACATGGACTCCCCGGCGAACATGCCCCCCAGGCTGACGCCGTACAGCCCGCCGATCAGCTCCCGGTCCCGCCACACCTCCACCGAGTGGGCGTAGCCCAGCTGGTGGAGCTCGCAGTAGGCCCGCTGCATGTCGGCGGTGATCCAGGTGCCGGGCTGGCCCGGACGGTGCACCTCGGCGCAGGCGAGGATCACCTGCGCGAAGGCGGAGTCCATGCTCACCCGGTACTCAGCGCGGCGCATGCGCTTGCGCAGGCTGCGGCTGACGTGGATCCCCGCGGGATCGAAGACCATGCGCGGGTCTGGAGAGAACCACAGGATGGGCTGGCCCTCGCTGTACCAGGGGAAGATGCCCATGCTGTAGGCCAGCAGCAGCCGATCCGGGTGCAGGTCGCCCTCGATCCCGAGCAGCCCCGAGGGCTCAGCCTGATCGGGAGCGGGGAAGATGTGCTGCCTGGGGATGCGGTAGACGGGCATCGAGGGCGCTCAGAACTCCTGCGCCTTGCGCTCCGCCCGCTTCTTGGCCGCCAGGGCCAGGCGACGCTGCCGACCGCGGAACGCCACGGCGGCGGCGAAGAGCAGACCGGCGATGCAGGCTGCCGAGATCAGGCCCCAGGTGCCGGCACCGACGGGATCCTGGCGGCGGACGGTGAGGTAGCTGCGCGCGGACTCCTCGTCTTCGCCCAGGAAGCGCAGGCGGCGCAGGGTGGCGTCCTCCCAGTCCTGGAGGGGGTCGTCGTCTTGCTGGGTGAGCTGCTCGTCGGGGGGCTGGTCGAGGTCCTCGTCGCCGCCCTGATCAGGCGCTCCCGGGCGTCGATCCCGGTGCTTGCGGTCCGGGAAGGCCGTGCCGTCGTTGCGCCAGGCCGAGATGCCCAGCTTGCTGTCGAGGTCGGGGCTGTCGGCGCGCACCACCACGGTCTCCCGCAGCGGCGGGCTGCGGCTGTGCCACTCGTTCCAGCCCAGATCCGTGCAGCGCCCGGTGCAGCCGCCGATGACCCCGGTGGCGTCGACGCTCAGGAGGGTCTCGCCGGTGGTGGGGTTGGTGATCAGCTTCGAGCCCGATGGCGGCGTGACCGTGGCCAGCTCGCCCTGGCGGCTCACCGCGGTGGAGATGTGGCCTTCCTGGCCCGCGGCGCCCCGCCAGAGCACGAACCAGGTGTCGAAGCCCAGGCGACGCATCAGGGCGGAGGCGGCCACCGCGGCGTCGTCGCAGTCGCCCTGCTCGTCCACCAGGAACTCCACCGCGTACTTGGGGTACTCGGTGAAGCCGGTGGAGCTGTCCTTGGCGTACTGGACCGACTGGACCAGGCCCTGGGCGTAGCCGAGCTGCTCCGCGGGGCTGGTGATGCCCTTCTCCACGAACAGCTGCTCGAGGGCCCGGGCCAGGGGCTCCAGGTCCTCGTAGGAGGTGGCGATGATCTCGCCGATGGAGTCGTGGGCGCCGTTGCGCCGCGCCGAGTAGGCGTCCAGCGACACCCCCATGGTGACCCAGGCGTAGTCGGTGCAGCGGTCCCGGTAGCTGGGGCAGAAGGGCCAGCTGAGGATGCGCACGCCGGTGGTGCCGCTCGCATCGGGCTCGTGCACCTTGTCGTCGTGGTACACCCGGGCCCACTGCACCGCCTGCCCCTCGGCGAGGGCCGCGCTGGGGAGGAGCAGCGAGAGCAGGGCCACCATGGCCGTGATGAGGCGGGGCATCAGAAGTCCTCGCGTTCGCGGCGCCGGCGCCGGGCCCTGGCCGCGGCTGCCCGGCGGCTGCGGGCGATCCAGGACCCGATCCCCGCGGTGGCCAGGCCGGCCAGCGCCAGCACCGAGAGGATGAGCCAGAGGGGGTCGTTGCTGCGGTCCACGGGGCGGCAGCTCAGGCCCATGGCCTCGGCCTGGGCGCAGACGTCGGGGCGGGGGGTGCGCTCCGGAGGCGGAGGGGCCGGGGCCGGTGGCGGGTCGGGGGCGTCGGGCGCGGGCTCGGGGCTGGCCGGATCGGGGTTGGTCGGCTCGGGGGTCGGCGCCGGGTCGTCCCCATCGGTGGTCCCGCCCTGGGCGGGCGCTCCCGGGTCCCAGCCTTGGGCCGTGACCTCGGTCAGTGACCAGGCCTGGAGCTCGGAAGCCTGGAGATCGCCGCTGGGCTTGGCCTTGAGGTGCAGGGGCAGCAGCGCCCAGGCCGGGGTCACACCATCGACCGCCCAGGCCCAGTCGGCATTGGCGGGGGCCACGCCCTCGACGAGCACGCCGAAGGCGACGCCGGTGGAGGTGCTGGTGGTCGGGTAGCGGCACAGGGAGGCCTCGGTGCCCTGACCCTCGAGGGCGATCAAGGCCACGAGGGCGGCGCTCAGCGTGTCACCGGCGTGGGCGTCGTAGAGCAGCTCCCAGGGCTCGAGCACGCCGTCGTAGTGGGAGACGGGGTGGGGGTTGGCGTGGGCCGAGTTGCGCAGCAGCCCGGCCCAGAGACCCGCGGCCTCCACGGCGGGGAGGCCCGGTGACCAGGGGATGTCGCGCTGGACCGCGCCCCGCAGGTCGTGGATCTGGCTCCGAGCTGCGGCCTGGAGCTCCGCGGGGCTGCGGGCGCTGCGGGGTCGATCCACCCAGGCGTCCGGCACGTGCACCGCCATGGTCCAGGGCTCTTCCCGCGGCGGGAGGATGCGGATCAGCTCGGCCACTTGATGGCCGGGGTCCACCACGTCGCGGCGCTGCACGATGTCGGCCTCGAGCTCCACCTGGAAGCCGGCCGTGGCGATGGTCGCTGAGAGCAGCAGGGGGAGGGGGAACAGCATGGGGCCTCGGCGGGAGATGGTCCCCTAACCTCGCGCGTCGTCGGCTTCTCGCGGTTCGGCCCCGGGCGCTAGTCCATGTACAGGCTGTCCACGGGTGTGACGTAGCCGATCACGCCGCCGGCGCTGGCGCTCATGGTCCAGCTGGCCTCGCCGTCCGGCGTGACCTCATGGATCTCCCCCGAGTAGGAGAAGGTGGCCAGGGTGTTGCCGCTGTCGAGGCGCTGCACGCCGCCGAGGCTCACGCAGGACAGCCCGGGATCGGGCCAGTAGTCCCAGAGCAGTTCGACCTCGAAGGCGTCCTCGTCCACGGCGTACTCGACGATGCGGGACTCGCCGCCTTGCGCGTCTCCGTTGACGAACACCACGATGCTGTCGCCTTGCCAGTGCATCTGGTGGGTGCGCTCGAACAGGTCCGTGCCGCCACCCACCAGCTCGAAGTCGCTGTACTCGCCGCCCATGATCCAGTCGAGGGAGCCGGTGCCCCGATCGATGCGCAGGATGGTGTCCAGGAACAGCAGCGAGACCAGGTAGGCATCTTCGTCCGGCAGGTACTCGAGGGCGTTGGCATGGGGCCAGTGCCCTGGCTGTCCTCCGCCGGCTTCGTAGGGCAGCCGGTCCTGGGTGTCCCAGGCGCTCCAGATCACCGTGGTGGTGCCGTCGGGTGCCCGCTCGACGATGCTGTCGCCCGTGATCTCCTCGCCGCCGACCACCGCGGGGTCGTTGGCCAGGTAGGCGATGGTGCCGTCTTCGTGCTCGTACAGCTCATGGTGGGCGTTCGGCAGGGAGATGGTCTCATTGTCGGTGCCGTCCAGGGAGACCCGGACCATGCTGCCCGCCTCCATCGCGTTGGCGTTCAGGTCGACCATCAGCAGCGAGCTGCCGTCCCGGGACGGGATGGTGCGCCCCACCTGGTCCACGCCCTCGGGCTCCACCCACCAGACGTAGTCGCCGTCGGTGTCCAGCACCACGGCCGCGTTGGCGTTGCCCACGATGCCGGCGACCATCAGGCTGTCCATCGCCTCGCCCTCGCGACGGTCCAGGGTCCAGTCGGGGAACTCGGCGGGCACCGAGCCGGTGGTGATGTCGTGGCCCCGGCCGGTGTGGACCTCGCCGTCGACCTGCACCGCGATGCGCGCCTGGTACGCGGACCCCGACTTCATGCCGAGCAGCGGCACAGACCAGGGCAGGGCGGCGTCGACGTCCAGCGGGGCGACCTGGTCGAAGGCGTCGTCGAGCCCGAACTCGACCCAGGCGTCCTCGAGGCCCGACGCCTCTCCGTCGAGGGTGGCCGTGAAGACCGTGGGCACCAGCTCACTCTGGCTCAGGTCGAGATCCAGGCTGGCCGCGGGCCCGCAGGCTGTGGACAGGGCGACGAAGGGGACGAGCATACGCATAGGCGACCTCCAGCCTTGTTTGACACGTGGGAACCCGCCTTGGGTGACGGGGCGAAAAAAAAACCCCGGGCCCCCCTCGAACGGGTGCTGATACCCTGGCTCCGATGTCTACGCCCTCGACGCCAACCCCGCGCGGTCTCCCGCTGCTCTTCGCCGCCGGGCTCGCCCTGAATTGCACCGCCGAGCCGACGACGGCGCCCATGCCCGAGCCTGCGCCCGTGCCCGAGCCAGCGCCCGAGCCCACGAGCGTCGTGGTGCTGACCCTGGACACCACCCGGGCGGACCACCTGGGCAGCTACGGCTACTTCAGGGACACCAGCCCCAACCTGGACCGCCTCGCCGACACCTCGCTGCGCTTCGAGCGCTGCCTGGCCCCGATGGCCAACACCCTGCCCGCGCACGCGACCCTGTTCACCGGCCTGCAGCCCCTCGAGCACGGCGCCCTCACCATCCTCGGGGGCAGCGGTCGTGCCCTGTCGGACGCCGGGCTGCCGCTGCTGGCGGAGCACGCCCGCGCGGCCGGCTACCGCACAGCGGCGTTCGTCAGCGCGGCGCCCGTGAAGCGGGGCACGGGGCTCGAGCGCGGCTTCGAGGACTGGGACGAACCGGTCACCATCGAGCGCAGCGCGGCGGAGACCACCGAGCTCGCCCTGGCCTGGCTCGCGGAGGCCCCCGCTGAGCCCTACCTGCTCTGGGTCCACTACTTCGATCCCCACATGCCCCTCGAGCCCCCCGAGCCCTACGGCACCTGGACCGACGACGCCCCGGCGCGGGAGGCCTACATGGCCGCGCGGGGCATCCCCGAGCTGGAGTGGACCACCCGCGAGGGCCCGGTGCTGACCACCAGCGCGATGCTCGACGCCTACGACGGGGAGATCCGGGCCATGGACCACGCCATCGGCCGCCTGCTCACCAGCCTCGAGGGGCGCCCCGACTGGGAGCGCACCGCGTTGGTGGCCATCGGCGACCACGGTGAGGGCCTCGGGCAGCACGAGTGGCTCGATCACGATCGCCTCTGGGACGAGCAGCTGCGCGTGCCGCTCATCATGCGCGCCCCGGGGGCGGCCCCCGCCGTGATCCGCCGGCCGCTGTCCATGGCCGACGTGTTCCCCACCCTCATCGGGCAGCTGGAGGGCCAGGACCTGGGCAGCTTCGCCGCCGCGACCGCGGGTCGAGACGTGCTGGCCCCCGAGGCCCCGGCGCCCCTGGTCCTCGGCGCGGTGCCCGCGGACCAGATCACCTCCGCGGACCACGCCTGCAGCGTCACCACCGAACGCTGGAAGCTGCTCGTGTCCATGCGTGGCGCCGGCTCCGAGCAGGACCGGCTCTTCGACCTGCTGGCCGATCCCCACGAGCGGGACGACGTCGCGGTCCACCACCCCGAGCAGGTCCAGCGCCTGCGGGCCCACGCCCTGGGGCCCTGCACCGAGCTGTGGTCCCGGGCCCTCGACGAGCAACCCGGCCTCGGACCCGAGACCCCCGACGGTGCGGTGCTCCAGCAGCGCATCCTGGAGCTGCAGGCGCTGGGCTACCTCGAGGGCGAGACCGCGCCCTGAACGCGCCGCCACGCGCCGCTCCGTAGCGGGGATCACGTCGGGGTCAGCCCCGTTGACAGCCGCGCCCGGCCGGCCATACGTGCGCTGCCGACACCACGAATCCTCGCCCCCGCTGAAAGGAGCGCCCCATGCAGCGCTGGTTGAAGCCCATCGCCGACGCCCCCTGGTTCCAGAACTTCATCACCGCCGTGATCCTGCTCGCCGGTGTGGTCGTCGGCTTCGAGACCTACCCGTCCGTCGCCGAGACCCATCGCTCGCTGCTCGACATCACCAACGACGTCATCCTCTGGATCTTCGTGGCGGAGATCGTGGTCAAGATGGGCGCCGAGGGCAAGAAGCCCTGGCGCTACTTCTACGATCCCTGGAACATCTTCGACTTCCTGATCGTCGCGGTCTGCTTCATGCCCATCGACGCCCAGTACGTCACCGTGCTGCGCCTCGCCCGGCTGCTGCGGGTGCTCAAGCTGGTGCGGGCGCTGCCGCGGCTGCAGATCCTCGTCGGCGCGCTGCTCAAGTCCATCCCGTCGATGGTCTACGTCTCCGTCCTGCTCTTCCTGCTCTTCTACCTGTACGGCGTGGCCGGCACCTTCATGTTCGCCGAGAACGATCCGGTGCACTTCCGCAACCTGCAGATGTCCATGTTGAGCTTGTTCCGAGCGGTCACCCTCGAGGACTGGACCGACCTGATGTACATCGCCATGTACGGCTCGGAGAACTACGGCTACGACGCGGCGATGTTGGCGGAGTGGAAGCCCACCAGCGTGGCCATGCCCGTGGTTGGCGCGGGCTTCTTCGTCTCGTTCGTGCTGATGGGCACGATGATCATCCTCAACCTCTTCATCGGCGTCATCATGAACGGCATGGAAGAGGCCCAGAAGGAGGCCGAGGAGGCCGAGCTCACCCGCCTGCGCGGCGGAGGCGAGCCCACCCTCCAGGACAACCTCGCGGAGCTCGAGGAGCAGCTGGCGGCCCTGAACGAGACCGTGGAGCGGGTCAAGAAGCGCGTCAAGAAGGACATGGCGGCCTAGCCGGGGCCGCGGCGTCCCAGGCGAGGACGCCCCCCGCAGACGCGCCCAGGACGCCCGCGGCTCGCGCGGACGTCCTGTGTTGCGGTCTGGGAGCTGCGGTCTAGAGGCAGCTGAGGAAGGTCTTGCCGTCGCACGCGTGGAACGCGCCGTTCTTCGCACAGCAGCTCATGTACTCCTCGGGCACGAGCTTGCTGCCCATGGCCGAGGTGCACCAGGCCTCGCAGTCCGACGTGCTGGAGCCGAAGGCGTAGGAGCCGTCGAGCAGGGAGCAGTCGTCGAGCATGACGCAGAGCTCGGAGCACATGAAGTCGGGGGGCGGCGCGGTGTCGATGGGGATGTCGGTGTCCGCGTCGGTGTCGGCGTCGGCGTCGGCGTCGGCGTCGGCGTCGGCATCCGCGTCGGCATCCGCGTCGGCGTCGGCGTCGGCGTCGGCATCGGCATCGGCATCGGCATCGGCATCGGCGTCGGCGTCGGCGTCGGCGTCGGCATCCGCGTCGGCATCCGCGTCGGCGTCGGCGTCGGCATCCGTGTCGGCGTCGGCGTCGGCGTCGGTGTCGGTGTCGGCGTCGGTGTCGGTGTCGGCGTCGGCCTCGCCACAGTCGCACTCACAGAGGCACTCGTAGGGGTCCTCTTCGCAGCTGACGGCGAACATCAGGGTCAGGGTCATGAACACGGCGGTTGTGAGCTTCTTCATGGGGTCTCCGGTTGCCCGTGGTGGCTGGTGTTGCAGGTGGTTCGAGCCTACCACAGGTTAGGCGGTCCTTCGCCACTCACCGGAGTCACTCTATGCCCGCCAGCCCTGTCATCGACGCTCGCGGCCTCCGCCGATCGTTCGGTGCAACGGTGGCTGTGGACGGGCTGGACCTGCGCGTGGCGCCTGGTGAGGTCGTGGGGCTGTTGGGCCACAACGGCGCGGGCAAGACCACCACCGTGCGCCTGCTCAACGGCCTGCTGTCACCGGACGTGGGCAGCGCGTCGGTGCTCGGGCTCGATCCCTGGAGGGATGGCTCGGAGCTGCGGGCGCGCACGGGGGTGCTCACCGAGGTCCCCGCCCTGGACGGGCGGCTGACGGCCGCGGAGACCCTCCAGCACCACGCGCGCATCCACAGGCTCGAGGACCGGCGGCGGCACATCGCCCGCCTCATCGAGCGGCTGGGGCTCTCCGGCCGCGCCCACGAGCCCGTGGCCGGCTTCAGCAAGGGCATGGGCCAGCGGCTGGCCCTGGCGCGGGCCTTCCTGACCGTGCCGGAGCTGCTCTTCCTGGACGAGCCGGTGGCGTCCCTGGACCCCGTGGGGGCCGGAGAGGTGCACGATCTCATCCTGGAGTGGGTGTCGGAGCGCGGAGCCAGCGTGGTGCTGTGCACCCACAACCTCGTCGAGGCCGAGCGTCTCTGTGATCGAGTGGTGGTGCTGGAGCAGGGCCGGGTGCTGGCGGAGGGGCCCGTGGCCGAGCTCGCGGGCGCCCGGGCGGCGGTGACCCTCGAGGTGGCCGCGGGAGATCGAGCGCGGGCCGAGCGTGCCCTGGCGGACGCCGGTGTGTCCGTGCGCGGGATTCAGGAGCACCGCAGCCTCGAGGACGTCTACTTCGCGCTGCACGGGGGGGAGTCATGAGGGTCCCCGTGATGGCATCCCTGGTCCGCAGGGACCTCAGGCTGGTCTGGCGCAGCCGGGGGGTGCTGGTGCCCCTCACCGTGGTGCCCCTGATCTCCCTGGTGCTGGTCCCGGCCATCATCGCGCTGCTGCCCGGCGTGTCGGGCGCCCCGGAGCAGCTGGTCAGCTCCCTGCCGCTGCAGCTGACCCCGGCAGATGTGGTGCAGGCCCAGGTGGCCAGCCTGTCCCCCGAGGAGTCCTTCCTGACCCTCGCGCTGCTTCACTTCATGGCGCCGGTCTATCTGCTGGTCCCCCTGATCGTGGCCAGCGTCATCGCCGCCGACAGCTTCGCCGGGGAGCGGGAGCGCAAGACCCTCGAGGCCCTGCTCTACCTGCCCACCTCCGACGCCGAGCTGATGGCCGCCAAGATCCTGTCGGCCTGGCTGCCCGCCGTGGCGGTGGGTGGGGTGGGCTTCGTGCTGTACGGGCTCACCATCAACCTGTTCGGCTGGCCGGTGATGGGGCGGCTGTTCTTCCCCACCTGGACCTGGCTGGTCATCGGCCTGTGGGTCATGCCTGGGGTGGCCGGGCTCGGCCTGGGGGTGGGGGTGCTCATCTCCTCCCGTGTGGGCACCGTGCAGGAGTCCAGCCAGCTGGGGTCCATCGTGGTCCTGCCGCTGCTCGTCCTCCTGCTGGCCCAGCTGGGCGGGCGGCTGCACCTGGGCGTGCCCCAGGCGCTGATGCTCGGCAGCGTGCTGTGGTTGGCGACCCTGGCGCTGCTGCGCGTGGGCCGGCGCTGGTTCAGCCGCGAGGCGCTGCTGCTGCGGAGCTAGCTCAGAACACCGGCCAGGTCTCGGCGTCGGAGCCCGCGCTGGCCTCCGAGTTCCACCCCCGCTGCCAGTCCTGGTCGTTCAGCAGCCACTTGTACTCGATGTCCCCCGCGCCCAGCTCACTCGAGACCAGGCGCCAGCGGTAGTCGGAGATGGGGTAGGCCATCTGGCCCCGGTCCCAGTCCAGGGGGGCGGTGTCGCCGCGCACGGTGAGGTGGTTGCCCCAGCCCGCGTCGACGTTGGCCACCAGGCGGGTGAGGGAGACGGGGTCGCCGGTGCCTGGCCCGACCCACACCGCGTAGCCGTCGTGGTCCGAGACCACGGCGGTGCTGCGGCCGTCGAACATGCGCGCCTCGCCGTCGTGGACCAGGCTGGCGCCCCGGTGGGCGAAGATGTGGTCGATGCGGGAGGACGACAGCCGGGTGGTGAGGTCGATGAAGCCCTGCTCGAGGAAGGCGTCGTGGGTCTCGGAGCCCTCGTCGTCGTTCAGATCGCCGGCGATGACCAGCTCGGTGGAGGCGAAGGCGGACAGCAGCACCGAGGCCGTCTCGCGGGCCTGGGCCTCGCGGATGTCGCGGTCGGCGTAGTCCAGGTGGACCGAGGCGACCGTCAGCCCCCCCAGCTCCGCCGGCAGGGTGACCGCCACCAGGGCCCGCCGCAGGGGACCCTGTGCGTAGTAGGCGTACTCGAAGTCCTCGCCCCCGGTGCCCCGGTACAGCACGCCCACGCCCTCTGCCACCTCGTCGGGGGTGCCCTCCCAGCCCTGGTGGGCGTAGGCCCAGGCGGTGGACCAGCTAGACCCGGTGGCGTCCTCGAGGGCGGCCTGCAGCATGGGCATCGCGGATTCCTCCGCGCCGTGACAGGCCTCCTGGACCGCGAGCACCGCGATGTCGTCGGCCAGCACGGCGTCGGCGATGGCCTCGAAGCGAGCTTCGTTGCTGGCGTAGGGGGTCCCGCTGGTGAACAGGCAGTGCAGGTTCAGGCTGAGGATCCCGTAGTCCGGGCCGCTCGCGTCGCGGGCGTGCGCGCCCTGGCCCTTCTTGCTGGCGCCGGGGCAGGCGTCGTCGAGGCAGGGGAGCTGCGGGGTCCCCATGGGCGCGCAGGCGGCCAGGATGAGCAGCGACAGGGAACGGAGCGCAGCCGTGGGTGCCCGCATGGGTCCTCGGGGTCGAGGGTGGAGGCGAGTCTACCACAGATTGGGGAGAGGGCGAAAACCGGGAAAATCAGGAAGGCCGGACAGGCTCACTCGGCGGCCAGCGCCCGCCCCACCAGCTCCACGCTCTGCTCCAGCACCGATGTCCGCCAGCGGGTGTCCTTCGGCACGAAGGCCTCACGCAGCCGGTCCTTGGCCCTCACCGTCGTCGACGCGTCGGGCTGGCCCCAGTGGTGGGCGCGGTTCTCGTCCCGCAGCGCGCGCAGCACGGTGATGGGACCGTAGGTCCCGAACTCGGCGGTGAGCACGTCGTAGCGGAGCGTCGGGAAGCGCTCCTGGCACCAGGCGCCGAGCCCGCCCTGGATGGCGTAGGGGGCGTCGTCGCCGACGCGGGGTTGGACCCGGTCCTGCCCGAAGCGGGTCGCCAGGCGCGCGAAGGCCTCGCTGTCGCTGGGGTGGTCCACCAGCACGCGCAGGGCCCCGCGGCGGCCCATCCCACTGTGCACGTCGATGTGCAGCACGCGCTCGGCCTCGCCGAGCCAGCCGGGGAGGTGCGCCCCCAGGGTGCGCAGGGTCCAGGAGGGGCCGTCGCCCCCGTAGAACAGGCCGCGGGGGTAGCCGTACTGCCCGGCCAGGGCCGTGGCCTGCAAGGGTCCCATGCCGTGGCGGGCCACCAGGAGCCCCACCCGCAGCAGGAAGGGATCCAGCGCCGTCGGCGGCCCGTGGGGGTTGAGCAGCGGGTCCAGCAGGGCGTAGCCGTCGGGGCTGCCTTCGTAGGGCATCCCGTCCAGCAGGAAGTTGCGGTTGAGCTGGGCGTTGTCCTCGTTGACCCAGCGGGTCCACGCGAAGCCGAAGGGGTTGATGGCGTGCAGCAGCAGCAGGGCGGTGTCGGCGGGCAGTGAGCGTCCAGCGGAGAGGTCCTGGAGCAGCGCCAGCTGCAGCGCCGAGCCCAGCAGGCCCTCCACCCCGTGCATGCCGCTGGAGACCATCACGACGTCCTGGGCGTCGGTGGGTCCGATGCGGGCCACGTCGAGGCTCAGTGGGCCGCCGTCGGGTCCCTCCCGCTCCAGGGGCACGCTGTCCAGTTCGCAGGGCAGGGGCTCGCAGGCCGCGAGGAAGCGGCTCCGGGCGGTGGTGTAGTCGGGGGAGAACAGCTCGCTCGGCATGGGGCCTCCGGCGCGGGCACCGAGCTATCGGCCGCGGGGGTGTGGGGAGCTCAGCCGCGCCTCGCGGGGGGCAGCGGGCAGGGCTCGTCGTCGAACAGCAGGCGGGCGTCGGCGAGGGCGCGGCCCAGGGGCACGCCCCGGGGGCAGAGGGCCTCGGCCTCGGCGATCTCGTCGGGGTCGATGGCGGTCCGCCGCAGCAGCGCCCTGGCCCTGGCCGGCTCGCCGTAGGCGCGGGCGTACATCAGGGCGCGCATCAGCGCCGCGCCGGGCAGGGCGGGGGCGCAGGCGTCGCAGCCTGTGCAGGCCGCCCTCGCGGTGGCGCGGTCGTGCTCCTCGAGCACGCTCCGATCCAGCGCCCCGAAGGCCCGGGGGTCCAGCGCGGCGGCCAGGTTCTCGTTGAGCAGGGCCACGTTGGTCATCTTGGAGGTGATGCTGGCGAAGGCCGGCTCGGCCCAGATGACCTTCAGCTTGGCCTGGCCGAAGGTGAGCCCCTGGGCGAGGAAGTGGGCGAACAGCTCGCGATCCGCGCCCTCGAGCTCGTCGAGGCTCTTCCGGCCCTGGGTCTTCATGGCGATCAGCCCCAGATCGGCATCCTTGGCCACGGCGAGGGCGCGCTCCATCGCCGGCTCTCGCAGGTGGCGGTAGCTGCAGCTGACCATGCCGCAGTCGATCCATGGCAGCTCGGCGGCTCGCTCGATCACGGCCGTCATGTTCTGGTGGGTGGAGAGGCCGACGCTGCGGATGCGCCCGCTGTCCTTGGCGGCCTGCGCCCAGTCGCGGATCTCGTCCTTCAGCTCATCGCCGTCCCTCACGTCGTGCAGCAGCAGGATGTCGATCTGCTGGGTGCCCATGCGCTCGAGGGAGGTGTTCAGGTCCCGCTCCAGATCCTCGGAGCGGCGGCCCTGGCTCTTGGTGAGCAGCGTCAGCCGCGCTCGGTCATCGGGGAAGGCGGCCAGGTAGGCGCCGATGGCCCGCTCGCTGGCCCCGCCGCCGTAGGCCGCGGCGGTGTCCCACAGGGCGATCCCCAGCTCGAGGGCCCGGCGCAGCAGGATGCGGCTGCCGGGCTGCAGATCGAAGGCGCCGTAGCTCAGGATCGGCACCTCGAGGCCGCTGCGGCCAAGGGTGCGCGTGGGCAGCGTGTCCAGGGGGGGCGGCGCCTCGACCGGCTGGCTGGGGACCCGCAGGGGCTCCTGTGCCGGCGGGGGGGCGCCGCCGCTGCAGCCGGGCCCCACGAGGGCGGCGGCTCCAGCCAGGCCGGCGGCCTGCAGCAGCTCGCGGCGGCTGATGGGATCGCTCACGGCGTGGACTCCTGGCTCGCCAGCACGTCGAGCAGCGCGAGGGCGCTGGCGTTGTCCGGTGCCTCTTGCACCCCGACGACGGCGGAGCCGGTGACCTGCAGGGCGCAGGCGCTGCCGATGATGGACAGCAGGCGCACGCCATTCGGGGCCTCGAGGGGCTCGGCTCCCAGGATCGTCAGCTCGTGCTCGACCCGCTGGGCCAGGGCCTCGGCGGCGGCGGGGGAGGCGGCCTCGGCCCGCCAGGCCAGCAGCGGCCCGGACGCGCTCTGGTAGGTGGCGGTGGCCACGCCGCCCAGGGCGGCCAGGCCGTAGGCGTCTCGCACCCCGGTGGCGACGCTGCCCTCCTCGAGCCCCTCTGCGGGGAATCCAGCACCGGGTCTCCACGGGGCGTCGTCGTCGAGGGGGTGGGCCTCGACGAAGGCGAAGACCGCGGCGCGGCAGCGATCATCGAGACCCGCGCCGAGGGGCGCTGGCAGCACCTCGAGGTACCAGCTGCCGTGGGAGAGGAAGCAGGACCCGGCGACACACTCGGCGTCCAGGGCGGGGTCCAGGGGTTCGCCGCCTGGGCGGCGCTGGAGGGCGTGGACCGAGGCGGCGGCCTCGGCCGAACCCATCTCGTAGGCCCGCAGCTCGATGGATCGGGAGGGGTCCGCGGGATCGAGGAAGCGCTGGCTGTCGAGCATCACGAAGCCGGCGTGCAGGTAGAGATCGGCCTGTCCGTTGATCTTCTCGAAGAGCCGATCCGCGTCGTAGCGCGCGGCGGGGCCCGCGGGGCTCCAGCCGGGCAGCGCGTCGCCCAGGGCGATGGCTGGACGGCTGGGGGGGGCTTGCTGGATCGGCGCGAGACGGATGACACGGTCGGCGACCAGCACCACCCCGAGGGCGAGCAGGAGGGAGACGAGCAGGAGCGTGGTCCTGCGGCGCGCGGGTGTCGTGGTGGGCGTGGACATGGCTTGGATCTGGATACCACAGGGGGTGGCGGTGGGTCTGTGGGCGTCGTCTCCCTGGCCCGGTCTCGACGTCCGGCGCCGGGCCCGATGCCGCGCCCAAACGTCAAAGAAGGTCAACCGCGCCCCGAAACGCCACCGGGTCCCGTTTCCCTTCATGAGAGCTGCTCGAGTCGAGCAGGCTCTCATGAACGAGGAGACACACCATGAGACGCCCGATGAACCGCCGCGCCTTCCTGAAGCTCGGCGCCGGTGCCAGCGCCAGCCTGGCCCTGAACCCCATCGGCCTGGACCGCATCGCCCAGGATCTGTGGATGAAGACCGTGTCGGTGGAGCCCAACCTCTCCTACTGGGCTCGCAGACCGGTGCCCGCCGTGCCCGCGCTCGAGTCCGACCTGCAGGTCGACAGCGTCGTGGTCGGGGCGGGGCTGACGGGGCTCTCCTCGGCGCTCCATCTCAGGCGCACCCTGCCCGGGCAGTCGGTCGCGGTGCTCGAGGCCAGACAGGTCGGAAACGGCGGCTCGGGGCGCAGCGGGGGCTTCCTGTGCTCGTGGCCGAACGGGCAGGAGATGATGGCCGTGACCGGCAGCCCCGAACACCACGTCCGCGGCTACCAGCTCACCGCCCAGGCCATGCGGGAGCTGCAGCAGCTGTCCAGGGGAGCGGCCCTGGACGCCGAGCTGGAGCTGTCCGGTGTGCTCGTCCTGTTGAAGAACTCCGGGCTCGACTGGGCGCGGTCCTACGTCGAGACCGCCGGTGCCCTGGGGCTGCCCATCGAGCTGTGGAGCCGCGACGAGGTGCGCCAGACCGTCGGCACCGACGCGGCGGGTGGCATCTACGATCCCATGGGGGGGCTCTGTCAGCCGCGGAACCTCACCCTCGCCCTGAAGGACGCCGCCGTGGGTGCGGGGGTGCGCCTGTACGAGAACAGCCCGGTGGTGGAGATCGAGCACGGCGACACCGTGCGGGTGGTCCTGCAGAACGGACGCGTGGTGCGGGCTCGCCGGCTGGTGCTCGGCACCGGCGCCTGGACACCTCAGCTCGGCCTGTTCGGTGACCGCGTCTTCTCGGTGTCGAGCTTCATGGGCATCACCCCGCGGCTGTCTCGCCAGCAGCGGGCCACCGCGGGGCTCGAGCGCCGCGTGGCCTTCAACGACGACCGCGAGAACCTGGTCTACATGGGCCTGACCAAGGATCACCGGCTCGCCCTGGGCGGCGGCTTCGTCCGCATGGCGCTGTCCGACGGCACGGAGAACAACGCTCACGTCAGGCGCGCGCTGCCCAAGCTCGAGCGCGAACTGGCGGGCTTCTACCCCTCCCTGTCGGGGGGCGCCTTCGAGCACGCCTGGGGCGGCAGCGTGAACCTGACCATGGACCAGGCGCCCTCCGTCGGTCGCACCGGACGCCACGGGAACGTGTTCTACGGCGTCGGCTACTCCGGCCACGGCATGGTGACCGCCTACCTGGCCGGTCGGGTCATCGCGGAGATGGCCGCGGGGCGGCGCGGGGACTGGGCCGGGATGCCCTTCGTGAACCGGGCGATGCCCTACGTCCCGCCCGAGCCCCTGAGGTGGCTGGGGGGCAACGCCTATATCGCCGCGATCGACATCCTGGAGTGAGCGATGGTCGGACCTCCCCATCGCTGTCGTGCCCTGCTCGTGGCCATGGCGATGGGGAGCAGCGGCCCCGCCGTGGCCGTCGAGGTCTGGGGTCTGCCCGTGGCCGACTACACCAGCGACACCGGGCTGGGGCTGGGGGCCATGGGCGGACTGTCCCTGGGCACCACCCGCGGCTTCGGTGCCGCCGAGCTCGAGCTGGACCTGTACGGCTCCACCGGCGGCGAGCAGTACCACGGCCTCTGGATCGAGCTGGAGGAGCTCGCCCACAGGCCTGTGACCCTCAGCCTCGGTGGGGGCTACGCCTCCTCGCGCTGGGACACCTACTGCGGGACGCCGACGGAGGATGTCTGCGCCACGGCCACGGACGAGCTGCGCACCGCCTTCAGCCACACCGCGGCCTACGCGGATCTGTCCGCCGCGTGGCGGCTGGGGCCCACGCCCTGGTCGCTGTTCGGTGGCTGGTCGGGGGCCTACCGCCTGGTCGGGATCCCCAGGGCGCCCGAGCCCCTGCCTGGGAGCCTCTACGCCGAGCGCTTCCCCGAAGGGGAGGAGGGGCTCGAGAGCGTCCTGCAGGCCGGACTGGCCTACGACAGCCGCGACGACGACGAGGAACCATCCCGGGGCGTGTGGGCCGATGTCTCCCTGCGGGGAGCCCACCCGACCTGGGGCAGCGACTGGTCCTACCTGGGCGGGAACGCGACCATCAGGACCTACGCGCCCCTGGGCGGTGAGCGCTTCGTCTTCGCCTCGCGGCTGGGAGCCGACCTCGTGTTCGGCGATCAGCCCACCGCACAGACGGCGTCCACCGGAGGGCTGCAGGGCTACGGCGCGCTGGGAGGTGGGGAGCTCGGGCGCGGCATCCGTCACGGTCGCTACCGCGGGCAGGTCAAGCTGGTCGGGCAGCAGGAGCTGCGGGCTCACATCGCCACGGTCGCCATCCGGAAGCAGACCATCGAGCTGGGGGGCGTGGGCTTCGTGGACGCCGGCTGGGTGGCCCTCGATCCCCAGGAGCTGGGGGACGCCGCGGCGGCGTGGTCCACGGGGGCGGGCCTGCGGCTGAGCTGGAACGACGTCCTGGTCCGCGCCGACCTGGGCCTGTCGCCCGCCGAGGAGTGGTCCCCCTCGGTCTATGTGGACTTCGGGCACACCTTCTGAGCGAGCGATCGGATTCTGGTCCCCGGACTACTATGTTTGGTGTCCCCTCACCGTCGTGAGCCCGCCTCGACCATGGTCCCCCGCACCTGCTTGCCGACCCTCGCCCTGCTGGCTCTCGCCGCCTGTGGGGGGCCCGCCGACTCCGAGGCCCCCGAGCCCCGAGACAGCGCAGCGCCCCACGACGACACCGCGTCGCCTCGCGACTGGATGCCCGATGGTGGCGTCCTCATCGAGCGACACCAGGCCTCCACCTGGTACCGGGACGCCGATGGTGACGGCTACGGTGACCCCGACGACAGCGTCGAGTCCATGCAGGCCCCCACCGGCTACGTCGCCGACGACACCGACTGCGACGACGGCGACCCCGCGGTTCACCCCGGCGCCGATGAGATCTGCGATGGGGACGACGACGACTGTGACGGTCGGGCCGACCAGGGAGAGGTCAGCACCTGGTACAGCGACGACGACGGGGATGGGTGGGGCCATCCTGCTGTGTCCGAGGACACCTGCGACCCGCCGGTCGGTTGGGTGCAGCGCGGCGAAGACTGCGACCCAGGGGATCCCAGCGTCCACCCCGAGGCCCCCGAAGCCTGCGACCAGCAGGACCAGGACTGCGACGGGGAGATCGACGAGGGCTTCGATGCCGACCTGGACGGATGGCTCTCCGACGCCTGCGCCTACCTCGATCCCGGGGACCAGGACTGCGACGACAGCGACCCCGGCGTGTTCCCTGGCGCTGCGGAGATCTGCGGGGACGGCCTGGACCAGAACTGCGACGGCGGCGACACCGCCTGCGGCTTCTCGGGCAGCTACGACCTGTCGGTCGCCGGGGCCAAGCTCTACGCCCCCGGCGCCAACGCGGACGCCGGCCGGCTGGTGGAGCTGGGCGATGTGGACGGCGACGGCTTCGAGGACGTGCTCGTCGCCACCCTGTATTCGAGCTCCGTGGGTGCCTACCTGGCCTACGGGCCTCAGAGCGGCACCCACTCCCTGGCGTCGGCCGGGGTCGCCCTGACCACGGACCCCAGCGACTGCTACGGCGGGGGGCGCTGCATCGGCCTGGCGGACACCAACGGCGACGGCTTCGATGACATCATGGTGGGCTGCGCCTGGGGTGAGCAGCCCGGCTTCCGCGTGGTCCTGGGGCCGGTCACCGCCGACATGGACCTCGCCGATGCCGACGCCAAGCTCTACGGCGGCGACTACAGCTACACCGGCCACGGTGGGGACATCGCCGACCTGGACGGCGACGGCCTGGCCGACGCGGCCATCGGCGCCCACAGCGTCGAGGGGTCCAGCGGGGCCCTGTACGTCTCCTACGGTCCGCTCACCGCCGACGTGGATCTCACCACCGACGCCGACGCCACCTTGATGGGCCCGGGCGACGCGTCCTACATGGGCCGGGTGGGGCGCGCGGGCGGAGACATCAACGGCGACGGCATCGGTGACGCGCTCATCTCAGCGCCCTGGGCCAGCCTGCATGGCTACTACCTCGGCATGGTGGCCGTCGTGCACATGCCCATCTACGGCGAGCTGGAGTTCGAAGACGCCGACGCCATCCTCATGGGCGAGACGGCCGGCGCCAACCCCGGCAACAGCCTGGCCATGGCCGACATCGACGGCGACGGCCGGGACGACCCCGTCATCGGCGCCTACGGCAGCGGCGTGGTGTCCGCCAACGAGGGCGCCGCCTATGTCATCTACGGCGCCATGAGCGGTGTGATGGACCTGGGCGTCGCCGAGCTGATCGTGCGCGGGGCCGTGAGCTCCGACTTCGCCGGCAGCGGCGTGGCGGCCCGGGACGCCGACGGCGACGGCGTCTCCGACCTGCTCGTGGGCGCCTACATGGACGGCAGCGCCGGCACCGGATCGGGCGCGGCCTACCTGTTCCACGGACCCCTCAGCGGCAGCTTCGTCACCACCGACGCCGACGCCATCCTGCTCGGCGCCGGGACGGGCCAGGCCGCGGGCCTGGGCGTCGGCATCGGCGACCTGGACGCTGACGGATGGATGGACATCATCGTGGGCGCGAACGGCGACAACACCGGCAGCTCCGGAGCGGGGGCCATCTTCGTGCAGTCGCCGATCTGAGGGGCGGGAACCGCACTGGGGGGTGGCTCTGGGTGATGTCGTGGAGGTGGAGATCGGCCTGTCCGTTGATCTTCTGGAAGAGCCGATCCGCGTCGAAGCGCGCGGCGGGTCCCGCGGGGCTCCAGACGGACAGCGTGTCGCCCAAGGCGATGGTGGGACGGCGGGCGGCCGGTTTTGGACTCGGCGCGAGACGGATGACAGGGTCGACGACCAGCACCACCCCGAAGGCGAGCAGGAGGGAGACGAGCAGGAGCGTGGTCCAGCGGCGGATGGGGGTGGGCGTGGACAGGCTTCGTTCTGGATACCACAGGAGGGGCCCGGGGTGGGCCGTGAGGGGGGCACCAACGCGCGCGGGCGTCCCGCCGCTGGGGGCCACGGGTGACCGCTTGGATGGTAGGCTGGTCGCTGAATCTGCGTCGGTAGGGAAAGGAAGGTCGCCGGTGCTCGTGCTCACCCTTGGTGGGCTGGTCGTGGCGGCGCTTCTCCAGGTCGGTGGTCCAGGGTGGCGACATGAGCTTCTATCTCAACTTCAACCTCCGAAAGATCGAGGAATACGCCCGGCGGCATGGGTTCGACAGGCCGACCTGGAAGGCGGATGTGCTGGACGATTTGCTCTTCGACGGCAAGCTCCGGATGGAACGCTCGAAGGATCCGCGAGATCCGAGCAAGGTGGTGTGGCACTGTCTCGGCCGTGAGACCTCGATCGCCTGCGTCTTCGACCGGATCGACGACGCGACGCTGTTCTGCATCGGCCTGATCAACGGCCCGGACAGAAAGGGTCCCAAGCCCCGCGGCATCACGTTCCTGGTCCCCGGCCCCTGGCGGGTCTTCACCCGGGGCAGGCACCCGAGGCCGTTCATCTCCGTCAGAGACCACATCCAGGCGCTCCACGCGCGGGCGTTGGAGGTCGCCGAGCCCGCGAGCCGCTTCACCAACACTCCCTTCCAGAGCCTGGCGTCCCAGTGGTCCCCCGCCGCGACGCCGGCCTTCGAGGCCGGCGCTCCGACCGAGAACACCCCGCGCGAGGCCCTGGACCTTCCCAAGGAGCCACCTCCGATCTCGCCATCCCCCGAGCCCGAGGTGGTGCCCGAGTCTGCGCCCGATCTGGTGCCCGAGCCTGTGCCCGAGCCCGAGCCTGTGGCCGAGCCAGACCTTGTGCCCGAGCCCGAGGTGGCGCCCGAGCCCGAGCCCGTGGTGGAGCCCGAGCCAGAGCCTGTGCCCGCGCCGGAGCCCGAGGTGGAGCCCGAACCCGAGCCCGAGCCAGAGCCTGTGCCCGCGCCGGAGCCCGAGCCCGAGGTGGAGCCCGAGCCCGAGCCCAGCATCCTCGAGGGACACCAGGACTGGGGCCAACTGATCGACGCGCTGTTGTTGGAGACGGCGCCGCGCTACCGCGGGCTGCTCGGCGCCTCCGATCCCGCCGAGGCGCGCAGGCTCCGGATCACCCAGCTCGAGGCCGACATCGCGAGGCTTGAGGTAGAGCTGTCGGAGGTACCCCAGGCCAGCGAGATCGAGCAGATTGGGAGGCAACGCAGCTCCCTGTTCGAGCTGGCCTCGGCCGCAGGCCCGTCGGCGCCCGTGCGGCTGGTCATCCCGGATTCAGAGCAGCTCGAGCAACTCCTGCAGGCCCTCGCCAAGGTCCGGGACTGGCCCCTGCCGGCTTGGAGCCTCGGCTTCGATCGGGAAGCCAACGAAGGCTCCGCACCCGTGTTCGCGGATCCCGAGCTCCAGCAGCGATTGCTGTCCGTGGTCGCCTGGGTCGATCAGACGTTTGCGGGAGCGCCGCCACCGGAACTCGAGGGGCTCCCCGAGCCCGAGGGACAGGCAGTAGTGGTGGTGAAGCTGGCCGATGCCTGGATGCTCGACGAGCGGTTCCAGGAGGTCCTGCAGGGACTGCCTCCCGAAGCGTGGAAGCCCCTCCGTGCGCTCCCGCGCCGCAGCGCCCTCATCGTCGCGGAGCATGTCCGCGGCTGGCTGCAGGTGCTCAACCCGGAGGCCACCAAGGGCATGTTGGAGCGCCTGGTCGGTAGCCCCAAGACCTTCCCGCTACCTCCCGAGCCGGACCGGCTCCATCCGGGAGACACCGAGATCCTGGCATCCATTGGCAAGTTCCCTCTCGTGCTGCGCTTCCTCAAGACCATCGGCGGGCGGACGAGCGCACCATCCAGCCCCAGCTCGGCGGTGCACAGCCCCGGTCGCGTCGTCGACTTCGATCATGTAGTGACCGACGAGCGCGGCCACATCCAGGCGGCCACGCTCGTGGTCCCCAAGCTGCGCCGTAGGAACACCCACATCTTCGTGGAGGTGCCGATCCGGATCATCGCCGACGCCCGCCTCGCCGAGCCGGCCATTGTCGAGGTGCACTCCACGCTGTTGAGCGAGTTCACGCGGCAGACGGAGCTTCCGGGGGGCTACACCATCGAGGATCGTGACGGCAAGCCCATCCTCCTCTGGACGGTAGCCATCCGCGACGACGCCTGGTACCAGCACGAGCCCGGGCGCTTCTTCCGGGACGAGATCGTCTCCGTCCCCCTGGTGCCCCAGAACGCGGACAAGCTGCGGGGCGGCAAGGAGCCTCTGCGCCTCTCCCTGAAGTGCGGCGAGGCCGAGAGCTCCAGGAACTTCGAGCGCATCCTGCGCGAGGTCCCCTCGGTCCCGGTCGGGAGCGGCGTGGGCGACAAGACCGACAGCGAGCTGATCCGCTCACAGCCCATGGGCGTCCAGGTCGACCACGAAAAGCTCGAGGGGATCATCGGCGAAGGGCGGCACTCCTTCATGGTGGTCGCGCCCCGGCGTTTTGGAAAGACCACGCTGTACCACCACCTCGCGGAGGTCGCCAAGGAGTCTGGCCATGAGGTCGTGAAGGTGGAGCTTCGCCGCGACCAGGACATCCGGGAGGGGGTCCGCGCGGTGTGGGACGGGATCCGCGGCACGCTCGAGCGCAGGTACAAGTCGTCTCCCGCGTTCGGCGCTTCGGCCCCCAGCGAGATCTGGGACGCGTACGCCTGGGAGAACGTGCGCAGCTTCATCAAGGACCGCCGCCCCGCGTGTCGCACCCTGGTCGTGCTCGTGGACGAGGCGCAGGTGTTGGTCCCCGGGATCGATGGGCGGCGCTGGGGTGAGCGCTTCAAGCCCTTGGTGGAGAATGTCCTGTCGACTCCCACCAAGGATCAGGTGCTGGTGCAGATTGTCCTGGTGGGGACTGTGGATCTCTCGGTCCGCATCGGTCAGAACTGCCGCGACGCGCTGCTCATGAACGGTACGCAGAAGCACGCCTTCGACGAGGCTCAGCTCGCGCGGTACCTACGGACCGTGGGCCAGGGCCTGATCGAGTCCAGCCGTGACGCGCGCGCGAGGCTGGCGCAGTGGAGCAACAACCTCAACTCCCTGACCGTCGTGTTCGGTAGGATCCGCCGCCGGCTGAGCAACGCCGAGCGGCTGTTCATGCTCGGAGACGACGTGACGAGCAGCATCGAGGATCTGCTCGCCAGCGACACCGAGGTCGAGAGCGTCTGGGCCTACGCCCGCTCGGAGCTCAGCTACTCCGACGACTGGGAGCCGGTGGACTCTTTCCCTCTGGCGGTGGCCTGGGCCTGCACACCGCGCGAGGACAGCGAGCCCCTTGAGCGCCTCGACCGCTGCACCAGCTGGCTCAACGATGCGCTGAGGCGCTGCGGCAACATGGGCACCATCACCTCGCGTCGGATGCAGAAGTGTCGGGAAGACCTTGGCATCCGCGGGGTTCTGAAGCACGACGGGACCTTCAACCGCCCCCTGTTGGAGGAGCTGCTGCGGCGTCGCAAGGACCTGCTGCACACCGAGCCCGCATCCACACTCTGCCTGTTCAGGCTGGCGGTGGACGCCATCGAGTGGCCCAGCGACATCCAGCGTCGGGACGGCGGCGGGGACGCCACGATCTATGTCGCCGAGCGGGGTGACAAGAACCTCGCCTACCGCACCAACCCCCTCAACACCGAGCAGGACCGCAGCCGCTTCGCCCGCACCTGTGCGGCGCTTCGGACCCTTCGGGAACATGAGACCTACCAGACGGGCGACGACTTTCTGCCTCGCATCCGCAAGGCGGGCTTCCGGGTCGACGAGCCGTCCACTGGGATCATTGTCTACGACTGGGTCGAAGGCGAGGCCTTCGACAACCACTGGGATGACCTCCCCGAGCTCGGTCGATGCCATGTGGTCAAGCAGATCGCCCAGGCGGTGGAGGCGCTGCACCACCGCAACGTCCTGCACTGCGACATCGCACCCCGCAACATCATCGTCAACAGCAAGCTGGGGGCCACCCTCATCGACTTCGGGCTGGCCAGGCCGACCTCCAGCACCACCGGCATCTGGCTCGAGCCCGAGCGCTTCAAGGCCCCCGAGCTCTGCGGGACCAACCCTGCCCCAGACAAGTCGAGCGACATCTATGCCCTGGGCTCCCTGCTCGCCGGTCCAGGGGACGGCGTGGCCCTGACTCTTCCCGAGCTTCAGGCGCTCACCGAGCGGATGCTCTCCAAGCAGCCCAGCGAACGCCCGGACATCAAGGAGGTGCTCCGTGTGCTCTCGGAGCACGTGGACATCGAGCCCGCCTACTACCAGGAACTCCGCAAGGCCGAGACCATCGTGGACGGCGGTCCGAGCTGGCTGATCGGTGAGCTGACGCCGTCGGCCGAGAGCGCTGCGCTGATGGCCGGGGGCTACGTGCGCTGGGACCTCTTCCGCGCCATGGAGCTGTCCTTCCTGCTCAACAACATCTTCGCCCGCATCGTGCAGGAGCAGCGCTCCCCCGCCGCGGAGGACTTGGCTTCCCTGGTCCGCAGCGAGGAGTTGAGCCTGTCCTCCCTCGAGAGTCGGATCGGAAAGCGGCCGCCAAAGGCCAGCCTCGACAAGTGGAAGGACAAGCGAGTTCGCGCGGTGGGGCTGCTGCGCAACGCCTGGGCACACCCCACGCGCCGGGAGGAGAACATCACTGGGGCCCGGCAGAAGCTCGGGACCACCGAGAAGCGTCAGGTTCGGACGTTCCTCGACGCCACGGCGCAGATCGCCGTGATGCTCGATGAGTTGTTGCCCACCAACGAGCGCTGCATCGAGCGGTTCGTCGGGCTGTTCCACACGGGGGCTGGCACGGTCTCCTAGTTCGGCGGGATCGGCTTGGAGGTGATCGGGCTCGGGTCCTGCGGACCGCCCTACTCGTCCCCTCCGTCCTGCCACACCAGCTGGTAGTGCACGCTCCGGCCCCCAGCCCTACCCCGCTGCAGGAAGCCCTCAGCCTCGAGCTCCGCGAGGTCTCTCGTCGCGGTGGCGGCGGAGCTGCGCGTGAGGGCGCGGTACTTCCGGTTGGTCATGCCGCCCTCGAAGCCCGCCGGTCCCGCCTCGGCCATGCGTGACAGGGCCTTGAACTGCCGGTGGTTCAGGCCGACGTCTCTGGCTCGAGCGAGGATCCGGGCGCGGGCCAGGGTGCCCGAGACGCGCCGCCTGGCCTGGGTCACGGCCCGGGTCACGCAGCCGACGAACCAGGTGAGCCAGGGCGTGATGTCCGGGCCGCCCTGCTGCGCTTGCTGAAGAGCCTGGTAGTAGGCGCTGCGCTCACTCATGATCTGACTGGAGAGACTGTAGCTGCGCCGCTCCGTGCCATCGGCGGCCGCGAGGGCCATGTCGGCCAGGGCACGGCCCAGGCGTCCGTTCCCGTCGTCGAAGGGATGGATGGTCTCGAACCACAGGTGGGCCACCCCAGCCCGCAGGACTCCCTCGAGTTCACGGCTCGATCCGTTCCACCAGCTGAGCAGCGCGGCCATCTCCTCTGGCACGTGCGCGGCCGGGGGGGCACGGAAGTGGACGCGCTCCGACCCGACCGGGCCAGAGCTCACCAGCACTTCACTCTCCCGCCAGGCGCCGACACAAATCCTCTGCAACCCCGACCGTCCGGTGGGGAAGATGGCGGCGTGCCAGCCGAAGAGCCGCTCCTCGTCGAGGGCTTCGCAGGGCGCGCGGGTTGCGTCCAGGAGCACCTCGACCACGCCATCCACGTCGCGGCTGGTGGGGGCCAGGCCTCCTTCGTCCAGGCCCAGGTGACGGGCCACGGACGAGCGCACGCTGGCTGGAGGGAGCTGTTCACCCTCGATGAGGCTCGTACCCAGGGCATCCTCGGTCAAGGCCTCGGCCGTCAGCGCGGCGCGCTCCGAGAGCCCAACGCTGCCCAGCTCGGTGAGCAGCCTTCCCCGCCCCACGCCCAGCTCGGCCACGGGCCGCAAGAGCCGCTCGGCGTCCCAGCGGAAGTCGGGCCAGGCAGGATGCTGCCAGATCCAGGGCATGGGGCTCCTTCGGCGTGAGGCGATTCCGAGACTAATCTAATCAAAAGGCGAGTTGATTACAATCCGATTCGGCTCGAGGGACCACGAGCGGGCAGCCCCGATCACCGCTGGGCCTGTGCAAGTCAGGACATGGGTGACACTTCAGTTCAGGGACATGGGTGACACTTTT